>NZ_JAAMOX010000002.1:0-353334 GCF_011758565.1 Lysinibacter cavernae
TTCAGGCTGATAGTCCCTGTGGTCAGGATCCACAACCGGCCCAACGCCATGCCAGCCAGCTTTGATGCCTTCGCCAGGCGTGTACATCCCGTAGATGTTCGAGTACCACCATTCGTCGCTCCCACCTGGCAGGTGGTTGAAACCGGGCCAATCCGTCGCGAAGGCTTCGGCGTTGGACGCATCCACGAGCTGAAAATGAGCCGGCTGTTCCTGGGTAACCAACAAGCGACGGAAGGTCGACGATGCCTTCGAGGAGCGAGCGCGTCCATGCGCCTGCGGCGACGACGACACTCGACGTCGTAATCGTCTCTCCTCCGTCGAGGGTCACCACCACCCGGTCATCCGCCGCGACGCGGATGCTTTCGACCCTGACGCCGTGACGAATGTCGGCCCCGCGCTCAGCAGCAGCCTCCTGCATCGCGGCACGGAGACGTCAGCGTTGAGGCGCCCTGCCTGAGGGGTCCACAGCACATCCGTCTCAAATCGCATACCGCCCCAGCGTTCACTGGCGGCCTCCGCAGAGAGGATTTCGGCGGCAAAGCCATGAGCGTCTAGCGCGTCGCGGACTCCAGTCAGCGAAGGATGCG
The DNA here is from genome assembly GCF_011758565.1 of Lysinibacter cavernae. Classification (GTDB taxonomy): domain Bacteria; phylum Actinomycetota; class Actinomycetes; order Actinomycetales; family Microbacteriaceae; genus Lysinibacter; species Lysinibacter cavernae. The sequence goes on from NZ_JAAMOX010000002.1 coordinate 588, forward strand.
CACCGTGCGTCACAACACCAACCTCGTCAAATACCGAGGTGCCAGTTTCTTGTTCCAACTCCGACCACAGGGGAACGGCTCGCTGCAACAGCGAGAGGTAGTTGGGTTCAGAGTAGCTGAGATTGAGGTTTCGGGACGCCCCGTGCGACGCACCCTCTTTATGCCCAGGCGTAAACCGCTCAAGCAACACAACCTCTCGACCACGCTGACTGAGCTGCCAAGCCGCAGCTGAGCCATTGCCCGCCACCGATGACAACAACGTCGACAAACTCGTTTGTGCTCATAATTCTCCTTGAGATCTCCCCAGCCAAAAGTCTATCGACGCGCAAAGGATACCGAGATTCTGTTCTGACCGCGTTTGTCATACGCAGCAACGTTTTTGATTCTCGGCGAGCCCATCGACTGGCCACAGCATCCTCAGAATATGGTGTGAAGTCACCGCGAAGACGGCTTTGTTGAACTCGCCCCCTATAAGTTTGTGAACAAAGACTCGCACCACATCGATCTTTGCCGCTCTCCAGCGGTTGCAGTTTCCGCATCACCGGTCATCCCTTCCATCGATGCACCCCAAAGTCCAACACCACACAGCCGTGTGTCACTGAGAGGTACACCAATGAAACATCCCCTCCTCGCCGCTGCCGCAGTTGCAGCGAGCGCAGTCCTCGTTCTGTCCGGATGCACCGGCTCCGACGACTCCAATGAGTCGTACATGGAGCGCGCTCAAAACAGTCCGCTCTCGAAGTATTGGGAGCAGCTCAACACCTTCTCCGGCTTTGAAGACGCCGATTTTGACGCGCTTAATGTCAAGTCTGAAGAGGTCGTAGCCGAATGCATGAAAGACGAAGGCTTTGACTACAAGCCGACCTCAAATAACGGCAGCATTACCTTCGGAGGCGACGAAGACGGGGTCGAATACGGCACGCGAAAATACGCTGAGACCTATGGCTACGGCGCGAGCCAGAACCTCGAGATGATGGGCGACTCGAGCGGCGAAGATTACGTCGACCCGAACCAGGATTACCTTGACGGTCTCTCTGATTCCGAACGCGACGCGTACTACGAAGCGTTGAACGGGAAAATGCCAACGGAAGAAGAACAGGCCGAGATGGAAGCCGCGATGGAAGACGGCAGCTACATTTCTCCGAGTTGGGAAGAACAGGGATGTTACGGTCTCGCGCAGCACGAGGTGTACAACCAGGGCAACGATGACCCCTGGAGCGACCCAGCAAATCAAGATCTCATGAACTCGATGTCGGCCCTGTACGAAAAGACAAACAGCGATAAGCGGGTTAAGGAAGTCACTAAAGAGTGGTCCTCCTGCATGGCCGACGCGGGACACAGCGACCTCAAGGAGCGCAGTGATGCGTCCAACGAAATCTGGAATGCGCTCAATGAGCTCCAGGGTGGTGGCGGAATGATCGTCGATGGCGAAGGAGGGGCTGTAACCTCGTTCAGCACTGAAGAGCCGGCTGATGAGTACGAAGAGCCAACACCACCGACAGAGAAAGAGATCTCTGACTTCAAGAAGAAGGAAATTGCTATGGCGGTTGACGACTTCGACTGCGCGAAGAAATTCGACCTCGATAACATCATGCTCGACGTGCAGTTCGAGCTGGAAGAAGCCTTCATCGCTGAGCACAAGACCGAGTTGGACGCAATGGTCGCCAAATACGGCAAAGACGATTCCAAAAGCAAAAAATAGCGAGCGGTAGAACCGAATAATGTTTTCACGTAAGAACTCTGATGAGCCCGTTCGTCGGCGCGCAGGCGCCGCAGACGCCTCGGCTGCCTCGGCTGCCTCCGACACGAACACAGACGAAGCATCGGCCCAAATGAACGAATCGTCCGATGCACCCACAGAGGTTCTCAACGTGAATTCATCCGGTCCTTTGGTGGAGGGCGAAACGCCTTCCACCGAAGGAACCGACGCAGATACCCCTGGCAGCGCAACAAAAAAGCGCGTTCCAGTAGGAGCATCAAAGCTGAGCGGCCAACGGCTCATCTGGGTCATTGCCGGTGTCGCTGCCGTTGCAATGATCGCAGGCATCGTACTGACCAAATTCATCATTTCGCCAGCCCAGGCGGCTTGCAGATGCAGAGCCCCCAACACCGGGGCTTATCACTGTCCCTATCGACGAACGCGTCGTGTCAAACACCGTGACGACTCGCGGCGACGTCAAATTTGCCGATTCGGTAGACGTCAAACTTGAAACCGGTGACATCGGAGGCTCTCCGGTGGTCACAGGGCAGGTTCCCGAGGCGGGAGCCATCTTCAACCCCGGCTCAATCGCCCTTGAGGTTGTTGGCAGGCCCGTGATCGTGCTTCCGGGCGATCTCCCCGTGTATCGCACGCTCCGCGCTGGGCTCTCCGGGCCCGACGTGCTCCAACTGAAGCAGGCGCTTGCGTCTATGGGTTTCGAATCGGGCAGTCTCGATTCCAACATGTATGACTCCTCAACGGCCGCAGGGGTCAAGGCTCTCTACGAGAGCGTTGGCTATACACCACCAACGTCAACAGGTTCCGGTGCCGGTGCTGCGGCCGGCGCAAGTAGCGCCGACCCAGTCACCCAAGCACAAAACGACGTCCAGAGCGCACAACAGAACCTTGCCCAAGCCCAATCAGGACTCGCACAGGCCCAGGCACCAAATCTCGTGGAGCAGGCGCAGGCAGACAATACTGTTCGCGAAGCACAGCGCGCACTGAACACCGCAACCGCGGCCGGCGATCCAAACGCCATCGCTGCGGCAAACGATGCCCTCGCCCTTGCTGCACTGCAGCAGTCGATAGCCTATGCGCCAAAGGATACTTCGGCAGAAATCGCCCAGGTAACGGCCGCCCAATCGGCACTCAACATGGCACAAGAGGCCCTTGCCAACGCACAAGAATCAGCGCTCACCTCATTGCCGGCAAGTGAGGTGCTGTATCTCAACAGCCTCCCCCGCCGTGTAGATGAAGTATCGGTCAAACGAGGCGGCGTACTGAACGGCGTCGCTATGACCGTATCGGGCGCCACTCTCCAAATCGTCTCAACCGTCTCAAAAGCAGACGCTGAGCTGCTCAAGCCCGGTACCAAAGCTGAGTTCCCCGCCCCAGATGACAGCACAGTTTCGGCAGAAGTTGTGAGCGTCGAACCGCAAAAGAGCACGGGAGACAAAAAGGGAACCACAAGCTACGACGTAGTGCTTGCGCCAAAAGATCTCACTGAGTCCCAGCTCACTGCGCTCAAGGGCACCAACGTGAAGGTCACCATTCCTGTTTCTGCAACTGACGGAAAAGTCTTAGCTGTCCCCCTAGCCGCAGTTCAAGCCGGCCCAGGTGGAGAGAGCCGCATCGAGGTGCTGCTTGACGCGGAGAAGCAAGAGACCAAGCTCATCACCGTCGAAACGGGTCTTGCCGCTGACGGTTACGTTGAGGTGAAGGCGGTCAAGGACGGGGCTTTCGGCTCTGGCGACCCAGTTGTGGTGGGACGTTGACCCTCACCGGTGCCGAGCAGCAGATCGCTGACGCCTCGGAACCGCCTGTCGTTGAGTTTGTTGACGTCGCGCGGAGTTTCCCTGGGCCACCAACGGTCCACGCGCTCAGGGCAAGCAACCTCACGATCCGATCGGGCGAATACCTGTCGATTGTTGGGCCATCCGGCTCGGGAAAATCGACGATGCTGAATTTGCTCGGGCTGCTAGACCGGCCAACCAGCGGCGATTACTTCCTCGACGGTGCCAATACCAACGTGCTCTCCGAAGACGAGCGCGCCCATCTTCGCGGCAGCAGCATCGGCTTTGTATTCCAGTCCTTTCATCTGCTTCCCAACCGCACGGTGCTTGACAACGTATTGCTTGGCACCATGTATAGCGGTCTCCCACGGGCCGAGCGCGAGCCTCGAGCGCTGGCGGCCCTCGACCGGGTCAACCTGTCACACCGGCTCGATTTTTTGCCCGGAAACCTGTCTGGTGGAGAGCGCCAGCGTGTAGCCGTTGCCAGGGCAGTCGTGACGTCTCCTCGTATCCTCCTCGCCGATGAGCCAACGGGAAACCTCGACGTGCTCAACTCCGGCGAGGTGATGGATCTCTTTGACGAACTCCACGCAGAGGGACTCACACTCGTTGTTATCACGCACGATACGGCAGTAGCCGGGCGCGCGGAACGAACAGTGCGTATCGTCAATGGTTCCCTGAATGAGGAGGCCGAATGACAACCACGCCTGCCTCCCCCGATACTCCCGGAAGCGTCGACGATCTGTTTGACGAGGCGCTCGGTCTTGAGGCACTCCGTCTCGAAACCGAATCCGATGCGGCTCAGGACGCGTCAACACCCAAGCGTTCGATTCCCGTTCCACGGTTCTTCCGCAGGAGCAGCAAAACCTCAAACGGCAAGTCCAAACCGCCAAGAAACAGTTTCACCCGCAGAGACCTCATCAATGAGGCCATTCAGGGAGTTGGGGCGAGACCGTCACGTCTGGTGCTGACCTTGCTTGGCACGGTGCTCGGTATTCTCTCGCTCGTGGTCACCGTCGGCCTCGCCCAGACCGCGGCAAACCAAATCAACCGCCAGTTCGACGCGGTCGCGGCAACTCAGGTTGTTGTCACGCCGGCAAAGGCCACCAACGGGGGCGGAGAGAAGAAGGCAACCGGCCGTTTGCCGTGGGATGCCCCGCTTCGCGTTGATTCGCTCGCCGGCGTCGAAGCATCCGCCCTTGTTTCGAAGGTTGACCCTGGTACCAACCTCATCACGGCCGCCGAGATCTACGACCCTGCGGCTTCTCAAGAGGTTCAGCCAGGCATCGTGGCCTCAACCGCCGAACTCATGGATGTTGTGCACGGCACGCTGCAGACCGGCAGGTTCTTCGACAGCGGCCACGAGGCCCGCGAAGACCGCGTCGTTGTACTCGGCAAGAACACGGCAGAGCAGCTGGGCATCAACCGCGTTGACAGCCAACCATCTATTTTCATCGGCGACCGATCCTATACGGTCATCGGAATTATCGACGATGTAAAACGGCGTTCAGACCTCCTTGACGCGGTTGTTCTGCCGGTGAGCACGGCCCGCACCTACCTCGGACTGGCCGGGCTCGACGAGCTGCAGATCCGCATCGCCGTTGGCGCTGGAGAGGTTGTCGGCAAGCAAGCTCCAATCGCCCTCGATCCGAACCGACCAGAGGCATTTGCCGTTGCTGCGCCCCAGAACTCTACCGACCTGCAAGAGAGTGTCCAGGCCGACATTGACGTGATCTTCCTCGTGCTTGGTGGCATTGCGCTCCTGGCTGGTGGGCTTGGTATCGCCAACGTCACGCTGCTCTCCGTCATGGAGCGAGTGGGCGAGATTGGCCTCCGGCGTGCCCTCGGGGCAACCCGAAAGCAGATTGCCGCCCAGTTTGTATTGGAATCGGTCACGACCGGGCTGCTCGGCGGGCTCATCGGGGCAGCCCTCGGAACCTTTACGGTTGTCGTCATTTCGGTTATGCAAGAGTGGGCACCAGTGCTTGATATCTGGGTTCCAATCGGTGGTGCCGCCCTCGGTGGTATTGTCGGGTTGATCGCTGGCACCTATCCCGCGTTGAAGGCCTCTCGTATTGAGCCGATTACCGCGCTCCGCGGCGGGGTATAGGTCAGTCAGAGCCAAAACGAAAGCAGCGCATGACATCATCCGTGGCAGGACACACCATCCGGACAGCCTTCGAGCAGCGAATGCCCAGCGTTCAACAGCTTCGGGAGCGAGGCACCGTCAAATGGAACACCTACCCGGAAGATGTGCTCCCGCTCTGGGTTGCGGAAATGGATCTGCCAACGGCGCCGCCGATTCTTGATGCCTTAGAAGCCGCAATCCGCCGGGAGAATTTTGGCTACCCGCTTGCCGACCATCCTCGGTTACAGGCTGCAACGGCTGAGTGGCATCGCCGCCGATACGGGGCGGCCATCAATCCTGATTTTGTGCACGACGTGCCCGGCGTGCTCACCGGGTTGCGTATCGCGATCGACTCGTTTACCGAGGCAGGCACGGCAGTTATACTCCCGATACCTTCATACCCACCATTTCTTGATGTCATTCGGCAGAGTGGTCGCGAAGTTATTGAGATTCCGATGCTGAATCCCACGAGCTCCCCCGCCTACGATTTTGATGCCATCGAGCGGGCATTCGCCAGCGGTGCCGGTTCGATCATCCTCTGTAATCCGCATAACCCACTCGGCCGGGCGTTCACTTTGCCCGAGCTCACCAGGCTCAGCCAGATCGTTGCGCAGTACGGCGGCCGGGTGCTCAGCGATGAGATTCACGCTCCTCTTGTCTACGGCTCTGCCCACGTTCCCTACGCCACGATCAGTGACGAGGCCGCGACGCATACCGTGACGATCACGGCGGCCTCAAAGGCGTGGAACATCGCAGGCCTGAAATGCGCGCAGGTTATCTTGAGTTCGAGTGCCGACCAGGATGTTTGGGCCGGCATCCACCACCTCATCCCGCAGGGTGCCACAACGCTTGGCATGGAGGCAACGATTGCGGCGTATTCCGAGGGCGGGCCGTGGCTCGACGAGACGCTCAACTACCTGCGAGGCAACCGAGATCGTGTTGTCGCGTGGGCCAACGACGTTGTCCCCGAGGCCAGAATGGTCGCGCCAGAGGCAACCTATCTCGGTTGGATTGATTTTGCCGAGGCCGATCTCCCAGGCGATCCGTACGATTTTTTCCTTGGCGAAGCCAAAGTAGCGCTCAACCCCGGTCGTCATTTTGGGTCTGCCTCTGCGGCCTCAACCCGGATCAACTTTGGCACGACGGCACCGGTCTTGGAACGAGCCCTCGAGGCCATGACTGGGGCTATCCAGCGCAACGCTCGCGGGTAACCCACACGCCGGTCAACTGGCTGAACGGCCCCTCATGACGCCGCGTGACGAAATGCTACGACGCCTCTCGCGCCCTCATTCCACCGGGCTTAGCCTTGGGGTACTCATCCGCGCCCCGCGGTGAGCCAGCGGCAGAGGAGAGCATGATGAGCATCCCATCAGTAATCGAAGTGGCAAAGCCACTGCTCGACGTCACTGGCTCTGATCTTATGGTGCCCCTGCTTGATGGTTCACAGTCCCGTTACGTCAACCTCGACTACGCGGCAAGCGCGCCCGCGTTAGGCGTTGTGGCCGACCGAGTGACCGAAGCCCTCGGGCTCTACGCGAGCGTTCACCGTGGCGCGGGGTATGCCTCCGACATCAGCACAACTGCGTATGAGAACGCCCGCGACACCGTCGCCCGTTTTGTTGGCGCTCCCGCCGGATACCCTGTCATCTTCACCAGGAATACTACAGACTCGCTAAATCTCCTTGCCAGCGCGGTACCTGGCGACACGCTTGTGCTCGACATCGAGCACCACGCCAATTTCCTCCCCTGGTCCCCTCGCGGCCGCAGGGTTCTCACGGCGCTCGACACGCTCGACGAAACGCTCGAAGCGCTTGAGAACGAACTGCGCCGCCAGCCAGCGGCACTCGTCGCGGTGACCGGGGCGAGCAACGTGACCGGAGAGGTCCTCCCCCTTCGCCGAATCGCGGATGTGGTCCACAAATTTGGCACGCGGCTCGCTGTTGACGGCGCGCAGCTTGTCCCCCACCGCAGGGTGAACATGCGAGAACAGGGTATCGATTACCTGGCGTTCTCTGGCCACAAGACCTACGCGCCGTTTGGGGCTGGTGTGCTCGTTGGCCGGCGCGACTGGCTCGATAAGGCAGAGCCGTACCTTCGAGGCGGCGGGGCCGTGACAACCGTTGACACCGAGCAGCAGGGTTGGCGCACAGGGCCACATCGCCATGAGGGTGGCTCACCAAATGTGCTCGGGGTTATCGGTCTTGCTCGGGCCGTCGAGGCGCTTGCCGAACTTGATCCGTCTGAGTGGTACCAACACGAGGCCGAACTGCGCGAGGCCTGTATCAGCGGCCTCGGTCAGATTCCCCAAGCACGCGTGCTGCAAATCTTCTCTGATTCAGAGGCCCCAGTAGGTGTTGTCAGCTTCTCTCTTGACGGCGTAGATTCCCGTCACTTAGCCGTTGTCCTCGCCGCCGAATACGGTATCGGTGTGCGCGACGGCAAATTCTGCGCCCATCCGCTGCTCGCCAGGCTGCAGCAGACCAGCCCGGCTCTTCGCGTCAGTTTTGGTGTTGGCTCTACAAAGCGCGATGTGACCGCGCTGTTGACGGCGCTCACCGATTATCTCGCGCACGGTCCCCGCGGGCTCTACGAGCGGGTTGATGACAACTGGGTTGTGGTCAACGATGTCCGCGACCGCCCGTCCTGGGCCCAGTTACCTGACGAGGACCGCGAATACTTCGGCTGCGCCGGCTAATACATCACGCTGGCCTGTGACGCACAGGCCGCGTTAAGCAGTAGCATGAAACACCATATTCCTTCGACGAAAGGGTGCTCTCATGATTCCCGACATTAACTACTGGGCCGTGCTGTTGGCAACTCTCTCCAGCATGATTGTGGGTTCCGTCTGGTACACGCCAAAGGTCTTTGGCAATTACTGGATGAAGGCAGCCAACGTTACCCCGTCTGGCAACGCTGGCGATGCCGTCAAACCAATTCTGGTGACCGTCGTCGTCAGCTTTGTAACGGCGTGGGTGCTTGCGGGGGCCGTCTACCTCAGCTGGAGCTTCTACGGCGGCTCGTTCCTAGTGAACGCCCTGCTCACCGGCTTGATTCTTTGGGCGGGTTTCACCGCAGCGCGGTTCATCACCCACGACGCCTTCGACGGTCGGCCAACGGGTCTCACCGTGCTCAACGTGTCCCACGAGCTCGTCACGATTATGATCATGGCGCTGCTCATCGGGGTTTGGCCACCCGCTGGAAGCGTCTAGCCCCAAGACCATTTGTTGTGTTGCTCGGCGGCGAGTGCCCTAGCGTTTGAGGATGTTGCGAAGCGCCGGTTCGAGCTCCGGCCATCGGAACTCAAATCCGCTCTCAACGAGCCGCTCCGGCAGCACCCAGCGGCTCTTCAACACCAGCTCTGGCTCCGTCCTGAGCACAAACATGGCTGGCTCAAGCATCCACCGGTGGGCGGTCAGGCCGACGGGCATCTTCACTATGCGTCGGAGGCTGCGCATGAGTGTCGTGTTGTCACGAGGGTTTGGCGAGGAGAGGTTGATGACTCCGTCGAGTGCTGGAGTATCGCGGATGTGCCACATGGCTCGCAGGACATCGTCCGTGTGAATCCAGCTGAACCGCTGGCGTCCGCGGGAGTCGTGCCAGTCGGGGCCAGTAGCGGTCGTTGGATGCGCGGCTGAGCCGGTTCCATGAGCGATGCCTCGATACCTGTTGGAACTGAAGAACCAGCGGCCGTCGCGCTGCGGCCCGCCAAGACCAACCCGAGCGAGTGTTGCAAGCATCTGGGTGGCAGGACCGTCGCCGAGGACGATGGCCATCCGAAGTGCGACGCGCCTGGTATTGGGCAGCTCTCCCTCAAAAAGTTCGCGTTCCCAGGCCCGAGCAACGTCGACCGAGAATCCTTTACCGAGCTCGCCGTCAGCCTCGGTCTGAGGACGGCCCATCGCATACCGGTAGATAGTGGCAGTGCTCGCGTTGAGCCACAGCGCCGGCGGTTCGGGCGAAGCAGCAATAGCTTCGCGGAGCGCCCTGGTCGTCTCAACCCGTGAGCGCAAGACCTCGTTGCGGTTGGCATCCGTGTAGCGGCAGTTGACGCTCTTGCCTGCAAGGTTAACGAGCAGATCGGAACCGTCGATCACTCGCTGGATGCCGGCGCTGTCGCCCCAGCGAGCATCCCCGCCGGCCCTGCTGATGGTGCGGACCTGGTAGCCCTGAGCCGTGAGGTCGGCGATGACGGCCTGCCCGATAAAACCAGAACCGCCGGCCACAACCGCCACCCCCGCTCGTGCGGTGGCGGCCGTTGTGCCGGCGGTGTTGGTCATGGTTAGAAGTCCCAGTCTTCGTCCTCAGTAACCACGGCCTTGCCAATGACGTAGGACGAGCCCGAGCCAGAGAAGAAGTCGTGGTTTTCGTCGGCGTTTGGCGACAGCGCCGACAGGATTGCCGGGTTGACATCGGTGGTCGACTTGGGGAACAGCGGCTCGTAGCCGAGGTTCATGAGCGCCTTATTGGCGTTGTAGTGCAGGAACTTCTTGACGTCTTCGGTGAGACCGACGGTGTCGTAGAGGTCCTGCGTGTACTGCACCTCGTTCTCGTAGAGCTCGTACATGAGGCTGAAGGTGTAGTCCTTGAGCTCTTCGCGCTTCTCTGGCGAGACGCGCTCGAGTCCGCGCTGGAACTTGTAGCCGATGTAGTACCCGTGAACGGCCTCGTCGCGAATGATGAGGCGGATGAGATCTGCCGTGTTGGTGAGTTTTGCGCGGCTCGACCAGTACATGGGCAGGTAAAACCCGGAGTAGAAGAGGAACGACTCGAGCAGCGTCGAGGCGATCTTGCGCTTGAGCGGCTCGTCTCCACGGTAGTAGTCCATGATGATCTTGGCTTTTTTCTGCAGGTACGGGTTTTCAACCGACCAGCGGAATGCGTCGTCAATCTCGCGGGTGGAGCACAGGGTTGAGAAGATCGACGAGTAGCTCTTGGCGTGCACCGACTCCATGAAGGCGATGTTGGTGTACACGGCTTCTTCGTGAGGCGTGATCGCGTCCGGGATGAGCGACACGGCGCCAACGGTTCCCTGGATGGTGTCAAGCAGCGTCAGGCCGGTGAAGACGCGCATGGTGAGCGTCTTCTCGTCGTCGGTGAGCGTTGCCCACGACTGGATGTCGTTCGACAGCGGCACCTTCTCTGGGAGCCAGAAATTGTTGACCAGGCGGTTCCAGACCTCGACGTCTTTATCGTCTTGGATGCGGTTCCAGTTGATGGCTTGTACGTGATCGATCAGCTTCAGCTTCTCAGTCATTTTGTGTCCTTTTGTGTTTCTGTGCGAAGGCGCTTATGGCCGGTGGCGTGACGTTCGATGCACCTGCGCTGGGCAGGGGCTGGGTTGGGAGCGCTCTTGTGCCCCCAACCGTCGGCTTTACAGCATGCAGCTGACGCAGCCCTCAACCTCGGTGCCCTCAAGCGCAAGCTGGCGGAGACGGATGTAGTAGATCGTCTTGATGCCCTTGCGCCATGCGTAGATCTGCGCCTTGTTGATGTCGCGGGTGGTCGCCGTGTCCTTGAAGAACAGCGTGAGCGACAGGCCCTGGTCAACGTGCTGGGTTGCGGCGGCGTAGGTGTCGATAACCTTCTCTGCCCCAACCTCGTAGGCGTCCTGGTAGTACTCGAGGTTGTCGTTAGTCATGAACGGAGCCGGGTAGTACACGCGGCCGATCTTGCCCTCTTTACGGATCTCAATCTTCGAGGCGATTGGGTGAATCGACGAAGTCGAGTAGTTGATGTACGAGATCGAACCGGTTGGCGGAACCGCTTGCAGGTTCTGGTTGTAGATGCCGTGCTCCTGGATGGATGCCTTGAGCTCTGACCAGTCCTGCTGGGTTGGGATGTGCACGCCTGAGGTCTCGAAGAGTCCCGCAACCTTTTCGGTTGCCGGCAGCCACTCTTGATCGGTGTACTTGTCGAAGAACTCACCTGATGCGTAGGTGGAGTCTGCGAAGCCGTCGAAGGTCTGCTTGCGCTCGATCGCGATGAGGTTCGAGGCACGCAGGGCGTGGAATACCACCGTGTAGAAGTAGATGTTGGTGAAGTCGATGCCCTCTTCTGAACCGTAGTAGATCCGCTCGCGGGCGAGGTATCCGTGCAGGTTCATCTGGCCGAGGCCGATGGCGTGCGACATGTCGTTGCCGTTTTCGATCGACGGAACCGACGAGATGTGGCTCATGTTGCTCACGGCGGTAAGGCCGCGGATGGCCGTCTCAACGGTCTTGCCGAAGTCTCCACCGTCCATCGAGGCCGCGATGTTCATCGAGCCGAGGTTGCAGGAGATGTCTTTACCAATCACGTCGTAGCCGAGGTCGTCGGTGTACGTCGTTGGGGTGTTGACCTGCAAGATCTCGGAGCACAGGTTTGACATGTTAATGCGGCCCTTGATGGGGTTGGCGCGGTTAACGGTGTCTTCGTACATGATGTATGGGTAGCCAGATTCAAACTGGATCTCGGCGAGCGTCTGGAAGAACTCGCGGGCGTTGATCTTGGTCTTGTGGATGCGCGCGTCGTCGACCATCTCGTGGTACTTCTCGGTGACCGAGATGTCAGAGAAGGGCACGCCATAGACGCGCTCAACGTCGTAGGGCGAGAAGAGGTACATGTCCTCGCCGTTTTTGGCAAGCTCAAACGTGATGTCTGGTACAACAACGCCAAGCGAGAGGGTCTTGATGCGAATCTTCTCGTCGGCGTTTTCACGCTTGGTGTCGAGGAAGTTGAGGATGTCAGGGTGGTGTGCGCTGAGGTACACCGCTCCGGCTCCCTGCCGAGCGCCAAGCTGGTTGGCGTAGCTGAAGGAGTCTTCGAGCAGCTTCATGATCGGGATGATGCCGCTTGACTGGTTCTCGATCTTCTTGATGGGGGCGCCAGCCTCACGGATGTTGGTCAGAGCAAATGCCACGCCGCCGCCGCGCTTCGAGAGCTGAAGGGCCGAGTTGATCGAGCGTCCAATCGACTCCATGTTGTCTTCGATGCGGAGCAGGAAGCACGAGACAAGCTCGCCGCGCTGCTTCTTACCGGAGTTGAGGAAGGTTGGCGTTGCCGGCTGGAAGCGACCGCTGATGATTTCGTCAACGAGCGCGTCGGCAAGCTTGGTGTCGCCCTGGGCGAGGCCAAGCGCCACCATCACAACGCGGTCTTCGTAGCGCTCAAGGTAGCGCTTTCCGTCGAAGGTCTTGAGCGTGTAAGAGGTGTAGAACTTGAACGCACCGAGGAACGTCGGGAAGCGGAACTTCTTGGCGTAAGCCCGGTCGTAGAGCGAGGAAATGTACTCGAAGGAGTACTGATCGAGTACGGCCTTCTCGTAGTAGTCGTTCTCAACGAGGTATTCAAGCTTTTCGGAGAGCGAGTGGAAGAAAACGGTGTTCTGATTGACGTGTTGCAAGAAGAACTGGCGCGCAGCCTCACGGTCTTTCTCAAACTGGATTTCTCCGTTTGGGCCGTACAGGTTGAGCATCGCGTTGAGCGAGTGGTAATCCATCTGCCCGCTCTGGGGGGCATCGATTACTGTTGTTTCCAAAATTCTTCCAATCCATCGTGGACGACCTGAACGTCGTCGGGAGTTCCAAATACTTCGAAGCGGTACATGTGCGGAACCGCACATTTCCTGCCGATAATGTCACCGGCGAGGCAGTACGCCTCACCAAAGTTGGTATTACCCGCACCGATGACACCGCGGATCAAACCGCGGTTGTGCTCATCATTTAAGAAACGGATGACCTGCTTGGGAACCGCTTTGGTGCTCGGGCCCCCACCATAGGTGGGAACAACAAGTACGTAAGGGTCTTTCACTTGGAGGGGCTCGTCACGGGGGTAGAGCGGGATTCGCTGGGCAGGCAAGCCCAACTTGGTTATGAAACGATGCGTGTTGCCAGAGACGCTCGAGAAGTAGACCAGATTACTCATCTACAGTCATCTCCATTTGTTCTATAGAGTTACGTTTCCGAGGCAGGCACCTGATCGGTGCAACTTCAGACCTGTTATCTCATTCAGAGTGGCTATGCCGCCTGAACGTTGTGGTTCGCAATGAAGACGTGTGCTCATCGTGGACTGTGTACCCGACGCGCGCCTGCCAACTGCGAAGTAATTCGATTCGTTTTAGCTCAAGCGTGAAGCGAGCTCTTCGATCTTGTCTGGGCGGAAACCTGACCAGTGCTCACCATCGGCTACAACAACCGGAGCCTGCAGGTAGCCAAGCTCTTTGACGGTCTCAAGCGCCTTCTCGTCAACGGAGAGGTCGAGGATTTCGTAGTCGATGCCCTTGTTGTCGAGCGCGCGGTAGGTCGCGGTGCACTGGACGCAAGAAGGCTTGGTGTAAACGGTAATCGACATGGCATTCATCCCTAATAAAGAAGTGAGTGTTTCGGCTTGTATATGTGGGTTGTCTTGACCCCCAAAGGTCAAGTAATTTACCCGAGGATCGTGCGTTTGTGGGTGTACCCAACATCGCTCTTCAATACTACATATAGGTTCCGACATTCGGAACAACCACTAGATGATGTAGTTACACGAATGTAGTTTTCCACCGGTTATCCACGAGTTATCCACCGATCATCAACAGCAGAACGACCCCAAAACAGCGCGATCTCAGGCGTGTTGCGAAAACTATCCACAGGCCCGCCTGGACGGAAATATTTTGGTCCACAAACCCATCCCGGCGTGTCGCAACCACTACACCTAGTGTCCAGACCTCCACCCAACCACTAGGCGTAGTAAATCGGCCAATTTCATTGAAAAATCAAGACTTTTGAGCACTGCGAGAGGAAACAACCCCGCTCGCAGGGCAGACAGGCACACTCTTCGACAAGCGTTCCGTCAACCGAGACGTCCCGACCAAGAGCGGCAATCTCCGCAGGGATCTCTAGAATCGTCTCGCGCTCAATCCACCATCGGCTGGCCACACAAGATTCACCCGCAACTCCGGATCGATGAACGGGTGGTCACTGCGGCTAGGCCGTCGACCCGTAGCTTGCTTGCAGCTCGTCTTGCAGATCTCGACTGTACGGACTGTGGCGGATACCAATCCACATGCAGTGCTCCGGCAGGGCTACGCCCGAATCCGCAGGGCGCATTTCGCTCAGCCAGGCGCGAGCCGCAACAGCCGCGGCCTGACCCGGCGCCGCGCAGCGCCCGGTGAGAGGATCACCTTCGCGCTCGTTGCGAGCAAGCCAGGTCACACCAACATGCTGCGGAACCCAGAACGGTCGAACGAAGTTGCGGTCGAATACCTCAACAAACACCTGTCCGCGGACCCAGCCGGGCAGAGCTTCAAGGATGTCACGAATCTCGGGGAGATCCATTTCGTCGCCAACGATCAGAATGTCGGTGGCAGTTTTAGGGTTCCAGCCGACGTGGCCGTGAACCGCCGTGTCATCATGCAACTCGGATACCTCGGGAAGCGAGAATTCGGGCAGGGGCAATTCGGGCATAACAAAGCACTCCCATCGTGAGGGATAGAACAGCAGAAGACTGTGGTGAGGGCCGACCTGCGGTAGCCGGCCCTCACTCACAATCCTAACTTAGGTCAGGCTTACCTAACAAGTGCTTTCGTGAAATTCGTGTCGTCACGTGACTCGCAATCGACCTGACGCAAAAATGACTCTGCCCGCAAAAATAGACTCATTTGGGTCAGGTCGATCGTTAACAGCCGCGGAGAACGCTACCCCTCGCGCGAAATACGAATCATCTCGTCGCGCGGCACAACCTTAATGCGGGGGCGCTCGACAGCCTCACCACGAGCAATCTCGTGCTCATCCAGACGGTGCCAGCCCTCGACGGTTGTGTATTCAATCCCACGCGACTCAAGCAGCTCGGTCACGCCTTGCTCAGAAGGATCCTCAGGAGTCCACCAGTTCACCTGGTCTTGCGTGAGGTGACTCAGGGTCTCCATCGCGTCAGATTTGGTGTGGCCGATAAGCCCAACTGGACCGCGCTTGATCCAGCCGGTTGCGTAGATGCCGGGCATAATTTCGCCATCGGTACCAATAACTTGGCCCTCGTTGTTCGGAATCACACCACGCTGATCGTCAAACGGGATGCCATCAACGGGCGAGCCGAAGTAGCCAACGGCGCGGTAGATCGATTGGATGGGAATCTCGCGAATCTCCCCAGTGCCAACTACTCCACCCTCACCGTCTGGCGTGGTGCGCTCGTAACGGATAGCACTCACGACTGGGCCGTTGCCCGTGTCGGTGCCAACAACCTCAAGCGGCTTGGCGTAGAAGTGCAGGTGCAGTCGGCGGGATGCCGCGCCAACCTCACGCTCGCGCCACTGGTTCATCACGCGATTGATAACCATGACCTGCTTATTGCTGGCGATGGCAGCCTCTGCCGCCGGATCAAACTGCTCAAAGTCTTCGTCGTAGACGATCATGTCGACGTCGCGCAACTCACCGAGCTCGCGGAGCTCAAGCGGCGTGAACTTCACGTGCGCTGGACCCCTTCGGCCAAAGATGTGCACATCGGTGACCGGGTTCTTGCTGAGCCCCTCGTACACGTTGTCCGGCAGCTCGGTTGGCAGCAGGTCGTCGGCGTGCTTGATGAGCATGCGAGAGATATCGAGTGCAACGTTACCGTTGCCGATCACGGCGATCGACTCGGCTTCGAGCGGCCACGTGCGCGGAACATCCGGGTGTCCATCAAACCAGCTCACGAAGTCAGCGGCGCCATAGGAGCCTGGAAGTTCGATGCCGGGGATGTTCAGGTCGGCATCCTTGATGGAACCCGTCGAAAAGATAACGGCGTTGTAGTGCTTCTTGAGATCGTCAAGCGTGATATCGGTGCCGTAGTGCACGTTACCGAAGTAACGAATGTCTCCACCATCGAGCACCTCACGAAGGGCATTGATAATGCCCTTGATGCGCGGGTGGTCTGGAGAAACACCGTAACGCACGAGCCCGTACGGCGCAGGCAGGTGCTCAAACAGGTCGATTGACACGTCGAAGTCACGTTCGGCTTTGACCAGGAGGTCGGCGGCGTAAATACCCGCGGGTCCGGCACCAACGATTGCAAGCCTGAGCTTCGTCATGTCTTCCTTTACTGCGCCCCGGAAGAGCGCTCCTGTTGTGTTCTGCTCGTTCAGTGTGGTCGTCTGCACCAAGGGGTGCACCGCAGCGACGACCTAGTGCGTGCGGTGGATGATCGTGTCAGCCAGTTTCACGAGGGAGTCTTTAATCTGCCCCTCAGGCAGCTGGTCGAGTGCAGCAATCGCTTCGTTGCCCCAACGCTCGGCAACGCGCTCGGTCTCGCGCGTTACCTCGTGCTCGCGCAGCGCCGTCACCACGGCGTCGAAGTCTTCGTCATTCTGGTCTTCAATGACTCCGCCAAGCGCCGCGATCTCTTCGGCCGCAATGGCTTTCTGCACCTCTGCGTCGATGCAAGCAAGCAGTTCGGCATCGGCGGCGTTGGTCTCCGCGCTCTTGCGCAGCAGGAGCAGCGGGAGCGTCACAACGCCAGCGCGAAGGTCGGTTCCCGCTCGCTTACCGGTTTCGTCAACCGCGGGCGAAAGATCGATCACGTCGTCGATGAGTTGGAAGGCAACACCGAGCTTATTGCCGTAGTCAACAACGGGCTGCTCAAACTCGGACGGAGCGTTTGAAAAAACAACACCCATCTGGGCAGACAACGAGATCAGCGATCCGGTCTTGTCGGCAAGAACCGTGAGATAGTGCTCGATGGGATCTTCGCCGGCGGCCGGCCCAACGGTTTCATGCAGCTGGCCGAGGCACAGGCGCTCGAACGTATCTGCCTGGAGCTCAATGGCACGGGCACCAAGCGTAGAGATCAGTTTGCTCGCCCGCGCGAAGAGCAGGTCGCCCGCAAGAATTGCAACGTTATTCGACCAGGCCATGTGGGCGCTCGTAATGCCGCGACGCAGCATCGCCTCATCCATGACGTCATCGTGATAGAGCGAGGCCAGGTGGGTAATCTCAATGGCGCGGGCCGCTGCGAGCACCTGATCGTTCACGCCGTCGCCAAGCTCCGCCGCAAGGAGGGTCAGCCGGGGCCGCACTCGCTTGCCACCGGCATCAAGAAGGTATCTGGCAGTAGCATCGGCAACCGGCGAGGTGAAGGATACGTCGTTGCGCAGTCCCTCTTCGATGAGCACAAGATTGCGCTCAACGCGGTCGGAAAGCTCTTGCTCTGCCACTGACAGGAGATTGTCGGAGCTGGCAGCGCCTTGGCCTGGCTGATCGTCGAGAGCTGACACCTGTTCCACGTTACCTGTCTTCTTCTGCGGCACCGGCGGTTCCATCGCCCGTTGATGTTGCCTGCGTTGTTGGCACAAATCCGCGGTGGAGGGCAACCAGCCCAAAGGTGAGGTTGCGGTACTCAACCGATTCAAACCCTGCCTCGCGAATCCAGGCGGCAAGCGAAGGCTGATCTGGCCATTCCTGGATCGAGTCGTTGAGGTAGTCGTATGCGTCTGATGCGCCGGTGATGAAGCCGGCAATCGTAGGAAGCACGTTCTGCGTGTAGAAGAAGTAGGGCTCACGGATGATGGCGGCCGGCGGGCGCGAGAACTCGCAGATGACCACGCGGCCACCAGGCTTGGTGACGCGGAACATCTCGGCGAGCGCCTGTTTCGGCTCGTTCACGTTGCGCAGCCCGAAGGAGCTTGTGGTCACGTCGAAGCTGTTGTCCTCGAACGGAAGATTGGTGGCGTCGGCCTCGACAAATTCGATGTTGGGATTGCCCGCGTTGCGCTCGCGCCCAACGGCGATCATGCCAGGCGAGAAGTCGGCGGCGACAACGTGGGCGCCAGACTTCGCAAACGCGGCGCTTGAGGTGCCCGTTCCTGCTGCAATGTCGAGCACTCGCATGCCCTTGCGTGGCTGAACGGCGCGAGTGGTGCTCACCCTCCAGAGACGGGAATTACCAACGGACAGCACGTCGTTGGTGAGGTCATAGCGGGGCGAGACCTCGTCAAACATGCGGGAGACGACCCCCGCGTCCTTAGTACTATCTGGGCGCATCACACTCTCTATGTTAGTGCTACCTTTGTCGCCACTTTGGCTGGAGCACTATCCCCACAGCGAACACACACCTCTGAACCCGATTTGGGACCCGACCTATTCTTCCGCGCGCGGCTCGCCCTGCACCTGAACCGCGGCTTCCCGCAGGTAGGCGCTCATGCCAACCGCGAGCGCCCGGAGCTCGTCAGTGGTGAGCCGCCCAAGCGGCCCAACATCCATCGTGGACTGCGCGAGCATGAGTGACCGTATTGCGGCCCTTCCATCGGCGGTTGCGTTAATGCGGCGCACCCGCTGATCGTGCACATCCGATGACCGCTGGACCATGCCGTGATTGGAGAGACGGTCGAGGATGCCGGACATCGTCGCGAGCGAAACGTCGAGCAGCGTGGCAAGGCCCTGCACGGTATTTTCGTCAACCTCGGTGACCAGAATGAGCAACACTTTCAGCTGCTGAATCGTCAGTGGGGTCTTGAGCAGGGGCTCAACCACCTGCGGGAGCACGGTGGTCTCCATATTCTTTTGCAGCTCGAGGAGCGTACTGAGGAGCTCGTCGCGCTCGGCAGCTTCGCTGACGCGGTGTTCATCGGGTGACACTGGATTCTCCTTGCGGGCGAACGTGCCGGGAATTACCAACTGCGTTCAGGCCTCAATCGTAGCCGGGACTCTGCCGCCCCCGCACACATGTGACACTCAGGACAGATACATAGCCTCGCACTAAGCTTAGCCTGGTACGAATCAATTGCGCGCTGCGCACAACCCTCGATGGCGGTTACCCCCTATGTATCGACTTGCCCGATTTAGTCTGGCGAACAGAGCGCTCGTCGCGCTCATTACCCTGCTGATTGCCGGCGTAGGCCTGTTCTCGATGACGAGCCTCAAGCAAGAGCTCATTCCATCGATCAGCCTCCCCCAAACCACCGTGTTGACAACGCTGCCAGGCGCAAGCCCAGAGGTCATCGACGAACAGATCAGCCTCCCCCTGTCTCAGGCGGTCAAGGGTCTCCCTGATGTTGAGCAAGTCATCGCAAACTCGTCAAGCTCCGTCTCCACGCTGTCGGTGTCGTACACCTACGGCGTCGACGCTGCCGAGTTTAAGCGCACGCTACAAGACGCCATCGACGGCGTCAAAGCAACGCTCCCCACCGACGCCAAGCCTGAGGTGCTCGCCGGCAGCATCGCCGACATGCCGGTCATGTTCCTCACTGCATCCGCGAGCGGTCTCAGCTCAAGCGAGATTTCAACCAGGCTCAACGACACCATCGTGCCGCAGCTCGAAGAGATCGAAGGCGTGCGGTCAGCCGCGGTCAGCGGTGCAGAGGTGCAGCGCATCACGATCACGCCAGACATGATGTCGCTTGCGATGGCAGGCATCAGCCCGCAGGACATTGGGACCGCACTCGAATCAAACGGCTTCACCATGCCGGTTGGCAGCATTACCGCCGACGGCGAGCTCCTCCCCGTTCAGGGCGGCACCGCCATCACCAACCTTGACGAGTTGAAGAGCCTTCCGCTCGCAAGCACCACCCAGCCAGGCACCGTTGTCACCCTTGGCGACATCGCCACAGTCGAATTTGTGACCGAACCCAAAACGTCAATCACCCGAACCAACGGCGAAGAAGCTCTCTCCATCTCTATTACGGCCACCTCGGACGGCGACACCGTCGCGATCTCGCACGCGGTCAACGACAAGCTGGCTGACCTCACCGCAGACCTTGGTGAGAACGCCGAGATCACCGTGCTCTTCGATCAGGCGCCGTTCATCGAGGAATCGATTGAGCATCTCGCGATCGAGGGTTTGCTCGGGCTGCTCTTTGCGGTCATCGTCATCCTCGTTTTCCTGCTCTCGGTTCGCTCGACCCTCGTGACCGCGATCTCGATTCCGCTCTCAGTTCTGGTCACCTTCATCGGGCTCAACCTGGGCGGTTACTCGCTCAACATGCTCACGCTGGGCGCGCTCACGATCGCGATCGGTCGTGTTGTTGACGACTCAATCGTGGTCATCGAGAACATCAAGCGGCACCTGAGCTACGGCGAAGAGAAGATCACTGCCATCCTCGCCGGTGTGCGCGAGGTAGCCGGCGCGATCACGGCATCCACGCTCACAACCGTTGCCGTGTTCCTGCCTATCGCTCTCGTTGGCGGCATGGTCGGCGAACTCTTTGTGCCGTTTGCCATGACCGTCGGCATCGCAATGATCTCATCGCTCTTTGTGGCCCTCACGATCGTTCCAGTGCTCTCGTACTGGTTCATCAAGTCGCCAGACGGCAGCCAAGACCTTGAGGCCATCCGCAATGCGGCCGAAGAGAAGGAGCACAACGGATGGCTGCAGCGGGCCTATAAGCCCATCCTGCGTTCTACCCAGCGTCGCCCCGTCGTGACCCTGATCTCTTCCGTGCTCTTGCTCGTCATCACGGTTTCGCTTGTCCCCCTCTTGAAGGTTGACTTCCTTGGCAGCACGGGTCAAAACATGATCATGGTGACCCAGGAGTTCGAGGCAGGCACCGACCTCGACACGATCAGCGACAAAGCGGGCGAAGTCGAGGACTCCCTGCTCGCGATTAACGGCGTCGACGATGTCATGCTTACGGCCGGATCTGGCGGAGGCGGGCTCTCGGCGATGCTCGGCGGAGGCGGCGGAACGGCAACGTTCATCGTCAACACCGATAAGGGCGCCGACCAGGTTGCGCTCAAGGATGACGTGCGCAATTCACTTGCCAAGATCACGGATGCCGGCACCATCACGCTTCCCGAAACGGGCGGCGCCGGATTCTCCTCAAGCGTCGACGTCATCGTCACGGCGGCAAACGAGCAGGACCTTGCTTCGGCTGCCGACGACGTGTACGCGGCGCTCAAGGACACCAAGCACACCGTCGAGGTCACCACTGACCGCGAGGCAGCGCTTCCCACCCTGCAGATTGTGGTCGACCGCACCAAGGCGCTCGAACAGGGCCTCACCGAGATGCAGGTTGTTGGCATCGTGGCAGGCACGCTTTCCCCGCAGAGCGTTGGATCACTCCGTGTCGAAGGCAACGACTACAAGATCTATGTTGACGCAGGAACCGTCCCAACCACGGTTGAAGAACTCGAAGCAACACTGCTGCCAACCATGGCTGGCATGATGCCACTCTCGGAGCTGGCCTCTGTTGAAAAGGTTTCCGTTCCGAGCGCCATCACGCGCCAGGCAGGCGATCTGGTTGCCACGATCTCACTCCTACCAAACGAGGGCGAGCTCGGACAGGTGACCGCCGCAGTGCAGCAGGAACTCGACGACCTCAAGCTTCCTGCCGGAGTCAAGGCAACGCTTGGCGGCGTCGCGGAGCTGCAGGGTGAATCCTTCCAGCAGCTTGGCCTCGCCATGCTCGTTGCAATCGCAATTGTGTACCTCATCATGGTTGCCGCGTTCCGCTCGCTGATCCAGCCGCTCATCCTGCTGGTCTCCGTGCCATTTGCCGCAACCGGAGCAATCGTCTTGCTGCTCATCACCGGCAAGCCGCTTGGCATCTCGGCACTCATCGGAATGCTCATGCTGATCGGCATTGTGGTGACCAACGCGATTGTGCTCATCGATCTGGTCAACCAGTATCGAAAGCAGGGGCAGAACGTTCACGACGCCGTCTTCAACGGGGCGAGGCAGCGGCTCCGCCCGATCCTGATGACGGCGCTCGCAACGATCTTCGCGCTCATCCCGATGGCGCTCGGAGTGACCGGCTCGAGCGGATTCATTTCGCAGGACCTTGCGATTGTTGTGATTGGCGGGCTCATCTCGTCAACGGCGCTCACGCTCATCCTGGTACCGGTGCTTTACCAGCTCTTTGAGGGCAGGCAGGAGCGCAAGCTGCAGAAGCGCGCGGCCAAGGCGGCGAAGGTCACCGCGGGCGCTACGAACTAGCGAGTTCTGCCACGAAGGGGTTGTGACGGGTGTTCTCGTCACAACCCTTTTTTGTGCCTCCGCTCTGGCCGCAGCCAGCTCACAGAATTGCGAGTAAAGTGGTGAGGTGACATCTTCAGGGCAACCTACGCCCCAGTTGCGGGTTCAAACCGTTCTAGCGAGCAGCACGCTCAGCCTTCTTGCGCACCTGGATCCAAGCGATCCCCAATTATGGATGCGCGAGGGCCACGGCATCGCCGGCATCGGCACTGCCGTGCGCCTCGAGTTTTCGGGAGCCTCGCGGTTCCATGACGCTGCAGACGCCTGGCGGCGCCTCGTCGCCAACGCCGTCATTGATAACCAAGTCAATACCCTTGGCACCGGCCTCATTGCGTTCGGCGCGTTTACGTTTGCAGATCATTCCGCCCAAACAAGCGTGCTGCGCGTACCGCGCACCATCATCGGATTTGTTGACGGCACCTCGTGGGTCACGCGCATCCGCTTGGCGTCGGAGACAGATTTTGACCCGTTGCCAACCGCAACGGCCTACGGCCCGGAGTTCCGGGTAAATCTGCGCACCGGCAGTATGACCCCCGACGGTTTCAAAGCCGCCGTTGCCGATGCGACGAGCCGCATCGACCGTGGCGACCTCAGCAAGGTGGTCTTGGCAAGGGATGTAGTTGCCAAGCTCCCGGCGGGCGCTGACCTTCGCCGCCCGCTCTGCGATCTTGCGCGCGGCTATCCCAGCTGCTGGACCTTTGCGGTCGACGGTTTCTTTGGCGCAAGCCCTGAAACGCTCATCCGCTCGCTTGATGGAACCGCGAACGCAAGGGTGCTCGCTGGAACGATGCCTCGTGGTCGCGACGGGCAGAGCGACGAGGTCACCTCAATCGCGCTTGCCACCAGCCGCAAGAATCTTGAGGAACACGAGTTTGCCGTGCGCAGCGTGCAAGAGGCGTTGACCCCGTATGTGACTGACGTTGTCGCAAGCGAAATGCCGTTCACCCTGAAGCTCCCAAACCTCTGGCACCTCGCAACGGACATCGAGGCCACGCTCACGAGCGCGGCAACCTCGCTCGACCTGGTTGCTGCCCTCCATCCGACGGCCGCGATTGCCGGCACCCCGACCCCAGACGCAGTAGCCCTGATTGCCGAGCTCGAACCGTTTGATCGCGGTCGCTACGCCGGCGCCGTCGGCTGGCTTGACGCCTCCGGTGACGGACAATGGGCTGTTGCCCTTCGCTGTGCCCAGATCGACAGCAACAACGTCGTCACCGCATATGCCGGCGGCGGCATAGTATCCGGCAGCGATCCCCAAACGGAATACGAAGAGACCAACATCAAGTTGCAGCCGATCATCGACGCACTCGGATAGCGCTGGCCCAACACCCCGGCGCTAGCATGGGGTCATGACAACCCGCAGCAACGAACGCTATACCCACGGCCACCACGCCAGCGTACTGAAATCGCACAGCTGGCGAACCATCGAGAACTCGGCAGAATACCTGCGCCCGTTCCTTGCCTCTGGCCTCTCGCTGCTTGATATCGGCTGCGGGCCTGGAACGATCACCGTTGAGTTTGCGGATGCGCTTGCACCCGCCGAGGTCATCGGCCTTGACGCTGCTGCCGAGGTCATCGAGAAGGCAACTTCCCATGCGACTGAGCAGGGCACCGAGAACGTCACCTTTGTGGTCGGGGACGCCTATGCGCTCCCCTACGACGACGAGTCCTTCGACATCGTTCACTCGCACCAAACCCTGCAGCACCTTGCCGACCCGGTGGCCGCGCTCAGGGAAATGCACCGCGTCCTCAAACCTGGCGGGCTACTCGCCGTTCGCGACGCCGACTATGCGGGCACCATCACGTATCCGGAGTCCGATGGACTCACACTCTGGCAAGACGTGTACCAGCAGGTCCATCGCAGCAACGGCGGCGAGCCAAACGCCGGCCGCCATCTCAAGGCGTGGGTCAACCAGGTTGGTTTCTCTGAGGTTGAGGCCGTCGCCTCAATCTGGTGTTTTGCAAACGATACTGACCGTGAGTGGTGGGGCAGCATGTGGGAAGCCCGCGCGTTGCAGTCCGCATTCGCAGGCGATGCCGTTGGACGCGGATTTGCGACAGAAGAGCAGCTGCATACAATCAGTAAGGCTTGGCGAGCATGGGCCGACGATGCAGACGGCTGGATGTCGATGCCGCACGGCGAGATCCTCGCGCGAAAGTAACAGCAAGCAAGGGCCGACGCTAGCGAGGCAGTGACACCTCGACAAGGCTCGGCCCTGTCACCGGAACCGTCAGCAGCTTCTCAAGCTCACCCCTGTTTGTGACACGCGTGTACGACCAGCCGTAGGCGGTGGCAAGCGATTCAATCGAGACCGCATGTGGCGTCAACATCACCCGGTCAAACAGCGACGGAGGCGCGGTTGCGGCAACCTCAAGACCGTCAAAAATGGTTCCGCCGTTATCGTTACCAACAAACAGTTGCAGCCGTGGAACGGCTTCGCCTTCGGTGAGTAGGAGCGAACCAACATCGTGCAGCAGGGTGAGGTCGCCGAGGATGACCCGTGTGGCACCGGGCTGCTCGCCTCGCTGGCTGCCGTCTGCCACTCCGAGCGCGGTGGCAACGGTTCCGTCGATGCCTGCGAGGCCGCGGTTCGAGATCACTCGAATGTTGCGCCCAGGAGCAATACCGTCGAGCACCCGCACGAGTCGCGATGCACCAACAACGAGGCGATCATGCGGCCAGGTTGCCCGCCAGACGGATTCGGTGAGCAGCTCCCTACTGACCGGCTCGCGCAACACGGCGACCTGGGCCTTTGCGTACTCTGAGCGTTCCTTGTACCCCGTCTCGCGAGCGGCATCAAGGTTTGGTTCATGCACGGTTGTTGTCTCGGCGATGAGGGCGCGGTCGTTAACCACCCAGAGCCCAAGCCACGACCGACCAACCGACTTATCGTAGCCCTCGGCGACCACAGCTGCCCTCGCGAAGACCGTCGCTTGGTGCCCTGGGTTATAGAGTTCGTTGCCGATAGGAGCGATAACAATCGTTTCGACGCCAGGCCTGGCAATCAGTTGCGGAATCTCGCGGCTGAGTGTCGGATGTCCAAACACGATGACGCGTTCGATCTGTTCAAGCACCTCTGGCTCGCGAAGCAATTCGCGGTAGTGCACAATCGTCTCGCGTCCGAAGCGGGCACCGCTTGAGACCTCAGCGAGCAATGGGAGCCCTGCACTTCGGGCGAACGACTCAGCTTCAGCTCCTGCCCCCGTGCCAGCAACAACAACGGAGACCCGGGAGTCGTCATGAACGTAGGCGTCGATCCGCGGGTCTGGCCAACCGACAGCCGACAGCATCACGGAATCAACGTGTGCAAATCCATCTCCGAGGTGCGGATCATGCTCGATGCCGAGGTCTGCGGAGACCTCGTCAAAATCGTCAGTTGCGACCGCATCGCTCAGCTCAAGCTCCACATCGCCGAGCAGCTCAGCAGCGGCGGCATCAGCCTTCAGCCCCTCCGCTGCGGCGGCGAGTGCGGCTGCGGCATCCGGAATCGAGCCTGAGAGCGGCTCAACAAACGCGAGGTTGAGCTGCACGGGGCCGGGATTGCGCGTCACGACTCCAAGCGATTCGGCAACGGCCCTGATCGCAATCTGGCGAGCCTGTTTCGCTTCGTCTGCAGCGCCAACCGGGGCGGGATGATCGATGCTCCAGCGATTTGCCTCACCAAACAGGTGGGCCTGATGCGTCGTCTGGTTGCTGCGGATACCGCGCATCTGGTCGGGCCGGTCTGCCGTAATCACGATGAGCGGGACCAACGAGTGGTGCGCCTCAAGTACGGCCGGGTGGAGGTTCGCCACAGCGGTGCCGCTCGTGGTGACGACGGCTACTGGCCGCCCAAGCTCACGGGCAAGGCCAAGGGCAAAAAATCCGGCAGAGCGCTCGTCAACTCGAACGTGTACAGACAACGCGTTTTCCGCTTCAAATGCTGCCGCGGCAAGCGCAATCGCTTGCGACCGTGAGCCAGGACACACAACAACGTCTCGCACACCCTCGTGAATAAGCGTCGCGAGAAGGGCAGCGGCAAAGTCGCTCGCTGGGGCGCTAGTCATCTGCTGAGCGTGACCCGTTGGGTCGGTCTGCCTCCGGGTCGGAGCCGTCAGTAGGGATGCTTTGGTTCGGTTCGTCGTTTGCAGGCGCAGCCTGTGCAGGGTCGGCCGAGCCATCGGGAGCAGCGTCGCCTGCGTCAACCTCGTCGGATGGCGGCGTCTTGCGCGGGTCGGTAAAGGTCTCTTCGTCGAGGGCAGCAAGCTCCCGCTCGATGTCGCGGATGCGCTCGTCGAGGTCTGGATCGGTCTTCCCGATAAAGCTCGGGTCGTCATCTGGTGCGAGTACACGCCGTTGTTGCAGCTTGCCACGACCGAGGGTGAACCAGAGCGCGCCGCCAACAACTGGCAGCAACACGATCACAACGATCCAAATGGGTTTTGAAACGCCGCGAGCGCGCTTCGGATCAGCCATTGCCGCATCCACCAGTGCATACAAAGTGAAAATAACGGCAACTACAACAAGAGCTACCCACACACGAACCATGACTCCATGCTACTCGGCTGTGGTCCAGGTTGCCTGGGGGTAGACTGTCTCGGTGACCGCACGCAAAACCTGGATCGTTTATACCCTCGCCCGCCTGGCATTTTTTGCTGTGCCGCTCGTCATTCTGAGCCTCATCGGGTTCCAGCTGTGGGTCGCCGCAATCTTCGCAACGCTCATCGCGTTCTCACTCTCGGTCATCTTCCTTCGCAACATCCGCGACGACGCCTCAGAGACCATCTACGACTGGCGTAACCGCGACCGCACAGAAGACGACATCACCGAGGACGCCATCCTTGATGATTCAGCTCCAAGCGACGTTGCCGCTGCCGCTGCCGACATCACGGATGCCACGAAAGACGAGTCCAACACAGAGCGCGACAACACAAACGATTCGCGCGCCGATGAGCCCAACTCATCCCGAGACTAGTTCAACACCAACGCTGCTTACTATTTTTCTCCTCCTCGGCCTGTGACGCTCTAGGCTAGAGCTATTCGGTTGAATGCTTCATTCACCGATGCCGCCAGTCACCGCAGACCGGGCAACGGCCCGTGTTGTGATCGCACACCCCCGGAGGAATACATGACAGTTGTAATTGATCCATCCTTTGATCCTGCGCCTTCGCTCAGCCAAACCGTCGACGTTACGGTCGCAACGGGCATCCCCGCAACAGCTGATGCCGTCGCAATCGCCGTAGCGTCTGAGGGCCCGGTCGCAGAGGCCGTTGGATTCAACCGAGAGTCGCTCATCGCCGCCGGCTTTACCGGTTCGGTTGGCAGCACGCTCAATCTGCCGCAGCCGACGGGAGCGGCAAAGGTCATTGTTGGCATCGGGGCGCCCGATTCCCTCACCCCCGCAACGCTGCGCGACGCAACTGCTGCCTTTGCGCGGGCCGCTGGTAAGCACGGGCACCTGTCATTCGATCTTCGCGGACTCTCTGGCTCAGGCATTGACCCCGCCGTTGCCGGTCAGGTTGTCACCGAGGGCGCCGTACTCGCTCGCTACCGCTACAACGCCCTCAAATCTGAGCCGGAAAGCGCTCCGCTCGAATCCCTCACGATTGTGGTCGATGAGGCAACCAACGACGCCGCTGTCCGCGAAGGCGTCGCCCGCGGCCTCATCCTTTCGCGTGCGGGCTCGCTCGCCCGTGACCTCGCCAACACTCCCCCTCGCCACCTGAACGCGGTGAAGATGGGCGAAATTGCGACCGCGATCGGCGCGCAGACCGGCCTTGAGGTTGAGGTTTTTGACCGCCAGCAGCTCATCGATCTTGGATGCGGCGGCTTGCTTGGCGTCAACGCCGGAAGCACCGAAGAGCCACGAATGGTGAAGCTCACGTACCGGCCAGAAAACGGCAAGGGGCACCTCGCGCTTGTTGGCAAGGGCATCATGTACGACTCGGGCGGAATCAGCCTCAAGCCGTCAAACGCCATGCACCTTGCGATGAAGATGGATATGTCGGGTGCCGCAGCAGTGTTGGCTTCAATGTCGGTCCTGAAGGAGCTTGGCGCAAGCGTGACCGTCACCGGATACCTGATGTGCACAGATAACATGCCGTCGGGAAGCGCCACCAAGCTTGGTGACGTGCTCACCATCCGCGGCGGCACAACCGTTGAGGTGAAAAATACCGATGCGGAAGGCCGTCTTGTCATGGCCGACGCCCTCGTGCTTGCGTCAGAGACAAAGCCGGACGCCATCATCGATATCGCCACGCTGACTGGCGCTTGCCTTGTGGCTCTCGGACCAGACATGGCCGGGCTGCTTGGCAACAATCAGGGCTTTGTTGACCAGGTCAAGGCGGCAGCGGAGACCACCGACGAAACCGCGTGGCAGCTTCCGCTCGACCACCGTTATCGAGACCAGCTCAAATCCGATGTTGCCGATATCAGCAACCTCGGCGGCGAGTATGCTGGCGCGACCACGGCAGCCCTGTTCCTCAACGAGTTTGTTGACGGCATCCCGTGGGCCCACCTCGACATCGCCGGAACCATGAAGGTCGACAAGGATGCCTCGTGGCGTTCAATTGGCGCAACCGGATTCGGTGCGCGACTCCTTGCCGAACTCGCGGTTGGATTCGAGCGCCCCTAGCTCACGCTCGTGCCCTCGTGACGTCGTTATTGCGATCTCACGAGGGCATTCGTGTTTCTCTGGTCAGGACCGGGGGCGCCTTGCGTAGTCCCGCGCGCTCCGGCTCGAGAGGGCAACCAAGATGAGGATGTACAGCGAGACCTGCAGGAGGTTGTTACTCAGCGTGATGCTCGGCCCTCCCGTCATGAAGTCAATCGCTTGAAACACCACGCCAAAGGCGCTGACGGACATGAGCCAGACCCTGACCCAGCTGCTCCCCCTAAAGAGCAACGTCCCAAACACAAGCTCAAAAATCCCGCCAAGTAGCGACATCACGACAATAGTCGCAACCGTGAAGTTGAGGATCTCGGTGCTGTCAAGGTCTGGGTCGTCAAGCAACACCGTGAGCGAGTCTCGGTACTGATCCCAGGTCAGCAGAATGCCGGTTGCGTAGGCAAACCCGGACAGCGCGCTGAAAAAGACGAGCGCTGCGCCAAGAATGGTGGAGATTGGCCGCTTCACGATTGCCGCGCTCTTCGGCGTATCCGCCGTGAGTTCGGCGACGTCGGATGGAGCGTCGGCGTCAGGCTCACTCACCTCAACCAAATTCACGTCGATAACCGGCAGATCGCCGTCAGTGGTGATGCTGTCACCGCCGCCGTTTCTGGAGTGATACCCCGTGGAGAAATCCTTGATGACCCGGACCTTGGTCGAACCGTTGGCCTGCATCATGCTCGCAACGATGTGGTCGCGCTCCACATCGGTATCGGCGTCGATCTTATGTGTAATCTGCAGGGTAAAGAGCGAAAACCCAACCGAGCGGTCGAAGGTGCCGGCGGCGAGCCAATCCGCCTGATGCCCTCCTGGCAGCATCCAGCCCTCTGGGCATTTCCAGAAGCGCACGTGATGCCGTCGGGCCGGATTACCCTCAACCTCTTGCTGATACGCAAAATCTTGCTTATGCCCAAAGAGGAAGAGCGGGCTCACGGGGGCCTCGTCGTAACTGCGGCGAAGAATCGTTGAGGTGATGATGCGCCAGCTGCTCGCGGCAGTGACCTCGTCGGCCCTCGTCCAACCGGCGGCCTTCAGCACCTCGTGAATTTGCTCGCCAGAGCCGGTGAGCGCGAGGTTTACGGGATCGCCAAGCAGCCCGTCGCTTGTCCGTGCACGCCCGATGAAGTAGTTCGGAACGTAAATCTCGGTCAGGATGCGGTGCAGCCGAGGCAGCACCAGGTAGGCAAGCACCACCCAGAACAGCAGGTAGAACCAAATCTGGCCCCAGCCCCAGCTCCAGCCCTCGGAGAGGACAAGCCAGGCAAGCCAGACAGAGGCCACCCCGGCAAAAATAAAGAAGGCGTTATCAAAGAAACGCGTGACGGTAAACGATCTTGATGGCGCGGCCGGCAGCTTTTCCGGCGCGGAAGTGACACCTCCTGCGCTTTCTAACCGTTTGCGTGTCTGTGGCATACGGTTAAGCCTAGGGCACCCCGGTGCCACGGGTCGGCCAGCCGTGCTGCGCTAAAATGCGATCGCGGCACCCATCGCAACCCCAAATGCGAGCGAGGATAAGGTCGTGAGCTTCAAGACCAGAATCAATTCCTTCGGCGTCTTCGCGGTCAGCATGATGAGGCAGGCGGGAAGTACCAACAGCAAGACAAAGAAGACGATGTATGCGAGCGGGTAGGCAAACGCCAAGATAACCGTCCCAACAAACGGCAGCAACATGCAGACCACATAGAGGATGCGCGAGGCTCGGTCACCGATGCGTACGGAGAGCGTGCGCTTGCCCGCGACCGTATCGGTTTGGATATCCCTGATGTTGTTTGCCAGCAACGTGGCAACCGCAAGCAACCCGATGGAGACCGCTCCAAGCCACGCCTCCTGTGGAATAACGGTCGACTGGATGTAGACGGTTCCGATCGTGGCAACAAGGCCAAAGAAGATGAAGACCATGAGCTCGCCGAGGCCGGCGTAGCCGTAGGGCCGTTTGCCTCCCGTGTAGAACCAGGCAGCGAGAAGAGCGACGGCGCCAACCGCGAGCATCCACCAGTGACCCGTGATGATCACAATGACGAGCCCTGCGATTGCAGCAATGGCAAACCAGCAGAGGGCAACCGTCAATACCGTTTTGGGCTTGGCTTTGCCTGAGGCGGTGAGGCGCTGCGGGCCGACCCGATGTGCGTCAGTTCCACGGATTCCGTCGGAGTAATCATTTGCAAAGTTCACGCCGATCTGCAGTGCAAGGGCCACCACAAGCGCAAGAAGACTCAGGGTGAGGTCAAACGACTTGAGCATGTAGGCAATACCCGCACCAAGCGCGACGGGCGCGATCGCAAGGGGAAGCGTGCGGGCCCGCAGGCCGGAGACCCAATCGCCAAAGGTGGCAGGGGTGCGGTGCTGCGGGGATACCCGGATGTGGTGCCCTTTACCACTCGCTTTTTTGGCGTGCGCGGATCGCGCCTTTACCTCTGCGAGTCGTTGGGCCTGCAAAGATCGTTTGCGAGAGTTTGATGCCACGGGTAATTCTCCATTCTGCCACCCGCCAGTCTAGGGCCAGTCGCTCCGCGTGTGCCGTTTTCGGGCGAGATTCAGGCGTCGTCGCTCGGTATATTCCGTATCATGTCAGCGATAAGCACACGGTCGGGTTTACCGCCGGGGAGCTCGGGGATGCTTGGCAACCGCAAGATTCTTGCCGGCGCTGCGGCGCGGCCGAGCGCATCCGTGATGGTGCGTCGAAGTTGCGTGAGGTCTGATGACACATCCGATTCCGGAACAACCACAACGGGTACCTGACCCCACTCTGCGCTGTCGACCCCAAGCACAACCGCCTCCGCGTAGCCATCGAGGCCACGCACCACTCGCTCAACCGAGTCGAGTGCGACATTTGTGCCACCGCTGATGATGACATTATCTCGCCGGCCAAGCACCGTGAGGACGCCGTCGTCAAGCCGGCCAAGGTCTCCGGTGCGGTACCAGCGACCGTGAGCATCCGAAAGAAACGACGCCGCGGTTTTGGCGGGGTCACCAAGATATTCGCGCGCGAGCGTTGGACCGGAGAGCTGTATCTCGCCATCGCTGATGCGCACGACTGTGGCCCCAATGCCGCGGCCGTCGTAGACGCAGCCTCCGCTCGTCTCGGTTGACCCGTAACTACGGACGACGGGAAGTCCAAGCCGCCCGGCTCGCTCAAGCCAGGCAGGGGGAACTCCCTGCCCCCCAACGAGGAGCGCAGCAAACCTTGCCGCGCGAAACCGGTCAGCCGGAGTTGCTTCGAGGTGCTCAATGAGCCGATGCAGTTGGGCGGGTACCAGAGAAACGTAAACCCTCTCGGCGGTTGCCCGATCGAGATCATCAAGAAGAGCAGCTGGCGAAAACGATCCGCGGTGGCCGATAACCGGCTGAACTCCGGCCAGCGTCGACCGGAGCAGCGTGTGGATGCCAGAAACGAGGTGAGCGGGGAGAACCGAAACCCATTGCCCAACACCACCGAGCGCCTCGGCAGTTGCCTCCGCGCTCGCAATCAACGCCTCTCGTCCGAGGGCAACGCTTTTTGGCGTGCCCGTTGACCCGGACGTATGAATCACGAGCCCGATCGCAGCGTCAACGGTCGCCGGCACGCCAGTAGGAGGTTTGGTCCCAGACGGCACGGGAAGCAACGCAAAATCACCGGCGAGGACGCCGTCAAGCTGCGCGAGCACATCCGCTGGTTCTGCAACCTCAAGCACACGAAGTGGAATCGTCATCCACTCAGCCTAACGCCGCCCATCCCACAGTATTCGTGTCTCCCGTTGCGGGTCCCGAAGTACTCCGCCGGTGAGTCCGAACTGCCGGACGGCCCGAGATTCGGCATCGTAGGCCGGCCAACCGGGGTCGCCGGTTGCGGCAAATCGCACCCAGGCACCGTGGATATCGTCGGCAACAGATTGTGGGGCCGCGGCGCCAACCAGCAGGGCCCAATCTGGGCTGTCCAAGTTGTCAAAGACAAACGGGAGCTCAACTCCGTGGCACGCCCCAAGCGTGTTCTCAAACGCTGGCGAGCGCCAAGCAAATTCGTAGACGTGTGTTCCCGGTTTGGCCTCGGCCACTCGAATTGCCGGAATGCGGTAGAACCAGTCCGTCAGGATGTGCCCAAACGCTGCCCCTGCCGAGGCCCTTGGATAGGCGGCCCGGTACGCACGAACCGCCCTCACCGGGGGCAGCCCGATCTGAAGCGTTGCCGCGTACAACAGCCACGAGCGGATGCGCGTGAGACGACCGCTCGGCACCAACAGAAACAGCGCCTCCTCTGCGTTGTTCCCAACCATAAGATCGATGCCGTTGGCTGCCCCGCCGGCGATTGCATCGATTGGCCGCTCTGGAAGCGTCAACCCGTCAACCACCGGCTCAAACGGCAATCGGTTGGTCGCAACATCACCCCAGCGCTTTTTGGACGGCTTCTTAGCAACTTCGGCCGCAACGGTTGCCTCTGCCTCGCGAAGACGATCCCGCGAGACGTTGGCGATCGCCTCGCGCGACCGCTCAACGCCAAGAAGGTCAGCGACGCGGTTCGCAACCGCAATCGCTGACGACGAGCTGATGGCATGGTGGGCAGCGCCCGATTGCATGATCGCGCGGCGAAAGAGGCCGTTTGCGGCTGGCATCGCCAGCAGGGCGCCGATGCTCATGCCACCTGCGGATTCCCCAAACACCGTCACGTTTTCTGGGTCGCCACCAAACTGGGCAACATTGTCGCGCACCCACTCCAGCGCGGCGATCTGGTCGAGGATGCCTAGGTTGGCAGTCCCCTCGCCGAACCACAGGAATCCGTCGGCAGCGAGCCGATAATTGATCGAGACAAACACGATCCCATCCCGCGCGAACCGTCCGCCGTCGTACCCGGGAATCGCGCCGGAGCCCATCGTCCACGAGCCACCATGGATAAACACCATCACGGGCCGCGAACCAGATGTCGCCGTCGTCCACACGTTGAGGTTGAGATAGTCGTCGCCCTCAATGACGACGTTTGGAATCAGGCCGGCGAGCGGCCCGTTCAGGTCTCGTTGTGGGGCCGTGGCACCGAAGCGAGTCGCATCGAGCGGCTCAGCCCACGGACATCGCCGCTGTGGCGGCTCAAACCGGTTGACCCCCGACGGCGGCTCCGCATACGGAATGCCACGGAACACGAGGATACCGTCGGCCCTCGCTTCCCCGACCACGTCACCGTTCTGCGTCGTCACCGTTGGTTGCATCATTGCGTTCCCCTCATCGTCAGTGGTTGTCCTCACGGGGGTGAGCGGTGTTTCTTTGTTAGTAGTGGTACGGAAACTCACTCCAGTCGGGATCGCGCTTTTCTAGGAATGAGTCTCGGCCCTCTACGGCCTCGTCGGTTCCATACGCGAGGCGGGTGGCCTCCCCCGCAAAAATCTGTTGCCCAACGAGCCCATCGTCAACCGCGTTAAAGGCATATTTGAGCATCCGGATTGCCGTTGGCGATTTGCCAAGAATCTCGTTGGCCCACTCAAGGCCCGTCGCCTCAAGCTGCTCGTGCGGCACAACGGCGTTCACCGCGCCCATTTCATACGCGCGCTGGGCGCTGTACTCACGGGCGAGGAAGAAGATTTCGCGGGCGTTCTTCTGCCCAATCTGCTTCGCAAAATACGCGCTGCCGTAGCCAGCGTCAAACGAGCCGACATCGGCATCCGTCTGCTTGAAGCGAGCATGCTCCTCGCTCGCGATGCTCAGGTCGCACACAACATTGAGCGAGTGCCCACCACCGGCCGCCCAACCTGGCACAAGGGCGATGACAACCTTCGGCATGAAGCGGATCAGGCGCTGCACCTCAAGGATGTGGAGCCGCCCGCTCCTGGCTTTGTCGATTCCGGATGCCGTGACATCGTCGGAATACTTATAACCGTCGCGTCCACGGATGCGCTGGTCTCCACCGCTGCAGAACGCCCAGCCACCGTCCTTGGCGCTTGGCCCGTTGCCGGTAAGAAGAACGACGCCGATTTTCGGGTTTGTGCGGGCATCTTCAAGGGCACCGTAGAGCTCATCAACCGTGTGGGGCCTGAAGGCGTTGCGCACCTCTGGGCGGTTAAACGCGATTCGGGCGATGCGCCCCGTCACATCATGGTGGTACGTGATGTCGGTGAGGTTTGCGCTGCCGGGTGCATCAACCCACGCCTCCGGGTCAAAGATCTCTGAAACTACTGAAGCCATGCCCTT
Organism: Lysinibacter cavernae; assembly: GCF_011758565.1. Classification (GTDB taxonomy): domain Bacteria; phylum Actinomycetota; class Actinomycetes; order Actinomycetales; family Microbacteriaceae; genus Lysinibacter; species Lysinibacter cavernae. The sequence continues at coordinate 35,904 of NZ_JAAMOX010000002.1, forward strand.
CAGCCTACCGGCGACCGAGGGATCAGCGTCCGTCAATCGGCCGGTGAGAGAATAGGTACATGGCACACACCCTCGGCGATATTCTCGCGTCACTTCGAGTGGTGAGCATTCCCACTCGCACACGATTCCGCGGCATAACCACCCGTGAGGCCGCGCTCTTTGAGGGGCCGGAGGGTTGGACCGAGTTCTCGCCCTTCCTCGAATACGACGATATCGAGGCCGCAAGTTGGCTTGCCGCTGCCCTCGATTTTGGCTGGCGGCCAACGCCCCCGCTCATTCGGGATCGGGTGCTCGTCAACGCGACCGTTCCGGCCGTTGGCGCCGAGCAGGTAGCCGAGATTCTCTCGCGCTTCGACGGCTGCACCACCGCAAAGATCAAAGTTGCCGAACGAGGCCAAACGCTCGACGACGATGTTGCACGTGTGGCCGAAGTTCGTCGAATCATGGGTCAGGGTGCCAACATCCGGATCGATGCCAACGGGGCCTGGTCTGTAGCGGAGGCGCTAACGGCCATCCGCGCGCTCGAGGGGCTCAATCTCGAGTACGTCGAGCAGCCGTGCGCGACCGTGAGCGAGCTCGAGCAGCTTCGCGCGCTTGTGCTGGCAGACGGGCTCACGGTGCGCATTGCGGCGGACGAAAGCGTGCGAAAGGCATCCGACCCGATTGAGGTCGCGCGGCGCGGGGCAGCGGATGTTGTCGTGATCAAGGCCCAACCTCTCGGCGGCATCCACACGGCAATGGCAGTCGCTGCCGAAGCTGGCCTACCAACCGTCGTCTCAAGCGCGCTTGACACTTCAGTTGGTATTTCGATGGGGTTGCACCTCGCAGCGGCACTTCCCGAGCAGCCGTTCGCGGCTGGACTCGCCACCGCCGCGCTACTCGCGGGCGACGTCACCGATGACTCGCTGCTGCCGTCGGATGGAGCACTTCGTGTGCGACGAGTCGCCCCCTCCGACACGCTCTTGGCCAGCTATGCTGCCTCAACCGAACGCGCCGGCTGGTGGGCTTCCCGCATCCGCCGCACCTACGAACTCCTCGAACAATAGCCCGCGCACAACACAATCGAGGTCGCAGAACATGTCGCGTTTCCTGCGAAACAGCGCATTTGTTGCGACCTCGATTGGCGTCAGATGCTTTTCTGGGGATAACTTCTGCAGCCCTCATCGAAAAGTGACAGGCTGCCAGGATGTCACCTCGTGAGCTACCTCCCCCGTCGCTTGGGGTCGAGCCATTCGCCCTCGATGAGGCACGTGCCGTGGGGCTCACCGTCGGGCGGCTACGACACCGAGATTTTGTGAGCCCATTTCACGGGGTCAGGGTGTTGGCCGAAGCCAACACTGCGGATGCAGTCAGTGAGTACCCGGAACGACACGTTGTGGAACTTGCACGAGCGTATGCGCCCCGGCTTTCTGCAGGGCAGTTCTTTAGTCATACGACGGCTAGCGCGCTGTGGGGAATGCCATTACCTTCTTCCGCGTACGGTTCTGCTGCGCTTCACGATCGTGCCCAGCAAAACAATCAGGGAGCTCGTACATCACTCAGGCAGCACTCTCTTCCCCAGCACGCGGCTGCTTTCCAAAGCCCGTCGCTTGCTCCCAGCTCAACCCAGTCGTCGCTGCATAACGTGAAGATCCCCCTCCTCCATGTGAGCGCGACCAAGCGAGGTCACAGCCCTAGAACAGCTGGTGTTGTTGGGCACCGCTTGACGGCACCGACTGCTGAAGTAACAACGCTTCGGATTGGAAGGCGATCAGTGCTCATCAGCACACCGGAGGCGACATGGCTCCAACTCTGCGCACTGGATGACGCCTTGACGAATGCCGATCTGGTTGCCGCTGGTGACTACGTTGTAAGGGAACCGGAATACCCGGAGAGGGGACGCCCCTTCAGCTCCCGTGAATCGCTCGGCTTGCTTGTGGATCAGTATCGGGGCAGAGGGAAACGTCGAGCGGCAGAGGCGCTCACGCACATCCGCCAGGGCTCAGATTCGAGGCCCGAGTCTCTGCTCAGACTTCTCCTCATCGGTGCTGGCCTTCCAGAACCAGAACTCAATCCGATCATCCGCGATCGAGATGGACAGCGAATTGGCAGAGCAGATCTTGTGTTTCGCGAATGGAAGGTCATAGTCGAGTACGACGGAGATCAGCACAGAACACGCACTGCCCAATACGAGCACGACATGTGGCGCCTTGAACGGTACACCCTCAGCGATTGGAGCGTGCTACGAGTACGAGCTGCGGGCCTCTTCATCAGCCCTGAGGCCACGATTCGTCACGTACGTGAGGTATTGAAAGCTCGGGGCTGGCACCCCTAGCCCGTGGCTCATGCCCGCGCACAACACAATCGAGGTCGCAAAACATGTCGCGTTTCCTGCGAAACAGCGCATTTGTTGCGACCTCGATTGGCGATGCCAGGTTCGGAGGTGTGGGGTTCTAGCCTGTTGGTAGGCCCGAGTAGGCGTGCAGACCCTTGAAGAACACGTTCACGATTGTGAAGTTGAAGATCACGGTCGAGTAGGCAATGATCGACAGCCAAGCCGAACGGTTTCCGCGCCAACCGCGTGTTGCACGGGCGTGAATGAAGCCGGCGTAAAGCACCCAGATGATGAAGGTCCAGACCTCTTTGGTGTCAAAGCCCCAGTAGCGGCCCCACGCGTGCTCGGCCCAGATGGAACCGGCGATGAGGGTGAAGGTCCAGAACACAAAGCCGATAATGACCATGCGGTAGCTCAGGTTCTCAAGAGCGTTGGAGTTTGGGAAGCTTCGGAGGAACGCAAACGGAGCCTTCGAGGGACGCTTGCCAGCTGGCTCATCGGAGCCCGTCCGTGCAGCATCCGTGAGTGCAGGGCCGTCTGCAACGACTACCGAGCCTGAGGCACCGGCCGAGGCCATAACGGTGGCCCCCGACGCCTTGTTGGCCTTCGCCTGGGCGGCGAGAACGCTTTCGCGGCGAGCCTGCAGCAACTGGGCGATTGAGAGCCCAAAGCTGAGCGTCAGGAACGCGACGGCAAGCACCGCGACCACGATGTGGATGACCAGCCAGTACGAATCGAGCGCAGGTGGCAGCGGCACCGATGACACGAAGTAGTTCATGCGGGTGAGGCCGAGGAAGACCAGCACAAGCCCGGTGATGAGCGTGCCGAGGAAGCGGAGGTCGTAGACAAACTGCACAAGGATGAAGATGGTCACGATCGCGAGCGTGGCCGTCAGCGAGAACTCGTACATGTTGGCCCACGGAACTCGTCCGCCCTCAAGCCCCCGAAGCACGGTGGCGGCGAGGTGGAAGACCCAGCCGAGCACGGTCAGCGAGAAGCCAATGCGCACTGCTTTGGTCTTGCTGCGGTCGCTGTCGCGCGGCGCGGCGATGCTGGTCGCGCCGTCGTCACCGGCCCGGTTTGCGAGATCCACGGCATAAAAAATAAACGCGAGTGCGTAAATGAGGAGGGCCGAGAAGAGCGACGCCTGCGAATACTGCTCAAAGTTTTCCAACACAACTCCCAAGTGTACCCGCTCTGTTCCACCCTGGACGGGCGGAATCTGGCGGGTGTGAACGGTTTATGACCTCACGATGTTCCGGCGAGCGGTGGGGGCTCTCTCGCCGGCTCCACCGCCTATTCGATTGTCTTTGTATGCTGCTCAACGAGGGCAGCGATTGCGGCATCCAGCGTTGGGTCATCGCCGCGGGCAAGGGCCGCGTACTCAAGACGAAGACCGTCGTCGGTTGGCACGGCCTTCACCCACACGCGACGACGCGGGATGAAGAGCGACGACAGCAGCCCAAGCGTCGCGAGGATCGCGAAGAACAGCACCCAGGTTTGCCCCGGGTTGCTGTGCAGATCGAACGAAACAAAGCGAGGGACTGCTTCAAGCGTGACGGTTCCCATCCCGTTGGGGAGGTCAACCGTGTCGCCAATGCGCAGCTCAAGCGATGGGGAATCTGTCCCGCGACCGGTGAGCTTGGTCATGTCGTCGGTGTTCAGCGCATAGACCGAGGTTGGGTTGCCATCGTTAATGCCGAGGTCGCCCTCGTGCACATCGAGCGTGAGCACAGGGTTCACCAGGTCTGGATAGTTCGAGAAGTACGCGCCGCTGTCGCCCTCAACCTGGGTCGGGTAGAAGAAGCCGATCATTCCGATCTGCTCGCCGAGGCCGTACGGGACCTTAATAATGCCGAGCGAGGTGAGATTCGCATCCTGCGGCATGAAGGGAACAGACTCGCTAAAGACCTCTTCACCGGCCGCATTATGCACCGTGAGTTTGGGTGCGTAGCCGTTTCCGAGCAGGTACACATTTGTACCGTGCAGGCGGAGCGGGTGGTTCACCTTCACGGTGTCTTGACGTTCGGTGCCGTCGCTGTCGAGCACCGTCACATTTGCGGTGAAGTCTTTCGCCTGCCCGAGTGCGGCAAGGTTGCCGTCGTCTGGCGAAACGTAGTCAACCTCAAGGCTGTCGAGGCGGATACCAAAGGGGTCAAGCGAGGCGTCGTCAAAGAACCGGCCTGGGTTGAACGAGTCGTAGTCGATAAGCGCGTTCACCGCGGCCTCGCCTTCGACCAGCAGCTTCTGGCCCTGGTATCCGTATCCGCCGCCAAGGCCAACCGCGATAAGGACGCCGACAAGAGCAGAGTGAAAAATGAGGTTACCGGTCTCACGAAGGTAGCCCCGCTCCGCAGAAACAGAGATTTCGGAGCCCTTGCGGTAGATCTCGGTGCGGTAGCGCTGCTTCTTGAGGATGCGACGAGCCGACTCAATCGACTTCTCGGCAACAGCCGCGATCTCCTCGCTGTTCGCATCCGGATTCTGTAGCAGGGTTTCGTGGTAGCCGGCCATCCGCTTCATACGGGCTGGTGTGCGCGGTGGGCGTGAGCGCATCGCGTCCCAGTGGTGCTTGGTTCGCGGCAGCACACAGCCGATCAGCGAGATGAACAGCAGCAGGTAGATGCTGGAGAACCAGATCGAGGTGTAGACATCAAACGCTTGGAACGGGAACGCATCGAGGATCTTGAAGGCATCAGGGTTCTCAGCCTTGTACTGCACAACGCCGTTAGGGTCTGAGCTGCGCTGCGGCAGGATCGAGCCTGGAATCGCGGCAACGGCGAGCAGCAAGAGCAACAGGATGGCAACCCGCATACTCGTGAGCTGCCGCCAAAACCAACGCAAATAGCCGGTGATACCGAGGCCAACTGGCCCCTTCTCAGCAGAGGCTTTGCTGTCGTAGTGATCAGAGGGGCGTGACATAACTTCCTATCACCGACTGGAGGGCATACATGATTTGTGACCACAGGCCGGAGACCATGAGCACACCGATTGCGATGAGCATGGCACCGCCGATGATGTTAATCACCCGAATGTGCTTGCGCAAGAACTTCGTAGATGAGGTGACCCAGCCGAAGCCAAGCGCGACCAAGAAGAACGGAATTCCGAGGCCAAGGCAGTAGAAGAAGCCTAGCAACCCGCCGCGTACAGCTCCGCCGGCATCAAGACTCAGCGAGAAGATCGCTACGAGCGTTGGGCCGAGGCAGGGCGTCCATCCGATCGCAAAGACGGCGCCAAGAAGCGGAGCCCCCGCGAGGCCGGTCCGCGGCTGCCAGGTGGATTTCATTGTCCGCTGGAGGAAGCTGAATTGCCCGATGAACACGAGACCCATCACGATGACCACGACTCCGAGGATGCGCGTAATGAGGTTCTCCCATTCGGCGAACCACACGCCGACGGTTCCGGCAAGCGCCATGATCGCCACAAAAATCACCGTGAAGCCAAGCACAAAGAGGCCAACTCCGAGAAGGAGGCGTCGGCGGGCCGCTCGGCGCGCCTTGGCATCCTCGTTATCGACGGTTCCGGTGAACCCTCCGACATAGGCGAGGTAACCGGGCACAAGCGGAAGCACGCACGGCGACGCAAACGAAACGAGCCCTGCGAGAATCGCAATTGGCGCGGCAACCCAGAGTTGCCCGTCCTGAATGAGGTGCTGTACGTCCACCGCGGCGGCTACTGTTCAGCCAGCGTGTCGGTAATGAGCGTTGCGAGAATCTTTGGGTCCGCCAGCTGACCGAGGATACGCGCGGAGACCCGGCCCTCGGCATCAATCACCAGCGTGGTCGGTACGGCGTTGAGCGGGATGGACCCCGCAAACGCGCGCTGCACGGCGCGGTTGTTTGGGGTATCCATGATCGACGGATACGTGATGCCAAATTCTTCGGCAAACTGGATGGCCTGCGCGCTCTGGTCGCGAGTATTCACGCCAAGGAATTTGACCCCTTGGTCGGCAAACTGTTCGTTGAGCGATTGCAGGTCTGGGGCTTCAACACGGCACGGCGCGCATCCGGCGTACCAAAAGTTAACAACAGTGACGTTGCCGGCGAAGTCGGCGTTGGTCAGGGTGTTGCCGTGCTCGTCTTCACCTGAAAACTCAACGGCGGGCTTGCGGCTCTCGATGGGGATCTCGGTAAGCGAGCCGTCACCGGCGATATAGCCCTTATCAGCGCCAGAGTTCCACTGCTCGGCGAGGGGGTCGCCGCTGCAACCGGCAGCAATTCCAATGACAAGAAGCGCCGCAATCGACACCCGGACGTTACGCGAAATCGCCGCGCGAGACATGCGCGACGCCAACGACGCCCGCGCTCCAATCGTGGTCATACCGCCCCTATATCAATGGCATTCTTGAGCAACGGGGCAGCTGGGTTGGCATACCCAACCTCGACCCAGGTGCCACTCTGTTTTTCAAACGACGTGATGCTGCTGAGATCACAGCGACGAGTGCGGGGGTCGTGGAACAGGCGCTTGCCGGCGATGTCGAGGTGGGCCATCCAGATTGGCGACTGGTGGCTCACGACCACGATGTCACCTTCTGAGTTTTCCCAGGCGTCGTCCATTGCGGCGCGCATCCGGCCGGCAACCGAGCGGTAGGGTTCGCCCCAGCTCGGGCGGAACGGGTTCCAAAAGCGGTGCCAGTAGCGGGGCTTGCGGAATGCGGCTTCCTTGCCGTGGTTTGGGAGCCCCTCAAACGAGTTTGTTGGCTCGATCACCCGGTGCTCCGTGATGATCGGCAGGTTGAGCGCCTTCGAAATGGGGGCGGCGGATTCCTGGGCCCGCTGAAGCGGAGAGGCCAAGAGCGTGGTGATGTTGCGTCCGCGCGTGGCAAGGTCGTCGGCGGCGGCTACCGCCATCTGCTCACCGAGTTCAGACAGGTGGAACCCGGGGATGCGGCCGTACAGCACGCCGTCGGGGTTGTGGACTTCACCGTGGCGCACGAGATGCAACTGTTTTTCTGGCACCCGTCTATTGTAGGTTCCTTTCGCTGAACGCTTGCCCGGTGCTCAGGAGATCAACTGTTCGCGTTCCAACCCTGCATCCCGATCTGCACCTGCATCTATTTGCGAGTTTTTGTCGAGATTCGAGCGATTTGCCGCAGAAACTCAGAAATAGATGCAGGTGCAGGCGGGCACGGTAGGATTGCCGGGTGACTGAACGCATCCTTATTAAGAACCTGTCTGCCCTCGAAGACGGCCCCGTGCGGGTCGCCGGCTGGGTTGAGACCGTCCGCGACCAGAAGAAGGTCCAGTTCATCGTGCTTCGCGATGAGACCGGCTCTGTACAGCTGGTCAATCCGGCTACGCGCGAGCTCAACGATGAGGATGCCGATTCGGCGACCAAACTCGAGATCACCGAAGCAATCTCTGGCCTTGCCCAGGGCAGCTTTGTGAGCATCGAGGGCGACCTCAAGCACGACGAGCGCGTGAAGCTCGGCGGCATCGAGATCAAAATTCGCTCGCTCACGATCGCTTCAGAGGCCATCCCAGAGACCCCCATCGCGTCTGACTCCAGCAGCGATAAGCGCATGGACTGGCGTTTCCTCGACCTGCGTCGCCCTGAGCAGAACCTCGTGTTCCGCATCCAGACCACGTTTGAGCACGCGCTTCGCACGTATTGGATCGAGCACGACTTCATCGAAGTGCACACGCCGAAGCTCATGGCGAGCCCAAGCGAGTCGCGCGCCGAGCTGTTTGAGCTTGAGTACTTCGATACGAAGGCCTACCTCGCGCAGAGCCCACAGTTCTTTAAGCAGATGGCACAGTCGGCCGGTTTCGGCGCGATCTTTGAGATCGCCCCTGCTTTCCGCGCCGACCCATCCTTCACCTCGCGCCACGCCACCGAGTTCACCTCTGTGGATGCCGAGATCAGCTGGGTTGACAGCCACGAAGATGTTATGAAGCTGCACGAGGAGCTCCTCGTTGCCGGGTTCACTGCGGTCAAAGAGAAGCACGGCGCCGCGATCAAGGAGCTGTTCGACATCGACCTTGAGGTTCCGACGGTTCCGTTCCCACGCATCCCTCTTGCAGAGGCGAAGCAGATTGTCGCCGACCGCGGCTACGAGATCCCTCGCGCAGATGCCGACATGGACCCTGAGGGCGAGCGCCAGATCGCTGCCTACGTCAAAGAGACCTACGGCCACGACTTTGTGTTCCTCACGGACTACGCGTCGAGCATCCGCCCGTTCTACCACATGCGGCACGCTGACAACCCTGAGCTGACTAACAGCTACGACCTCATCTACAACGGTGTTGAAATCTCGACGGGCGCTCAGCGCGAGCACCGCATCGATATCCTCATCGAACAGGCAAAAGACAAGGGCATGGAGCCTGAAGAGCTCGACTTCTACCTCGACTTTTTCCGCTACGGTGTGCCGACTCACGGCGGCTTTGGCATGGGTCTCGCACGTGTGCTCATGCTTATGCTGCACCAGCAGTCGATCCGCGAGGTCACGTACCTGTTCCGCAGCCCGACGCGCCTGATGCCGTAACCTGCGCTCAGCGGCTCCCTCGTGGGGTGCGCTTTTGCTCGTGGGGTGCAAGATTCCGCACCCCACGAGCGGAAGCGCACCCCACGACGCGGTTAACGCGAGGTCAGGGCCTTGCCAAGACGGCGGATGCCCTCGGTGAGGCGCTCGGCTGACTCGAAGGAGAAGGCGATGCGGAAGTTGTTGGCACCAGAGCCGTCGGCGTAGAAGGCCGATCCTGGCACGAACACCACGCCGTTATCGATTGCTGGTTGCAGGAGGTCGTCGGTTGTGTGCCCTGCGGGGAGCGTCACCCAGGTGAAGAATCCGCCCTCCGGCACGGTCCAGGTGGTGCCAACCGGCATGTATCGGCCAAGCGCCGCCATGCTGGCCGCGGCCCGCTCGCGATAGAGCTCTGACGATGCCCGAATCTGCGCCTTCCAATCGAACTCGGTGATGTAACGCTCAACGAGCAACTGGCTGAGCACCGACGGGCAGATGGTTGTCGCCTCGGCCGCGAGCTGGAGCCGGTTGCGCACCTCGACGGGCGCGACAAGCCAGCCGACTCGAACTCCTGGCGAAAAGATCTTTGAGAACGAACCGAGGTAAAACACGTTCTCGGGGTCGAGGCCATGCAGTGACGGCAGGTACTGGCCAGAGAAACTGAGGAGACCGTAGGGGTTGTCCTCAACAATCGCGATGCCCTCTGCCCGGCATATGTCGACGATTTGCTGCCGCCGCTCAAGCGAGAGGCTCACGCCCGCGGGGTTGTTGAAGTTGGGAATGGTGTAGAGCAGCTTGATGGTTTTGCCGGCAGCGCGAAGTTCGCGAATCCGTTGTTCGAGTTGCTCAGGGATGAGCCCGTCGCTGTCAAGGGCGATATGCGAGATCTCAGCTTGGAGTCCTTCGAAGGTGCCTATTGCCCCAACGTAGGTCGGCCCTTCGGCGAGCACTACATCCCCCGGGTCGCAGAACATGGTCGCGATAAGTTCGAGCGCCATCTGCGAACCGGACGTCACCAAAATATTCTCTGGGACTGCGGTGGTGCCCTCCGCCGCCATGACCTCGCAGATGGTGTTGGTCAGACCCTCGGTGCCAGCACCAGAGCCGTACTGCAGGGCTTCGAGCCCCCGCTCTGCCACGATCTCTCTCGCAAACTCTGCCACTTCGCCAAGGGGAAGCAGGCTCAGGTCGGGGTTGCCTCCGGCAAGCGAGATCATCCCTGGCAGCATCGACACCTCAAACACGGCTCTGACGGGAGAGGGATGGAAGCTGTCTGCCCTCGCCGCATAGCGGTCAGCATGCAGCGCATTCACCTGACGTTGGATACTTACGGTGCTCATATCGACTCCTGATACTGAAATGAAGGTGTGCGGTTATCCCGCGCTGGCTGGGCTTGTGTTGTTGTCGCTGAGGACGTCATCCCAGTTGATGCCTAGCTGTTGGGCGGCAAAACGATGAAGGGTGGAGGTCATGATCGCGGGGCTGGTACCGTACAGACCGTTGAGCGTTTGAACGGCGAGCCCGTCAACAACAGCGACGAGCAGCGACGCCAGATATTCGTAATCGACCTCGGCCGGCACGAGGCCACTCTCATCCGCTTCTCGAAGGGAGTCGACAAAAATGGTCCTCCACGTTGCAAGCGAAGCTGCCACCGTGACTCGCACATCCTCGTTCTTGTGGGCGGCAGCATAGACCTGCACCCAGAAACCCCACGCGTCTTCAAACGACTCTTCACCGGCGACGGCAAAGCTCAGGAGGTTATGGATGCTCCTGAGTGGATGCGCGCTTCTAGCCGAGATGCGGCGCCACTCGTCGTTTGTTGCTGAGGTCCGAAAGTCGATACTTGCCAGAATGAGCCGGTCTCGTGTACGAAAATAATGTTGGATCATGCCGATGCTGAATCCGCAGGCCTCTGAGACCGCGGCAAACGAGCATCCGTCAACGCCAACCTTGGCGATGACATGCGAGGCGCACTGCAGGATGTCTCGCCGGCGCTCGGCCGCGGCTTCCTCAGTCATTGCGTGGGTGCGAACTCGCTGAGCCGTCGCCATGGTGTCCTCGTTCCGTATTGAAGCCCGCGCGTCGCGTGTGCGTCTGCGTTGACGCGGCCCCTCATTTCTCCAATAATAAGTGGAACATATTATTTATACAATGACCGAGACCGAACGGACACATTGACCTTCGGCACACACGATCCAAGCCATCGTGCCCAGCAACAAACTGCTGTTGGAGCACAGGCGACAGCGCTAGGATTAGCACCCTGGCTACAACCTTGGCCGAGGCCAGCCCGCCGCCAGCCCAAGCGATATCCACCTCACGATCACAGCAGAGGAACACCCATGTATCAGGTTCAGAATCCCGCCACCGGAGAGCTGCTCCGCAGCTACGACCAGGCCACCGACGAGCAGGTTGCCGCCGCGCTCGATTCCGTCGCTGGCGCCGCCCCCGTCTGGGCAGACACCCCGATCGCAGAGCGCGCCGCGGTACTCTCAAAAACCGCAGACCGGTTCCGCGAACAGCGCGAAGAGCTCGCCAGCATTATCACCGTTGAGATGGGCAAGCTGCGCGATGAGGCCCTGTTCGAGGTCGACCTCTCTGCAGACATCTTCCAGTACTACGCAGACAACGCCGCATCGCTCTTGGCCGACGAAGAAGTTGCCGGACGCGGACCAGCAGCGGTCATCACCAAGCGCCCGCTCGGCGCCCTGCTCGGCATCATGCCGTGGAACTACCCGTACTACCAGATCGCGCGGTTCGCGGCACCAAACCTGCTGCTTGGCAACACCATCCTGCTCAAGCCTGCGCCAGGATGCCCAGACTCAGCCCACGCGCTGCAGGACGCGCTCGTCGCAGCAGGCATTCCTTCGGGAGCCTACGAGACCATCTTCGCAAGCAACGACCAGATTGCGACCGTCATCGCCGATCCGCGCATCCACGGCATCTCACTCACGGGAAGCGAACGGGCTGGTGAAGCCGTTGGCTCACTTGCAGGAGCGGCGCTCAAGAAGCACGTCCTTGAGCTTGGTGGTTCTGACGCGTTCATCGTGCTCGACTCGATGGACGGCGGCGGGCCCTCACTCGACGAGGTCATCGAACAGGCAGTCCTAGGACGCATGGAAAACACCGGCCAGGCCTGCGACTCGCCAAAGCGTTTCATCGTCGCGGCAGAAGCCTACGACCGTTTCGTTGATGGGGTAACCGAGTACTTCGCAGGTCTGAAGGCTGGTGACCCTGCGCATCCGGACACAACCCTCGCTCCCCTGTCGAGCAAGCAGGCTGTCACAGGCCTTCTCGCCCAGATCGAGGATGCCGTCAACAAGGGCGCAAAGCTCCGAACGGGCGGCAAGGCGATCGAGGGCGAAGGCTCGTACCTGGAAGCGACCGTACTCACCGATGTTCAGCCCGGCATGCGCGCTTACTCAGAAGAACTCTTCGGGCCGGTTGCGGTCATTTACAAGGTTGAATCAGACGACGAGGCAGTGAGCCTCGCCAACAGCTCACCATACGGCCTCGGCTCTGCCGTCTTCGCCAGCGATGAGGCTCGCGCACTTGCCGTTGCGAACCGCCTTGAGGTTGGCATGGTTGGAGTCAACGTTCCAGCAGACACCGCGCCCGACCTGCCGTTTGGTGGGGTCAAGCGCTCCGGCGTTGGTCGCGAGCTTGGCACACTCGGCGTTGAGGAGTTTGTCAACAAGAAGCTTGTGCGTACCCCGGCAAATTAGTCGAGGGTCCGGCAAGATCGAGGCCGGGGATTATGTTTGGTGTTCTCGAACACGCGGCAGAATCCCCGGCCTCGTTTGCGTTCGTTCACGTGAATCTGTGTTCCGCAGCCGAACAGATTGGTCACGGATCCACCTACGGGCCTCGGCTTGGGTGGAAGTGTGACCATTCTGGCGCGAATCCGTGCGGGGCCCGAAGGCCCGAGAGGTTCCCTCTTCGTTAAACGCCAGAGGCGATGCCACCCGAAGGTGACACCGCCTCTGAACAGGTAACTGAAGAGTTACTTACGCAAGCTTTACGCCAGCGCCAGCCTCTTCGAGCTTTGCCTTTGCAGCCTCAGCAGCATCCTTCGATGCTCCCTCGAGGATGGGGGCAGGCGCCGACTCAACGAGAGCCTTAGCCTCGCCCAGTCCCAGGCTGGTGAGCTCGCGCACAACCTTGATGACCTGGATCTTCTTGTCGCCAGCCGACTCGAGAACGACGTCAAACGAGTCCTTCTCTTCAACAGCCTCAGCAGCAGCGCCAGCAGCAGGTGCAGCAGCTACAGCAACGGGGGCAGCAGCGGAAACCTCGAAGGTCTCCTCGAATGCCTTAACGAACTCTGAGAGCTCGATGAGGGTCAGTCCCTTGAACTGCTCAAGCAGTTCCTCAGTTGACAGCTTTGCCATGATATTTCTCCTTGTGGTTGTTGCCCGGTCCGCGAGTGCGAGACGAGCGGGGTTTGTGTCTGCCTAGTAATTGCGCCGAAGCGAAATTAGTTGGCTGACTCCTGCTTGTCGCGCAACGCGCCAACCGCACGAGCGGCTCCGGCGAGCGGTGCGTTGAACAGATATGCGGCTCCGAACAGCGAGGCCTTGAAGGCGCCGGCAAGCTTGCCGAGCAGAACTTCGCGGGACTCGAGGTCGGCGAGCTTGCCTACCTCAGCGGCGGTCAGGGGCTTACCGTCAAAGTAGCCTCCCTTGATCACCAAAAGAGGGTTTGCCTTGGCGAAGTCGCGCAGACCCTTTGCAACGGCGACAGGGTCTCCGTGTACAAATGCGATGGCGGTTGGTCCAACGAGGTCTTCGTCAAATGACGAGATACCAGCGTTGTTCGCCGCAATCTTGGTGAGCGTGTTCTTCGACACGGCATATGTTGCGTGCTCACGAATTGAGTTGCGCAGCTCCTTGAGCTGGGCAACCGTGAGACCGCGGTACTCGGTTAGCAGAACGGCGGCAGACTCTTCAAAGTTCTTCTGAAGGTCGGCGACCGCGGCTTCCTTTGCAGCCATGGCGCTCCCTATGCTTAGTCTTCTTGCCTTGCCACGGTTGTGGTTCGGCACCAAAGCCCTCACAATAAAAAAAGCTCCGGCGCGGGGCACTGGAGCTTGGAACGAATTCGTTCGTAACTATTCAATACACCTGCGCGGGCTTCGCTTACGCGATTCTTCGTGTCATTTCTTGCGAAACAACAACCAGCGGTCTTTGGCCAAGGACTAACCTAACACGCTCATCCTCATGAGGCAAGTTCGGGTGGCGCGGGGATGCCGTTGAGCGCAAATTCAAGCTTCCGAGCAAACCAGTCAGCCGCTTCACCGCGGACGGCCGAGCGCATGACCGCAAGCAGGCTACGATCGAGACCTTCCGACCACGGTTCCGCCGGGTCTTCGGATTCGGGGAGCGTTTTCATGAGCTCACGCATGCGCACGCTGTCGATTGCGAGGTCGAGGGTAAGGTCAACCGCCACGGCGGCATCCTCAACCCGGAAGCCAAGGCGGACGAGGGCCGCAATCGCGTCGCTGAAGAGGGTCATCATTTCCGGGCATCTCAGGAGCACTCGTGTCGCGGCCGTCGCCAAGCCGTCATGCCGATAGACAAGCCGCCAAACGGCCCAGGTGAATTGCTCAAGATAGTCACGCCAGTCGTCCTGCGCGACCGGCCACGGCTCTGCCCGAATCAACTCACCGAGGGCAAGAGCCACCATGTCATCAACGCCAGAGACAAAGCGGTACAGCGTAGCCGGGTTGACTCCGAGCGCGTCGGCCACATCGGTTGCCCTCAAATCACGAAAGCCAACCTGAATGATGGCCTCGGCGACCTGCTGCTGGCTCAGCGCGCGCGGTCGCCCAACACGTTTTGCATCGCCGTCTTCCCGCCCTGAGGTCATGCCCATCATTATGCCCGCACGCAGAGAGGTTCCACGATAGACGGATCACCAGAGCCAATTTTGCGAACACTCTTGCAAAACATGCCGACATTCGCCTACAGTTGGCACGACTGCGGTAACTGAACACCAGCATGAAAGACGTTGATGAACTCTCCAGACACCGCCTCCATTCCATTACCAGCCTCAACGGACAGCGTTCCCGCACGTCCGCTCGGCGATACCTCGGCCGAGGATCCATCGGCACAACCGCCTCAAATCGGCCTTGCGCTCTCGGCTGTACTGCTCATGTATACGGGCCAGATGATCCTCAACCCCATCATCGCCCCGCTCTCTCGTGAAGTTGGCCTCGCCGAATGGCAGGTTGGTGTCATGGTGAGCGTCGCGGCGCTCAGCATCGTGCTCAGCAGCCAGTTCTGGGGGCGCAAGTCACAATCGTGGGGAAGAAAACCGGTACTCGTTGGAGTCCTTTCGCTTGGGGCCGCCGCAATGGCGGGATTTGCCGCGCTCTCGTGGCTTGGCATCGAGGGCATCCTCACGGGCACCCCGCTCTGGATCCTCTTTGTGCTGGTGAGGGGCCTCGTCTTCGGAGTCGCCATCGCCGCAGTTGCACCGACGGTACAGGCCTACATCGCAGACGTTACGACCTCGGAACAGTCGCGCATCCGCGGGATGGCCGGCGTCGGGGCCGCGCAGGGTATCGCCATGGTTGGCGGCGCAACGCTCGGCGGCATCCTCGCAAGCGTCAGCCTGCTACTTCCCATCGTGATCATCCCCGTGGTTCTCGGCGGCGCCGCAATCCTGCTCGCGGTGCGGCTGCGGCCGGAGGCAAAACGCGAACTCATCGAGCACCCTGTTCGTGTGAGCCCGTTTGATCCGCGGGTGTGGCCATTCTTGATCGCCGGATTTGGGATGTACACCTCGCTCGGCTTCATCCAGATCATTACCGGGTTCATCATCCAGGACCGCAACCACCTCGATGGACAGGCAACAGCACTGTTCACCGGAATCTCGCTACTGACCGCCGGCATCGGGATGGTGCTCGCCCAGTCGCTCATCGTTCCGCGTGTCTCATGGCACCCGTCTCGGCTGCTCAGAGTCGGTGCCGTTGTCGCGCTCCTGGGTTTTGCGCTCCTCACGATGAATGCAGGGCTTGCCATCCTCATCGCCGCGATCTTCCTGGTTGGGCTCGGACTCGGAATCGCCATGCCCGGCTACACGGCGGGACCAAGCCTGCTCATGGACCGCGACGAACAGGGCGGGTTGGCTGGCATCCTTGGCGCAAACACCGCGCTGACCTTTGTTGTGGCGCCAACGGCAGCAACCGCGCTCTACGGAGTGTGGCCACTCCTGCCGATCCTGGTGAGCGTGGCCGTCATGATTGGGCTCAGCATCTTCCTCGCGCTGCATCCGCGCTTCCGCAGATAACCGCTTAACCAGTACGCTAAAGGCAACAGCACGCGACGACGGTGCTGCAGGAGGTAATGCTGTGGACACCGTGATGTTTATCCTTGAGCTGCTGGTCGTGCTTGGCGCCATCGTCATGGGTACGAGATCCAGTGGAGTTGGGCTCGGACTTTGGGGCGGCACAGGCGTTGCCGTCCTCGTCTTTGTTTTCCAGCAGCCGGTTGGCACTCCCCCGGTGGATGCCCTCCTCATCGTGCTCTCAGTTGTCGTCGCGTCGTCAATGATGCAGGTCGCCGGTGGCATCGACTGGATGGTCACGGTCGCCGCAAAGCTCATCGCGAAGAACCCAAAGCGCATCACATTTATCGCGCCGCTCGTGTCATTCCTCTTTTCGGTTGGCGCGGGAACAAGCAATATTCTCTACCCGCTGCTCCCCGTAATCCAGGATTTGTCGTACCGCAACGGCATCCGCCCGTCGCGTCCGCTCTCGCTCTCGGTTGTGGCAACCGGTGTTGCCCTCGCGTGTAGCCCCGTTTCTGCAGCGATGGCGGCCATGGTCACCCTCACCTCGGTTGCGCCGTATAACTTCGAACTCATCGATATCGTCAAGATCACGTTCCCCGCTGCCCTCATCGGCATCATCGTCGCTGCGTTCTTCGTAAACCGGCTTGGCAAAGACATCAAAAACGACCCAGAAATCCAGGCAAAAATCAAGGCAGGAACGATCCCCGCGCCCGATGCCTCGGCCGCAGGCGCAACTCCCCAGCTGACCTCCACAAAACAGGGCCGAAACGCGGCGCTCATCTTCTTCGCCGGCGTGATTGTCATTGTGGTACTTGGCCTCTTCAAGGGGCTGCGCCCGCTCACCTCTGAGGGCGACCCGCTGAGCATGACGCCCATCATCGAGATTGTCATGATGGTTGTGGGTACGGTCATCCTGCTGGTTGCGCGACCGAAGGTCTCCGAGGTGCCAACAACAAGCGTCTTCAAGGCCGGTATGGTTTCGGCGATCGCGCTCTTTGGTCTCGCGTGGCTTACCGATACGTTCCTCAGCGCGCACCAGGCTGAGATCGCGAGCACGGTTGGAGACCTCGTGCAGGCGGCTCCGTGGATCTTTGCGCTCGGCGTCTTCCTTGTCTGTGTGCTCACAACCAGCCAATCAACTGCAACACGAACGGTTGTGCCGATCGGTCTCGCCGCGGGCATGGCTCCCGGATTACTCGCTGGAATGTGGGCCGGCGCGTTTGCCGGCATTTACCTACTGCCGACCAACGGCTCGCAGATTGCCGCGGCTAACTTTGATACGAGCGGAAGTACCAAGCTTGGAACCAAGCTCTACGACCACTCATTCTTCCTGCCGACCCTCATTCTCGCGGTCACGACCATCATCCCCGGCGCCGCGCTTGGAGCGCTACTCGGCTAACCGGACGCAGGTCGCTAGCGGTTTGCGCGAAGCACCTCAAGGCGGGCCCGATACTCAACCTCGTCAATGTCTCCCTGTGCGAAGCGCTCAGCGAGCGTCGCCTCTGCCCCGCCACTCGCCGAGAACCGCTGCGGCCCATGCGGGCCGCCCCAGCCACGATCAGGGTATCCGGCTTCTCGCCAGGCGGCACGGCGACGACGCGCCGCGAAGCTCACGATGAGCCCGATGATCAGTATCCAGAACAGCGGGAAAACAAAAAACATCCAACCAAACCCGATGCCGGGGCCCCACGCGTGGGCCGCAACGGTTGCGGCGGTAACTGTGCCAATCATGAGCATTCCTTTCAATTTCGACCCGATTCGGCCGTATGGTTCAAGGATGCTCCTGGCAGACCGCCTACACATCTGCCAGCGGGTGACACTGTGACTACTCCCTCGGGAGTGTTGCTCTGGACCGCTAGTCGCGGCTCCAGCCGGGCGTCACCAATCCTGTCTCGTATGCGAGCACAACCAATTGCGCCCGGTCTCTCGCGCCAAGCTTGGTCATGATCCGCGACACGTGCGTCTTCGCGGTGAGCGGGCTCAGCACCAGCCGATTTGCGATCTCCTCGTTATTGAGGCCGCCTCCTACCAGCCCGAGGACCTCGCGCTCACGCTCGGTGAGCTGGGCGAGGCGCTCCGAGTTCGGCGCATCCGAGAGCCCAACTGCCACCCGTTCGAGCAGCCGCCGTGTGACGCCAGGAGACAGCAGCGCGTCACCCTGCGCAACAACGCGCACCGCGCGAATGAGTTCAACGGGCTCGGTGTCTTTGACCAAAAATCCGCTTGCCCCACCACGGATCGCCCTCGCGACATAGTCATCCATCTCAAACGTGGTGACCACAATAATGCGGGTGTTCTTTAACGCTTCGTTGCGGACAATCTGCTCGGTTGCCCAGAGCCCGTCGCCGTCGGGCATCCTAATATCCATCAGGATCACGTCTGGGCGCTCCGCCTCTGCGCGCTCAACCGCTTCTGCCCCGGTCGCGGCCTCACCAATAACCTCGATATCGACCTCCGCCTCAAGCAGCGCCCTGAAACCTGCCCTGATGAGCTGCTGATCGTCGGCAAGCACCACTCGAATCATGACGTTCTCCTGACCGGCAGATATGCCTGTACGCTGAAGCCGGTTTGTTGTTCTCCCGAAGCGGCAGGAGCCCAACCAGCGGCAAACGAACCGCCAAGCAGCTCGGCCCGTTCCCGCATCCCTAAGAGCCCTCCACCGGCAACCGGTTCTCCGTCGCCCACGCCGTTATCAGCGATCGTCAGCACAAGTCTTCCGTCGCGAACGGCAAGTTGAATCTGCACATCGGATGCGGTTGAGTGGCGGACCACGTTGGTGAGCGCTTCTTGGGCGATACGATAGGCAGCAAACTGGACGGCGTGCGGAACCGCGCGTACGTCAGCTTGCTCGGCCCCATCGACTGAAATCGTAAGCGCTGCGGTTGTCCGTTCCGCTGCGAGCGCGCGAATATCGCCAATGTCTTCCTGAGGGCGGAGGGGCGACTGGGATGATTCGTCGGACTGGGCGGTTGGCGTAGATCCGGAGGCGTCGCTTCTGAGCATCCCGAGCACCTCCCGCACCTCTTCAAGTGCGTCTTTGCTCGACCGCTTGATGTTTTCGAGCGCAGCCCTCGCCTGCTCCGGCTGCTGCTCCATGAGGTGGAGGCCAACGCCGGCCTGAACGTTGATCTGAGACAGGGAATGGGCAAGCACGTCGTGAAGCTCACGCGCGATTCGCACACGCTCGGCCTGCTCCGCCGTTTGGCGACGCTGAGCAGCCGCCTGACGCATCTCGCGGAACCGCTGAGCCCTGTTTTGCGCTGCCATGCCAATCACGAGGCACACGGCGATGGCGAGTGTTGTTGCGGCAATCCGGACTGGGGACCACTCAACACCGGTGAGGGCGCCGATAATAAAGACGGCAAGCCAGGCAAGCCCGACGGTCACAAACACCCACAGCTGGGCCCCGCGGACAATACCGATCACGATGACGATGGCGACGGATATGGGTGGCGGACCTGGCTGCGCTGACAAGAGCGCGTTTGCCGCGGCCGCCCCGATCACCAGAACCGCTGTCGGACCAGGCCAGCGCCGAACGCCAAGCAGCCCAAACACCCCAAGAAGCGCGAACCCAATGGGCAGGAAGCCCTGCGGCCACGCGCCGACCTGCAACGACACAAAGACGGCAGCTGGCACCTGCACCACGAAGGAGACAAGCACCGGCATCCACAGCCGAGCCGTGCGCGAAGGGCGGAAGCGGGGGCCGTAGCCGGATGCCCACGGCGGTTCTTCGGCGTTGGCCCAATGCGAGCCGGCCAAGTGGTCGCGCGGATGTTGGGTGTTGCGCGCATCGGCCATAGCCCGATCCTACTTCTGCCAGAGGCTCACCGCATCGACGGGCAGGAGTCATCCCACGTACTCCCATGGGAGTACGTGGCCGGGCGACACGGACCTACTTGCTGCGGAACAGGTCCCATGAGCGCTTGCACGCCTGCGCGATGTCATCGATATGTTGTTTATCGTCGCTTGGCCAGTCGACACCAGGCTGCTGCAGTTCCGCCGTCGCGCGGCCTCCAAGCAAAAATTCGCGCAAGAACTCGGCCTGCACCGCGCTGAGTTCTGCGAGACCACCGCTCGCCGAGGCCGCGGCGACGCGGTCGGCGAGACCGGAAAAACGAGCGCCGGCGCGGATGATTTCGTTGCTCCCGAGATATGGCTGGTTCAGCTGCACATCGTCGTCGTTTGCCGTTGAGAAGCCAGCGCGGTGTGCCGTCGCAAGCGACCGGACGAGGGCGGGATCCATGGTCACCACATTCTCGCCGCGAGGCTCACCCCTATGGTCGCCCCTGTTCGACAGCGCCACAACGTTGGGAAGCCGGTCTGCCTCTGCCCGCTCAACAGTGACGGCACCATCGCGGGTTGTTGTGTGATTCATGGTGTCGTGGAACGACAGCGTCGTAAATCGGGCATGCTCACCGGATGCCGCGCGGGCAAGGGCCAGCTCGGTCATTCGGCCCAAGAGGTCGTCTCGTGTCTGCTCGTAGACGCCGAGCCCCCGTTCAGCCACCCGCTCAAAGGTGGAGGCAAGGTGATCAAGGTCCTGCTCAGTCGCTGGCGGCACAAGCAGGGGGTAGAACGAGAAGGTCACTGGCCGGATTGCGTCAACTCCCGACAGGTCGACGCGGTTCCATCGCCCTACGGCCTCAACACGAGCAAATGCTTCGCGGAGCGTCTCACGGATGTTCTCGGGCCGCTCTCGGTTTGGGTCACGGATCATGCGGGGATGTGGGTTCTCCACGTAGATGATGCGCGGGTCAATTTCTGCCCAACGGCGCACGATCGGTCCGGTCGTTCGGTCGCTGAAGTCGTACTGCAGTCGGTGTGTAAACTCTGGGGCAAGAAATTCGGAGAGTTCGGCGGGGATACGATCGCCAGAATGCGGGCAGCTGACGAGGACGTCGGCCTCCCTCACAGCTTCATCGAGCGTGCGACCGCTGTCTTTGCCCTGGAAGAACGTGATGTCATCGGGGCTGAACGTGGTACCTGCCGGAATCAACACGGGCTCGCCTCGTGCTCCCGTTGACGGTGTCGCTACGGTTTCAGCTGCCATGACTCGCCCCTTTCGCGGCCAACTCTGGCCTACCCCTTGAGCTTAGGACAGATCAGGCCGCTTCAGGTGAGGATTCGGTTGAGGGCTCCCGGCTTTCGCCTGATGGTTGTCCTTGCGGCACCGTGGACGGCCGTACCGACGGCAGCGTAACTGTAAATCTGGTGTCCCCAGGCTTGCTCGTGACGCTCACCGTTCCATCGTGCGCGTGCACAATCGCCTCAACAATTGCGAGGCCAAGTCCGGTGCTACCGGTGGTGCGGGCGCGTGACTCGTCGGCGCGCACAAATCGCTCGAAGAGGTGGTCGACCCGCTCTGGATCGATGCCCTGGCCGTTGTCTGCGACAACAAGCCGCGCGCAGCTTGAACCGTTTTCTTCCACCGTTTCAAGAGAAACGGTGACCTCTGTTCCGGCAGGAGTATGGGTGCGAGCGTTAGCGACCAGGTTCACAACGACCTGGCTGAGGCGCGCAGAGTCGCCAATAATGTGGACGGGCTCGTCGGCAAGTTCAAGCTCCCACTCGTGGTCGGGGCTCGTCACGATGGCATCGGATACGGCATCAAGCACGATCTGTGACAGGTCAACGTCGCCGCGCACAAGCTCACGGCCTTCGTCGAGCCGCGCGAGGAGAAGGAGGTCTTCTACGAGCCCCGTCATGCGAATTGACTCAGATTCAATGCGCTCAAGCGAACGGGTGATGTCGGGATTGCTGTCACCACCGATACGGCGGATGAGCTCTGAATAGCCGCGGATGGATGCGAGTGGGGTGCGGAGCTCGTGGCTCGCATCCGCGACGAATCGCCGCACCTTGTTTTCGCTCTGCTCCCTGGCGACGAGCGCGGTGCCAACGTTATCCAGCATGGTGTTAAAGGCGGTAACAACCTGTCCGACCTCAGAGTCTGCCTCAACACCGTCGGTTGAGACCGGTTCGAAGTTCTCAACAGAGCCGCGATCAAGCTCAAGCTGCGATACCCGCACCGCCGCGGCAGAAACGCGCTCAAGCGGTCGCATCGCCGCACGGATAAACGTGGCGGCAACAAGCGCAACGATGGCCGCCGCGATTGTTGCGATGATTCCGACCGTCCACGTCAGCTGACTGACGGTTCCGTTCACATCGTTCATTGGCGTGCCAACAACGAAGGCCACGTTATTGCCGTGGCCTCCCATGAGACGGTAGTCGCCAAGGCCGGAACCAAGATCCATGGTGTACGGCTTGCCATCAATTTTCAGGGTTGATAGTTTGGTGAGCTGCTCGGTGTTCAACGACGCTATTTGGCCGTATTCGTCAAAATACCCCTGGGTAATGGTGCCGTCGTTCACAACGAGGGCGAGTGTGCCTTCTGCCTGAGCCGGCCCGTAGAGAATACGCTCGGCGCTTGGGATCAGCTGCTCGCCTGGGGCAGGCAGCATCCCTCCGGTTGGCCCCGTTCCCGTTACCTGGCTGCTCGCTCGTTCAAAGCTCGCGGACAACTGCTGATCGAGCCGCTCCATGAGGCTGGTCCGAAGCGTCAATACGCTGACAACACAGATAAGAATGCTCGACGCGGCAACCAGGCCAACAACGGCGAGGACGATCTTGCGTCGAAGGGTGGTTGGGGTTCGCGGCATCCGCGGGGTTGTTATTCGAGCCTGGTGGCTACTCATCGATTATTCACCGGCTGGAACCTTCAAGATATAACCGACACCGCGAACCGTATGAATCATGGGTTCCCTGCCAGCATCAATTTTCTTGCGAAGGTACGAGATATACAGCTCAACAACGCTTGCTTTGCCGCCGAAGTCATAGTTCCAGACCCGGTCAAGGATTTGCGCCTTGCTCACGACGCGGCGCGGGTTACGCATGAGGTACCGCAGCAGTTCGAACTCGGTGCTCGTGAGCTCGATGAGTTCGCCGCCCCGCATCACTTCGTAGCTGTCCTCATTGAGGGTCAGGTCGCCAACCCGAAGCACGGGGTCATCGGCGGAGGTTGTCAGAATCGACCTGCGCACGAGTCCCCGAAGCCTGGCAACAACTTCTTCGAGGCTAAAGGGCTTCGTGACGTAGTCGTCGCCCCCAGCGGTGAGGCCGGCGATGCGATCGTCCAGCGAGTCTTTGGCTGTGAGGAAGAGGACTGGGACGTCGCTGCCCTCTGACCGCAACCGAGAAAGGACAGCCATACCGTCGATATCAGGAAGCATGATGTCGAGCACAATAACGTCTGGCTGAAATTCGCGTGCTGCGGTCAGCGCGGTTCGCCCGTCAGCCGCCGTCCGAATCTCCCAACCCTCGTAACGGAGGGCCATCGCGAGCAAATCTGACAGCGAGCTTTCGTCGTCAACAACGAGGGCACGCACGGGCTGGCCGTTGGCCTTGCGCAGTGCCGCGGTATCGTTTGGCCGTTTGACGTTGTTCGAGGAGCTCATGCCACCATTATGCGCTCTCAATCTATGTCCACCCTATGAATAATCTTTAACTTGGCAATAGGCCGGATGCCGTGGGTCACGGGCCCGAATCGCGGCCAACATGGCGCACAATAGAGGGGTGCCACAATTTGTCCTGAGCCCGCAGCCGGGAGACCACTCTCACAACGTGGCAGGACTGTTGGCCGCATCCGTTGATGGCGGCCTGAGCCAGCAGAACAACCCGGCTCGATCCGCGGGGCTCAGCGACCAGACGGGACGAGCAGACGCAACAGCAGAACAGGGCGGACCCGTCCTTGGGCATCACACCGGCGCGGCCGGCGGTGCGCGATCTGCGCAGCTCACCGGCGCAGCAGGACTTGGCATTCCAGCGGAACCGGCAACCGTGATCCTCACGCCCCACCAAGAGTCTTTTGCTCAGCTTCGGCAACGCATCGTGGTCGACGGCAACGACCGCGTTGCCTGGCTCAAAGCACGGGCCCGCGGTATCACGGCGACCGACGTGGCCAAGCTCACCTCGGCAAAATCCATTCAGAGCGCAGCCGAATCGAAACTCTTTGGCAGCGGCTTCAGCGGCAACGCCTATACCGAACACGGGAAAGCTCGCGAACCTCACATCGCGGCATGGGTGCGCGGTGAATACGCCATCCTCCCAAGCAACGCGCTCTATCGCTCTGGCGGGGATGCAAGGCACCTCGCAACCCCAGACGGTATCGCGGTGCGCGAGTCAGGCTCTATCGAACTCTCCGAGATCAAAACCACCAATAAGAGCTGGCGCAGCATTCCGCGCAACTACCTCCGCCAGGTCTGGTGGCAGCAATACGTGCTTGGTGCTGACCGCACGCTTGTGGTCTGGGAGCAGCATGAGAATTTTGTGCCAATTGGCGAACCCCTCTGTCAGTGGGTCGACCGCGATGACAACGAAATCCACAAGCTCGTCACACTGGCAAACGAACTCATCGCAACGCTCATTGAGCGCACGAGTCGGTAGTTTGCAACTGCTGAGGTGACCTCCAGCTCAACCGTTGTGAGCGGTCTTTGAGGTTAAGCTGCGCGTTGAAAACGGGTTCCTTGCTTCTACCCTTGTTAATCGTCTCGGGGCGGAGAAGTCACCGCAAGCCGGGTGGCTACGCGGTTGCACATCCATGGGCACCCGCCTACTTCAGGTCAACCACACGAGTTTAGGTGTGCGGTGTCGGCAGCATCTTTGCGTTGTTTGCAACGTGCTTCTCGCAAAACATTGGGCGATTCGCGCCGTGGCAAGCTGTGTCAGGATCATTGCCATCTTCGCAATTTTGTGTTCTATACAAGCGAAACTTCGGTCCATCGGATAGGACCAATCCTGTCAATCATGACGACGCTAGTGAATTGGGCAGGAACTCCAAATTCACGACTGAGTTCGACCAAACTTCTGGAGCCGCGACCCGGGCTATGGCTCGGCGTTCTGTCGCTTTCTCGACATCTTTGGCACTGGCCACTCATCGTCACAATGGCGTAACCACTCTTACTCAAAAATATAATTCGGTCACACCGCTCAGGAAAAAGCCTGATCAAAGTCGAGCATTCTAGACATTCGCCTGAAAGAAAAATCAAGCTGCCGTTGTTCTACCCCCAGGTAAGAACAAGACCGCCCCATGACAGGCCAACACCGAACCCCAGCAGCATAACTTTCATACCTGGCTTCAATCGCCCGTCTGAGGCGATTCGACTCAATGCAATTGGAATCGTTGAAGACACAGTATTTCCAGACTCAGAAAGTTCAATGACAAATTTCTCAACGGGGATATCCATCTTCTTCCGAAGATGCTCCAGCATGAACGCATTTGCTTGGTGAAACACGAATAGGTCGATATCTTCAGCCGTCAGTTGGGCCTTCATTAGTATTTGCTCAGCCACAGCTGGAACACGATCAAGCGTGAAGTTAAAAATTTCCTTGCCGTCCATATACAAGTCATGGCCGCTAGCGTCAAGCCCTCGGGCTTCAGGCACGGATGCAGGTGCCAAATCACGGCCATCACGAAGACCACCGTTGGGGACGATAAGGTGCTTGGCCCCTGAGCCATCCGTACCATATACCATTCCGTTAAGATGCGATTCCTTCGCGTCTCCCACCACGAATGTGGCAGAGGCACCGTCGCCAAAGATAGTTCTCACGGACTTATCTTTTTCATTAATGAATTTGCTATATGTGTCGGCAGTAATAACAAGCACATTATTCACTTGGTTCGACTCG
The DNA here is from genome assembly GCF_011758565.1 of Lysinibacter cavernae. Taxonomy (GTDB): domain Bacteria; phylum Actinomycetota; class Actinomycetes; order Actinomycetales; family Microbacteriaceae; genus Lysinibacter; species Lysinibacter cavernae. Next base: position 61,655 of record NZ_JAAMOX010000002.1, read on the forward strand.
ACGAGACCTTTTGCTAGTCCAAGCGCATAGGCATAACCAGAGCATCCCAGGTTAATGTCAGTGGCCCCAAGATTCCGCTTCAGCCCAAGCTCAGCCTGAACGATCGCCGACGTCGTCGGTAAAAAGAAGTCAGGGCTTTGCGTGCAGAGAATCAGGTAGTCAACGGAGTCTAAGGATATACCGTGTTCCTCCGACAACCGCTTCGCGGCGTTCACGGCAAGATGAGAAGAGAACTCATCCGCAGCTGCAATGCTGCGCGAGGAAATCCCAGTTTTTCTCGAAATCTTATCCACTGACCACTCAGGAAATTCACGGCTGAGTTTTTCATTCGTTAATTTCGAGTCGGGAAGGTAGTAGCTAACTGCAGATATCCTGGCATGCATGATGCTAAGGATAGTCGGACCTCCGAGGAGAAGCGAACTCGCGTTGGAGGACAACCCTCACAATGTGACGACAGCACCAGCCCAGGAAAAACCAACACCAAACCCTAGTACCAAGATAGAGTCACCTGGCTGTGCACCCGATTCAGCAATTCCAATTGGAATACTCGACGAGGACGTGTTTCCACAGTGTTCAATGGCCATCACGAATTTTTCGTCTGGGATGTTCAACTTCTTTTGTAGATGCTTAAGTATAAAACCGTTGGCTTGATGAAAGACAAAATAGTCAACTTCAGCCATGTCCATTCCTGCGCGATCCAGGATATCCATGACAGATTGTTCTGTAATGCGCAGCGTAAAGTTGAAAATCTCCTTGCCGTCCATATAAAGATCGTGCCCGGTTGACTCCAGTCCACGCTCGGTTGGATCAGATTTTGGCGAGAAAAGCCCACCATTTCTGAGCCCGCCGTTGGGAACTAAAAGATCCTTTGCGCCGGTACCGTCGGTGCCATAGACAAAGCCGTTTAACTTACTCGCGCCAGGCTCGACCTCGACAAGAGTTGCGGCCGCTCCATCACCAAAGATTGGCACCGTTGACTTATCGTTTTGGTTACTCAACAAACTCAGCACATCGACAGTAATAATCAGTACTTTCTGTGCTTGATTTGACTCAACAAGCCCCTTAGCAAGCCCAAGCGAGTAAACAAATCCAGAACAACCAAGGGTGACGTCAACAGCCCCAGCCTCATCGTTCAGTCCCAGATTCTCATGCACAATACAGGCCGTTGTTGGCAGGTAGAAGTCGGGGGTCTGCGTGCAGACAATAAGATAATCGATCGAATCAGAGGCGATATTGTGACTAGCGAAAAGCTTCTTGGCCGCGGCAGTCGCTAAATCCGAGGCAAATTCACCGGGCTCGGCTACATGTCGAGATTCAACTCCCGTCGTTGCCGATATTCTTGAGACTTTCCAATCTGGATGCAATTCCTGGAGCGTTTCGTTGGAAACGAGACCTTCGGGAAGTAGATAGTCAACTGCCGCAATCCGTGCACCCATGATCAAACTCTTTTCGGAATTAGTTTTGCTGGATTTCCATAGGTCGTACCCTGTCGTTTTACTGATCGCATCACGACGCTGCCTGCCCCAAGAACGACATCGTCTGCGATGTTGAGCCGTGGCGAGACAGTCACGCTCGTCCCCACAAACACATTATTTCCCAGTTTTGAATTCCCGCCGATAAAGCAGTTAGAACTAAGGGTATTAAACTCACCCAACACGGCATCGTGTCCAATCGATGAGCCAACGTTAAGGTGCGTATGTCGGCCAATTGTTACGTCTACACTTACCAATACTTTCGGGCACAGGATGACCCCGGCCCCAAGAACACTGCGGGAACCCACAAAGGCGGTATCGTGCACAAAAGGCACGAACGTCGCACCCTTATCCTCGAGAATTCGTACGACTCGAGTCCGACTTTCAGGTAAAGCAATAGCGCAAACAAAGAGGTCGTTTACTGAGGGAACAAATGAGTCAACGCTGCCAAGCACCTTCACACCAGCAACTTTGTCTGTTGCGGAGTCATCAATAAAGGCAACGGACGAAATCAAATTATCACGGCAAAAAATGGGCGACGAATCAACCCATTGGACAAGTTCACGCCCAAAACCGCCGGCTCCCGCAACTATCAATCTCTTACTCATTGAGCGGTGTACCCCCCATCAATAATTAGCGACGTCCCTGTTATCCACCGAGCCGCTGGCGACATGAGGAAAAGAACCGCGTGCGCAACTTCAAGTGGTGTCCCAAGGCCAAGAGGATGCTGGCGAACAACACTGTCATAATTTTCGCTACCAATTTGTTGAGCAAGAGAGGTAGCCATAGGCGTCTCAACGACCCCCGGGGCCACAGCGTTTACTCGAATACCCTCACGAGCAAGTTCAATTGCGAGAGACTTGGTTAAGGAGATGACTGCGCCTTTGGTGGCTGAGTATTGACTCGTCGCTGGCTGCCCTACGAGACCAGCAACTGACGCGAGAAAGACCAGACTTGGGTCATTCTTCTCAATAGTACGAACACGAAACCCCTTAGCTAGCATCATTGCTGCAGTGACGTTAACGTCAAAGAGCGCACGCGTCCGAGTTGCGCTAAGTGCCTTTAGCGGTGCCGTCTCATGCAAACCAGCAGAGTGCACTAACCCGTCAAGACCGCCCTCAAACGCTGACGCTTCTTTCACAAGCTTAGGAATGTTATCAAGGTCACTGAGGTCAAAGACCAAACCGTGATGCCCAGATCCGGGGAGTTCTGTAACTACATTCGAAACACGATTCGAGTCTCGCCCTACTATGACGACTTTGGCCCCCATCGTGGCTGCAAGCGTCGCAGTTGCAAGCCCGATACCGCTGCTACCTCCGGTAATCAGAATGCGCTTACCAGTGATTCCATACGAAACCAGGAGTTCGTCTTTATCAGACGGGGTCATTCACAAACCCAAACAAATCTGAAACAGTGACACTGTTTGACAATTCGTTCGCGTCAACAGAAACATTCAGCTGAGAGTCAAGTTCAGCGATAAACGTAATGTCAGCGAGAGAGTCCCAATCGATCTCTTTCAGCACATCGGTCATTCTGATTGTACCGGTCTCAACCTCTAGAATTTCCTCGACAAGACCAAGAAACTGTTGTTCGTTCATGCTATCTAACCATTGCTCCTAAGCAGTCTGATTCATTCAGACCCAAGACTATACTAGGATTACCTTAAGGTCATATTTTCCGTGCCCAAACGATGGTTGCCACACTCCCGTTCCATGCAGAACGTACGACTCGTGACCATCCGCATGCACCATAGATTGGAAAACCAATTAGGAACTGTCCGCGCTTTAAAAATCAACATGTCGACCACCTGCTCACTTAGTCGAATTCGTCAGGTGTCAGTGTGTGTCAGTTACTCAGCGGAGACGTATTTTTAAGGCTTGCATCAATTACGGACTGTGCTGGGCTCCACTCTGACGAGAATCTCAAAACGACGCGTCATAATCACAACGTCCGGTACCTGTCGAGGTACCGCGGGCAACGATACAGGGAAACAGAAAATGAATCAGAAAGTAGTTGTAGTCGGCCAAGGCTATGTTGGACTCCCCGTTGCGATGCGCGCGGTTGAGGTTGGCTACGACGTCGTCGGCATCGATTTGGATGTACGTCGCGTAGAGCAACTCCGCGAGAACGTTTCCTACGTAGATGATATTTCCCACGAAACGCTCACGGCAGCAAATGAATCGGGTCGATACCTGCCTACGACTGACTACGCCGATGTACACGACTTCGACATCGCGGTCATCACCGTACCAACGCCGCTTCGCGACAGCCTCCCCGATCTCTCCTTCATCGAGCGATCAACAGAGTCGCTCGCCGCGCACCTCCGTCCCGGAGCAACCGTCATCCTTGAGTCAACGACATACCCGGGAACAACCGAAGAGTTGGTTGTGCCAATTCTTGAACGGCTTTCGGGTCTCAACGGCGAAACTGATTTCTTTGTTGGCTACAGCCCAGAACGCATCGATCCAGGTAACAAGACGTGGGGCTTCGTTGAGACTCCCAAAGTGGTTTCGGGAACCAACGCAGAATCGCTTCAACGAGTTCAAAGCTTTTACGACGCGCTGGTAAAAACGACGGTTCCCGTGAGCTCACCAAAAGAAGCCGAGTTGACCAAGCTCCTTGAAAACACGTTCCGGCACGTCAACATCGCACTAGTCAACGAGCTGGCTATCTTTGCCCACAAGCTCGGTGTGAACGTCTGGGAATCCATCGATGCGGCAAGCACCAAGCCCTTCGGATTTATGAAGTTCACGCCAGGCCCAGGCGTCGGAGGACACTGCCTGCCAGTAGACCCCAGCTACTTGTCGTGGCAGGTCCGACGCAAGCTCGGACAGAACTTTCGTTTTGTTGAACTCGCAAATGACGTCAACGATCACATGCCCGACTATGTCGTCCAGCGGCTGATGGTTCTGCTGAACGCACAGGGCAAGGCCCTGAACGGAGCCAACGTCTTGCTCGTTGGTCTTGCGTATAAGAAGAACACGGGTGATATCCGCGAATCACCGTCCCTGCGGCTCATTGAGCTGCTTCGTGAATACGGTGCGAATCTCACAGCGGTTGATGATCGAGTTGAAGACCACCAGTGGCCAGCCGGCCTGACCAAGGTAAGTCTCGACGATGCCACCATCGACAGCAGCGATGTTGCTTTGCTCATCACTGACCATGACGATATGCCGTTGGAGCTGCTCGAATCCGGTTTGCTGCCAGTCTTGGATACCAAGAATCGCTTGACCGGAACCACTGTTGAACGACTTTAGCTTTTTCGGTAACCCAACAAGGCGATAACGTGCGACGCATTCATCTGTTCTCAAGCACAGCTGTCAATGCCTTTGGTGTTCTCGGGCTTCAAGTGCTGGCCCTGATTTTTCTCACACCAGAACAATTCGGGGCATTCTCTATTCAATACTTGCTCATGGCTTGGGGAATGTCTCTTACGTTCTCACTCATCAGTGAGGCATGGCTGCGAAACGGCGCTACCTCCAACTGGGCTTCATATTCGTCTGTCCTGGTGTATTTTTCGGCATTCTCCGGAATCGTAGTCCTGGGCATTTCGTTGATCATTCCGGTGCTTCATTCCATCGCAATCTTGTCGAGCATTGCGGTCGCATTCACCCTCTATCGCACGGGTGCACGATTCCATTCACTGAAAGAAAAACGTCTTACCCCGGTCTTCATTGGCGATTCTCTCTGCTTAGCTGTCGTCGCTTCAGGATGGGTCTATGCGCTCGTTGTGGGCGAACGTGGACTCGATTTTGTAGCACTCGTGTGGGCAGCAAGTTCAGTGGCTGCTGCCCTCGGCTCTGGACTGCCACGTTTGCGTGGCCCTAGGGTACTTAGCCGCTGGGTTTCAACCCATCGAACCCAAATCGGACCGCTCATCAGGGACTCGCTCTTGGTCGATCTCAGCGCCATTGGGACCCCCTACTTGCTCCTTGGTTTCTTGTCAGTGTCCCAGTTCGGCATTTACCGCGCGGTTTCAAACGTTGCGGCACCGGTGCGGCTCATCATTAATCCGTTGAAACCGGTGCTCGGGTCTATGTCACTTCGACGCCAGGGGTCAATGAAGATGATCCTTCTTGTAATCATGGGCGCTGTAGGCTTTGGCGTCATGGCATACATCTGTTTAGTCATACTGCAGATTCTGCCCGTGAACGTGGGCACGTTGAGCGCCCTCACTCCCTATGCACTCCCCACAGCGATTTCTATCGTGGGAAATTTCCTCACCCACTACTACACCACGGTAGCAAGGGTAAAACTTCCATCACGTCAGCTGCTACTTGGCCGGATCGCTTTCCTGACACTCACGACGGTCCCGCTTCTGATCGCAGTGAGCATTTGGGGCTTGGCAGGCGCCATCTGGGCCTACGGGCTCGGCTTTGCACTAGCTGGCCTCATCTGGCTTGCGCTCGTCGTCCGGCAAGCAAAAAGCTCGCAGAGCATTGCGTAGACCGCTTTGAAAGGTACAACTATGTCGACTCCCACTCAACCTCGTGGTCGCGAAACATTTTCCAAAGCTGCAACCCTGTTTCGAATAGGTGATGCCATCCTCGCAGTTCTCCCGCGAAGGTTCAGTCTCGCCCTCCTTATTTATCGTTCTGGATCAAACTCTCATGTTTCGCGTGCGCGACGGTATCTTGCCCTCCGCAGGTCCGCACAGTCATGCGGCGAGCTTGTCGATGTTCGGGGGCCGGTGTTTCTTTACGCCGTCGAAAAGCTCACGCTCGGATCTCGAATCAGCGTACATCCGCTCACATACATTGATGCGACCGGTGGGATCACCATTGGCGATGATGTCTCCATTGCACATGGTGTAACTATCATGTCGACCGAACACAACTACGCCTCGCGAGACCTACCCATTAGGGATCAGGGCACGACCGCGTCCAAGACTGTCATCGAGTCAAACGTCTGGATCGGTGCGGGTGCCAAAATTCTGGCAGGTGTGCACATTGAGAGCGGCTCGATCGTGGCTGCTGGTGCCGTAGTTGTCTCACGAGTATCCGCCAACTCCATCGTTGGCGGCGTCCCAGCGAAAGTCATTAAGTCCCGCTAGGTTAAGCCGGCTTGCTGGTTCTTGAGTTCTCGCATCTTGACCGTCTATGGTTCATGACAGCCTGAATCCCAATGGCAACAAGTGGCAGAAGTACTACTAACGGCTGGACACGCAATCGCTCCATCGTTCCGTAGTTGCCTGCGGTAACCGTCACGCTGACGATCAAGAATCCGGCCATGATGAGCAAGGAAGTTGCGGCTCGACGAGAACCACACGCGACAAACCCGATCACAGCCAGCACCAGTACAAATAGCCAGATGATTCCGTCCAAGATAAACATCGGGTTAAGCGCGTTCCATTCCCATGGAAAGGGACCGAATAAGACGCGCAGCCCAGCTACCGATTTGTCCAGAACCCATCCGACGACACCAGCGTCTGGGGCGATCGGGGCTGAGTCGAAGCCAGAGTTCGAGTTTGTGCTCAATGACGTAACCGACGTCTCAATCTTTTCCGTATCAAAGAACGAAACGATTCCCCGAATTGCAGGCACAAAAGCGATAAGTGCACCCACTGCGGAAGCCACGATCAGCCCCTGCCAGAACTTTCTATGCACAACCCAAAGAACGACTACAGATGCGGCCGCAATGATTAATCCGATCGTTCCACGGAACAGGAGAAAAAGGACGAGCGTGGCTATTAGGAGCGCCAGCCAACGAATCGAATTTTTGCGTTCATACAGCTTCAGCAACACAAAAGCCGTAAGCAGCAACAGAAACCATGCGATACTTTCCCGAAGAAGAAGCGTGCCCCACAAATAGGACTGTGGGAGGATCACTACCACCCATGCAGCCGTTTTTTCTGGCCCTGAAAAGGAGCGAACGATAAGTGCAGCAAGAATTGGAAGAAGAGCTACCAGGACCACGTTTACCAAGAGGCCGATCTCTGGGGAATGCCCAAAGATACTGTAGATCCATGAAAGAAAATGGGGCCAGGCTTCTTTTCCCGCAGAGATCCGGACTTCGCCGCCAGCTCCACGAATCGCTTGGGCCTGTGCGTCATAGTATTCCGCATCAGGCGATATGAGCCCACTCGTCATATACAGGCCGAGGGCTACGACGCAGTGGGCAACATAGGAAACGATCACCGGCAGCCGAAGCCCATACCTCTGACTCAGGAGGTACAAAGGCACAGCGAACGCCAACGCCAGCAGAGGTAACCAAATCGATACGCTATTCATCGGTACTAGTTACCTTCCGTGCCGTTCTCAAACGAATCTTGCAATATAGACCATACGAGTGCATTTGAATAGTGTTTGGAGACCTGATGCGTCGCTGCCAAGCCCAATGCTCGACAGGCAGCTTGATCCTCCAATAATTGGCCAAGTTTTTGAGCCAGAGATTCCGACGACGCAACGTCAGCAATCAACCCAGTTTCACCATCGACGACGGAGTCAACCGCACCCGTGGCATTAGTGGTCACAACGGGGAGGCCGGACGCACCAGCTTCAAGCACAACGTTTGGAAACCCCTCACGCAAGGTGGGGAGACACAGTATGTCCATGACCTGGTAATACGGAGCAGTGTCGGATACCTGACCGGTAAACACCGGCCCCGTACCCGTTGGGGAGAACGAGTCCCGCGGAAATGACGCGGCGATGTCTCGACTGGCCTCGTCATCTATGCCGCCGACCACGAGTACCTGAAAACGATGCCCCTGGGCAACGAGAAGCTGGCATGCTTCGGCAAAAAATTCGAGGCCTTTGCCTGCGTTCAGCCGGCCGACAAACCCGATGACGGGGGTACTGCCATCGAGCCCAAGCTCTTGTCTCAGCGCATCGCGACGTTCAGCATCTAGTAGGTCGGGTCGGAACCGTTCGGTGTCGACGCCATTTGAGCTTCCCCGGCCGAGTACTCTAATCTTTGCCGCGCGGGTAAGCCCTCGCTCAAGCACGGCAGAGCGCAAACTCGGGCTGACGGCGATGATGTCTGTGCTCGCCCACATGGTCAGCCGTTCGACCGCCGACAGGATCAGTCGTTTCGCGCCGCTTGTCCCTTCAAGGCGAAGCCCTCTGAGCGTATAAATCCGACGTGGCTGCCGCAGTGAAGCCGCGGCCAGCATACCGAGGAGTCCGGCTTTTGGCGTGCCAGCGGACACAACATCGGGCCTCACCTCCTGAATAAGCGAGCGCCATGCGAATAGCCCTCGGAGGTCAGCAGCAAGTGAGGGCTCACGAGCCATCTCGAGTGGATGCACGGTGATCCCGTCTAGTCCCCTGAGTGCATCCAGTTGAGACCCTGGAGAGCTGACAAGGTGAACGTCCCATCCTCTAGAAACCAGATACTGGGGAAACCCCCGCATGAGTCCCAGGGAGATATCGGCAGTGACACCAAGGAGAATGCGCTTATTTGGCGTAGTCAAACGTTTCCCTAAACCACTCAACGGTCTCTCGAACGCCCTGCTCAAGCGACACCGGCTCAATCTCAGGGAAGAACTCAGAGATGCGCTTACCATCGGATTGCGAGGCCTTAATGTCCCCAACACGGGTCTCGGTGTGCGTCGTTTCAACCGCATGGCCGAGCTGCATTTCAAGAACACCAATAAGCTCAAGCAGATTTGTGTTTGTGCCATATGCAAGGTTGATTGGGTCGTTTGAGTTCACACCTCGGGTCGCGGCATCGGCGAGAACAGCGCACACCGTACCAACGTAGGTAAAGTCCCGAGACTGAAGGCCGTCCCCGTGCACCACAAGGGGCTCGCCCTTGAACGCTGCTTCAAGAAACTTTGGAATAACGGCGGCATATGCGTGGCCCGGTGCCTGACCTGGACCAAACACGTTGAAAAACCGGAAGGCCAGGTTCCTCATCCCGTACGAATAGTTGTACGCGAGTGTGTACGCCTCGGTCGCCAGCTTGCTCACCCCATAGGGGCTCATCGGACGGGTCCAGGCAAACTCCGTTTTTGGTAGTTCGGGGTTGCTGCCATACACCGAGCTTGATGACGCAACGATCACCTGTTCCACACCTGCGGCACGAGCGGCCTCAAGCACGTTCAGCGTGCCGGTCGCATTTGCCTCGTGACTTGGGCGCGGGGCGGCAACTGAACGCGGAACGCTCGGAATTGCGCCAAGGTGAACAACCGCATCCGTGCCGTCACACAACGAAGCCAACAAATCGTTGTCAAGGATACTTCCCTCGTAGAACGATACGGTCAGCCCGTCAAGATTGCTGCGATAGCCAGTGCTCAGATCGTCGATCACGACAACTTCAGTCTCCGGCTGAGTGCGATTAAAGTGCGCAACGAGATTTGACCCGATGAAGCCGGCACCGCCGGTAATAAGAACTCGCATGTTTGGTATTAACTCCATCTTGATAAGCAGTTTCCGTCAACGACGACCAAAACGTCAGTAGTTAGGCGTCGCGGCTTCCGGTGAATTTGGTGGCGGTAGCTTCGCCTGGCGCGGAGATACCCTCACGCACAAGAACCGTCCGAATCGTGGCAAAGAAGATCTTAGTGTCGAGCCAAAAGCTGCGTTTGTCGACGTACTCTACGTCGAGCCGGAACTTCTCTTCCCAGCTCATCGCGTTGCGTCCGCTGACTTGAGCTAAGCCCGTCATCCCAGGGCGAACCTCGTGGCGGCGGGCCTGCTCCGGGGAATACACCTTGAGGTATTCAACAAGAAGCGGACGAGGGCCGATCATACTCATGTCACCCTTCACGACGTTCCAAAGCGTCGGAAGCTCGTCAAGGCTTGTGGATCGGAGGGCCGTCCCGAAAGGAGTAAGACGGTCTTCGTCACTCACCACTCCTGCTGCCTCATCGATATCACGCATGGTTCTGAACTTATAGAGGGTAAAGACCTTGCCGCCGAGGCCAGGGCGCTGCTGACGAAACAGAACGGGAGACCCAAGCTTTCGACGCACAAGAACTCCCACTACAGCCTGGATAGGTAGGGTCACAATCAGCAAAAGCAGTCCGAGAAGAACGTCAGCTGGACGCTTAATCATGTCGTAGGTGCGTCGATTCGAAGCCATACTTACCCGCGCTCGCCAAGGAACTGCTGGATGCTGGTCAAGACACGACCAAATTGTTCTTCCGAAAGCACAGAGCCACTCGGTAGGGTCAAACCGGTGTCGAAGAATCGCTCCGAAACTCCATTGGTGAGGGAGGGGGCCCCCACAAAAATGGGTTGCAGATGCATCGGTTTCCAGAGCGGTCTGCTCTCTATATCGGCCAGGGTCAGATGCGCAGAGAGTTCGGACGCAGCCCATCCGGCCTCGGCCTCATCAACAAGGATGCTCGTCAACCAGTAGTTGTCGTCAGCATCATCGCCTTCGCGGGCAGCCCCAAAAATGGTCACCCCAGGAACCGAAGAAAAAGCATCACGGTACAGCGACCGCCAGCGGGCACGTTTGGCCATCATTGAATCAAGTCGACTCAGTTGAGCCCGACCAAGGGCAGCAAGAAGGTTAGAGAGTCGGTAGTTGTAACCGATATCGGTGTGTTCGTAATGGGCAACGGGTTGGCGTGCCTGCGTCGAAAGGTAGCGTGCCCGGTCAGCAAGCTCCTGTGAGTTTGACAACAACATTCCTCCACCTGACGAGGTGATGATTTTATTGCCGTTGAAGGAGACAGCGGAGGCGGTGCCAAATGAACCAGCCTGCCGCCCCCCGTGCGAAGCACCAAGCGACTCTGCTGCATCCGCGACAAGAGGAACGCCGTACTTTGCCGCGATATCGCTGAGTCGCGTGTAGTCGACGGCTTTGCCAAGAAGATCGACAGGGAGCAACGCCCCCACTCGCTTACCTTCACGGGTGAGCGATTCAAGCGCCTGTTCGACAAGGTCGGGATCAATGTTGCCAGTCAGCGGGTCGGAGTCAACAAAATATGGTTGAGCACCCGTGTACGTGATGGAATTCGCCGTTGCTGCGAAGGTCATCGTTGAGGTTATGACGATGTCGCCCGGCTGGACGCCGACCCCAAGAAGCGCGAGATGCAGCGCCGCTGTTCCTGAGCTCAAGGCGACTCCGTGTGCCACGCCAACACGCTCCGCGAGTTCCGATTCAAAAGCGTTAAGGTCCGGCCCGACGGGCGCTATCCATCCCGACCGAAACGCGTTGATCAGGTAGTTTTCTTCGAGTTCGCCAACGTCAGGCGATGACAGCAGAATTCGGTCGGTCACTAGTGTGCGCCTCCTGTGAAGTGGGCGATATCTTCTGGAGTAAATCCGCAGCGTTCAAGCCAACGGTCGTGGTCAAGACCTTTCGGCGCGAGAGTGTCAACAGAAGCATGGGAGATCTTCGGGTGAAACGGTCGGGCATCTTGTTCGCCCTCTCCGATAAGTTCCTCGTGGAGCTTTTCGCCAGGGCGAAGGCCGGTGAAGACGATTCCGACGTCTTTGCCTGAGCGGGCAATCATACGCTCGGCAATATCGAGGATCCGCACCGGCTCACCCATATCTAGGATTAGCACCTCAGCCGGACGACCGATTCCACCTGCCTGAACAACGAGTTGGCAGGCTTCTGCAATGGTCATAAAGAAACGAGTGACGTCGGGGTGAGTCACGGTGAGCGGCCCGCCAGCTTCAATGAGCGAAGTAAACGTCGGGAGCATAGACCCACGGCTACCAATAACATTTCCGAAGCGAACTGAAAGATATGTTCTGCCGGTGTCTTCCGCGGCCCAAGCGGTGAGTTTCTCAGCAACCCGCTTCGAGTGCCCAAGAACGCTCGTCGGGTTTGCAGCCTTGTCGGTTGAAATATTCACAAACGTGTTCACTCCAACGGCGCGTGCCGCGTTGAGCACGTTCAGCGTACCCAACACATTGGTTTTCCATGCTTCGTCGGGATACTGCTCGAGCATCGGTAGGTGTTTCAGTGCGGCAGCGTGAAATACGACCTCGGGTTTACGGCTTTCAAAGATGGTGTTCAACGTTTCAGCGTCACGGATATCCGCGAGAACAACATCGCGGGTATCGAGCAGTCCATGGCCTTGGATTGAAATCTGCGCAGATTGCAGACCGGTCTCGTCCCGATCGAGCATGATTAGTTCAGACGGCCCGAACCGCGAAATCTGCCGACAGAGTTCTGAACCAATCGACCCGCCTGCTCCCGTTACTAGCACGCGCTTACCCACAAGATAGCCGGCGATCGAGTCAATCTGAGTATCAACGGGATGACGCCCGATGAGGTCTTCAATCGATACGTCGCGGAGATCAGAGAGGCCGGATGCACCACCAACAATAGTTTCAAACGTGGGAAGGACCATGACGCGCAAGTCAAGCGCGTCTGCGGCATCAGATACGTCGCGGATGAGTCGCGCGTCGGCACGTGCAACCGCAACAATAAGCGTGGTTGAACGCGTCTCTGCCACGATTCGAGCGAGCTCTTCTCGGTTGCCAAGCACCTGCACCCCGTGCAAGCGGACGTTACGCTTGCTCGGGTCATCGTCAATCATGCCGACGGCTATGTAACGAGAGTCAGGATCGTGTTTCATACGAGGCAGCAAATGGTTCGCAAGGAAGCCAGCCCCAAGAATAAGGGTGCGCTCCCGTTCCTGCTTTTTCGCCCCCGTACGTTCGTGCATGAGCCGCTGAGCATATCGCGCAAGGCACATCAGCAAGAACGCGACTGGCGCTGCAATCGGCACGATACTCCGTGGCACAACAAGCAGGGTCGTGCCGGTAATGAGCAGAGGTAGCCACGCGATAACGGCCGTAGAAACTGTCGAAATGGCAACAGACTTGACTTCGTCAAGGCTTCCCGTTGAATATCGCTTGCGATAGATGTGAGTAGACCAGCCGGCTCCCAGCTGCACGACTGAGACGAAAACCCAGAACCCAAGTACGCTCCACCAGTGAATACGCCCAAAGTCATTGTCGTAGCGCAGAATTGAGGCAAGCGATAGGGCAATTCCCCAAGCGACAACATCAACGGGGTACTGAACGGCCAAACGAGAGAGAGAAGGCCCAACGCTTGGGATCGGACTGGTGCGTGTGGTCTGTGACATTACTTAATCAACTATCCAGGGGTTGGTCTTTCGGACTGGTGCTGCTCACGTTCGAACCGATGCGAACTCACGCAATACCATTCGAGTCTATCCGTATTCTGTTCTCGATCAGTCTCACCACAGACGGATTGCGAAATTTACCACCGATCTGTGCTTTTATACTGCAAAACACACCATGTATGCGTGGATTGAATGCTCAAATTTCATCAAACAGGAGAGGTCATCTTCGATTCCATAGCTTGCCCATAGGCCGGGGCAAGGCTACTCATACTGACGCTCTCTAGCGTGTGAATTGCGGGCGCCGTTGCGCCGCGTTTTCGCTCAAGAGAAAGTCACCCCATGTATTTCAGGTATCTTCGCCGGGAACTCGCTGGCCGCCGCAAGCAGTCCTTCATCGTGGCCGCAGGGATGGCCCTCGCTGTTGCCCTCGTCATCATCGTTAACTCGGTATCCAGCGGCATGAGCAACGCGCAGGCATCCGTACTCCAGGGAATCTACGGGGTCGGAACCGACATCACCGTGAGCCAGACCCCAACCGCGCCGGGGGAAGGCGAAGACGGTGAGCGAGGTGGCGGGCCACAGATGTTCAACTTTGGGGCGGAGGATGGCGCAACAACCGACGGCACCACAACGGTCAACCAGTCGCGGCTTGAGGCAGAACGAGGCACAAGCACCATGGATGCTGCAGCGCTGGCATCCATCGCCGAGGTAGAGAATGTGAGCGCAGCAACCGGCACCCTCTCGCTCACCAACACCACGTTTGACGGCGAGCTGCCCGATATGAGTCAGATGCAACAAAACTCGGAAGACAATACGGGTGGCGACATGCAGGGAACCCGGCCACAGGGTGGCCCTGACGGAAGCGGCGGCAGCGCGTTCAGCGTTGACGCGTTCACCGTACTTGGCCTCGACCCAAGCAGCACAGACATAGGCCCCGCCACTGCCCTCGAGGTCACCGACGGCCGCATGCTGAGCGCTGACGACAACGGCAAGGATGTTGTCGTCCTCGACTCCGGCTACGCCACGACCGAAGAGCTATCGGTTGGCGACACGAATGACATCGCTGGCACCTCCTTCGAGATCGTTGGCGTAGTGACCTCTACGACCGGAAGCGATTCCGCCTCAAACACATACATTCCCCTCGACACCGCACAAACGCTTTCCGGCCTCGACGACCAGATCAGCAGCGTCTCCGTTCAGGCGAGTTCGTCCACCGCGATCAGCCAGGTCAAAGCAGACATCGAAGCGGCCCTCCCAGAAACAACCGTCAACACCCAGGCGGATCTTGCCTCGACCGTGAGCGGATCGCTCGCATCCGCCTCATCGATGCTGAGTACGCTCGGTTTCTGGCTTGCTGTGCTCGTGCTCGGTGCTGCGTTTCTCATCAGCGCGCTCTTCACCATTTCCAATGTGACCCGTCGCACCCGCGAGTTTGGAACGCTCAAAGCCATCGGCTGGTCAAACGGTCGCATCGTCAAACAGGTTGCGGGCGAATCCACCGTGCAAGCCGGAATCGGCGCAATCGCCGGCGTCGTCGTTGCCGTGCTTGGCGTGGTAATCATCAACCTCATCGGGCCAACCCTCTCGGCGACAACCGCGTCGACGACTGGTCCAGAAGGAATGAGCGGCGGTCCAGGTGGTGGCATGGGTGGCGTGATGGATGCCGCCTCCAGCGCAATCGACCTGACCCTTCAGGCACCGCTCTCCGTCACAATCATCGTTGTTGCCATCGCCCTCGCCCTCCTCGGCGGCGTGATCTCCGGCGCTGCGGGAGGCTGGCGTGCCGCAAAGCTTCGCCCAGCTGAGGCGCTTCGCTCCATGGCGTAGGCCAACCCACCCATCAGATCATTTAGCTGCTAAGGAACCTTATGTACACGCTCAGCAATGTCAGCAAGTCATACACCCAGAAAGGCCGAAACATCCAGGCCCTCGACGGGGTCACCATCGAAATTCCCTCGGGTCAACTCGTCGCAATTCAGGGCCCAACGGGAGGCGGAAAGTCGACGTTCTTGCAGATGCTTGGTGCCCTCGACCGCCCAACAAGTGGAACCGTCACCCTCGATGAGTGGGAGCTGTCGAATCTCTCTGATGCCAAACTCACCGAAATCCGCGCGCAGAAGATCGGCTTCATTTTCCAGGGATTCAACCTCATCCCGACGCTCACCGCACTTGAAAATGTAGAGACGGCTCTCGAACCGCTGCAGGTCTCTGCAGAGGAACGACGACAGCGCTCCGCTGATGCTTTGGCAAGCGTTGGGCTTGGCGAGCGGATGCAGCACCTGCCGGCCGAGCTCTCCGGCGGTCAACAACAGCGAGTTGCGATCGCTCGTGCCCTCGTGAAGAACCCGTCGGTGCTGCTTGCCGACGAGCCAACCGGCAACCTCGATGAGGACACCCGCGACGACATCATGGCGCTTATCGAGGGTCTGTGGAAGGAACACAACCTCACGGTTATCCTCGTCACGCACGACACGTGGGTTGCCCAACGCGCCCAGCGCAGGTTGCACCTGAAAAACGGCAAGGTTAAGGAGCTTTCAGCGGCCGCGGTCTAGTTCGCGACGGGGCCGACCAACCGACGGGGTTCGTGCCACCCGGCGGGACCAGCCACCCGATGGGTTAGTACCACCCAACGGGTAGGCCGGCCCTGACTCCTCGGCCAGCGCTCACACGTCGGTCAGCACGAACTCTCCGGCCGGCGCTCACGCGTCGGTTGGCGCTAGCTCGTCGACAGGCAGCGACTCGTCGAGGTCGGCCACCGACGGACGGCGGGGCAGGAACGTGGCCGCAACGCTCGCGCCGAGCATCGTGATAGCCATGATGATCATGGTCGGTTCGAAGGCATCGCGGAACGCTGCAGAGCTCGCCTCGACGGCATCCGCCTGCGACCTGATGGACGCGGCGCTCTCGGCCATCGAAGAATCGAAGTAGCCGAAGAAGATCGTGCCGATAACGGCAACACCGATTGCGGCTGCGAGTTGGTTCACCGTGTTGAACAGCCCGGAAGCATTGCCCGCAAAACGCAGCGGAACCTCTGAGAGCACAAACAGGCCGATCGCCGAGACGACCATTCCGAATCCGGCTCCGGCAACAACAAGCCCGGGAAGCAGTTCGAGCCAGGTTGTTGCGGTGCCGTGCGTGTTGCCTGCCCAGACCAGCAGCAAGAAGCCTGCGGAAAGGATGACCGGTGCGATTTGCAGAACCGCGCGGCCGATGAGCTTCACGAACACCGTCGCCGACAGCGCCGCGAAGATCGGCACCGTGAGCGAGAACGGGATCATGGCAAGCCCGGCATCGAGGATGGTGAACCCGAGCCCAAGCTGCAGGTACAGCGTTTGGATCAGGAAGAAACCGCTCATCGGGATGAAGAAGAGAGCAAGCATCGCGAGACCCATCGCAAACGAACGAGTGCGGAAGAGCGACAGGTTGATCAGCGGTGAACCACCGCGGCGTTCCTTGCGCGATTGGATGATGAGGAACGCAACAAACAGCGCAAGCCCAAGGGCGATCGAGACGAAGGTCCAGGTTGGCCAGTCTTCTTCGCGGCCCATTGTGAGTGGGTAGAGCACCGCGATGAGTGCAACCCCGAGCATGATGACGCCAATAACGTCGAGACGGTGGCGCTCAGGCGCGCGAGACTCCGGGATGAGTTTGAAGGCCGCGACGATGGCGATGAGCCCGACCGGGATGTTCACAAAGAAAATGCTGCGCCAGCCCCAGCCGAAGAGGTCGGCCTCGGTAAGCAGAGCCCCGACGATGGGACCGGAAACCGCCGCGATGCCGGCCAGCGCGGAGAATCCGGCAACGGCACCAGCGCGTTCGGATGGCTTGTACATAACCTGGATGCTCGCGAGCACCTGGGGAATCATGGCTGCCGCTGCAAAGCCCTGCAGGCCACGAGAAACGATCAGCATTTCGGGGTTGACCGCAAGACCACAGAGCGCCGAGAAGACCGTAAACCCGATCAGGCCCCCGATGAAGAGCTTCTTGCGCCCGTACAGGTCGCCCATGCGGGCGCCGGTAATGAGCGCGATAGCAAAGGCGAGCGTGTAGGAGGCAACCATCCACTGCAGTTCTGCGCCCTGAGCGTCGAGCGAAAGCTCGATCTCTGGAAGCGCAACGTTCACGATTGTGGCGTCGAGCAGTTCCATGAACGATGCAAGGAACAGCGTGTAGAGGGCGAGCTTTCGTGCTGGCCCACTGTGTTGGGAGGCCGATGTTGCAGGAGTTGAGAGTGATGACATGAGTCGGGCCTCCTTGGCCCGGCGGCGAATTTACACGCGGTGAATAGACAGCGCACACACCCGGCCGTGTGCGCAAATAGGGGGATGCCGAAACCGGCATAGGTCAAGTCTTCAGACTAGCTGTGACCTCTGACAGTGTAACTTTGTCAGCCCGCTACTCAGGCGCACACACGCACTCGTTCGACTAGTCCTGGTGACTAAACGCCGCGTCGAAGGACCCCTCTGGCAGCTTCCACAGGAGCGAGCGCACGTATTCAACCGCTTGGCTGGCTCCGTGAAGGCGGTCCATACCCGCATCCTCCCACTCAACAGAGATGGGCCCCTCGTACCCGATTGCTCTGAGCGCACGGAAGGAATCTTCCCACGGCACGTCCCCGTGACCGGTTGAGACGAAGTCCCAGCCGCGCCGCGGGTCTCCCCATGGGAGGTGCGAGCCGAGCACGCCAGCGCGCCCGTTCTGCGGGCGAAGCCGGGTGTCTTTGCAATCAACGTGGTAGATGCGGTCTTGAAAGTCCCAAATAAAGCCAACCGGGTCGATGTTTTGCCACATCATGTGGCTTGGGTCCCAGTTAAAGCCAAAGGCGGGACGGTGCCCAACCGCGTCGAGGGCGCGTTGCGACGACCAGTAGTCGTAGGCAATTTCGCTCGGGTGGACTTCGTGGGCAAAGCGCACGCCCTCGGCGTCGAACGCGTCAAGGATGGGGTTCCACCTCGTCGCAAAATCTTCAAAGCCCGCCTCAATCACGTCTGCGCCGACCGGCGGGAACATCGCAACATACTGCCAAATCTTTGAGCCGGTGAAGCCAACAACCGTGTCAACGTCGAGCATGCGCGCGACCCGTGCGGTGAGCTTCATCTCTTCCGCGGCGCGCTGCCGTACCCCCTCGGCCTCGCCGTCGCCCCACACCTTGCTGCCAACGATCGCCTGGTGGCGAAAGTCGATCGGGTCGTCGCAGACCGCCTGCCCGGTGAGGTGGTTGGAAATTGCCCACACGTTCAGGCCGTAGCAGTCGAGGATGTCGAGTCTCCCCCGCAGGTAATCTGGCTCGTCAATCGCGCGCCAGACGTTCAGGTGCTCGCCCGAACAGGCAATTTCGAGGCCGTCGTAGCCCCACGAGCTTGCGAGCTTTGCGACCTCTTCAAGCGGGAGGTCTGCCCACTGCCCGGTAAACAGTGTGACGGGTTGGGTGGTGGTCATAGCGTTCCAATCGTGTGCTCCGCGGCGGGGTCGGTCAGGGCAACCGTTCTGCTGTGATCTTGCGCGCTCAACGCAATCGCGTCAAGTACTCGCTGCGTCGCGAGGCCGTCGTCAAAGCTCGGCGACGGGTTCCTGTCTCCCTCAACACACTGCAGAAATTGCCCCATCTGATTAATGAAGGAGCTCTCCCACCCGAGAATGTGGCCCGTTGGCCACCAGTTGCTGAGGAAGGGGTGCTCAGGTTCGGTCACAAGGATGCGTCGAAATCCTTGTTCCCGCTCTGGCAGGTCGGCATCGTAAAACCACAGCTCGTTGAGCGACTCAAGATCAAACCGAAGCGCGCCTCGTGAGCCGAAGACCTCGATGCTGAGACTGTTTTTTGCTCCTGTCGCGCAGCGCGAAACCTCGACGGAGGCAATTGCGCCGGAAACGAGCGTGCAGACTCCCCAGGCAGCATCATCCACGGTCACCTGCTCTCGACCGTTTGGGCCTGGCCGCTCGGTCACAAACGTTTTCAGCGTGCCAGAAACGCTACTCACTCGATCTCCCGTGAGAAAACGGATCTGATCAATGGCGTGCGAGGCGAGGTCGCCAAGCACGCCTGATCCCGCCGTCTCCTTTCGCAGACGCCAGGTCATTGGTGCGTCTTCGCGCACCAGCCAATCTTGGAGATAACTCACCCGAATCTGACGAATCTCGCCGAGTCTCCCGCCTTCGATCAGCGAACGGGCTTCCGCGAGCGCCGGGATACTGCGGTAGTTGAATCCGACCATCGACCTGACGCCTCGCGAGGCCGCTGATCGAGCAGCGGCCGCCATGAGTTCTGCCTCGGCGAGCGTATTTGCCAGGGGTTTTTCCACGAGCACGTGTTTGCCTGCGTCGAGGGCCCTGATGGCGTAGTCGGCGTGGAGGTGGCCCGGCGCACAAATATCAACGATCTGGATGTCGTCCCTCCGCAGCACCGCCTCAAAATCCGTCGAGACTTCTGCCCAGCCGAGTTTCTCTCTGGCTGCGGATGCGCGGCCAAGATCCCGACCGACCAGCACCTGTTTGCGGACGGGGGCAACATCAGCAAATCCGCTGACCGCTCCCCACGCGTGCGAGTGGGCTCGACCCATGAACGAGTGGCCAACCATGGCAACGCCATAGCCTGCGCCCTCAACCGCCCCGGTCATTTGACGGCCCCAGACGCGAGACCAGCGACCAGGTGCTTCTGCACGAGAATGAAGGCGATAAGTACGGGCAACGACAGGGTGACGGATGCCGCCATGAGCTGATTCCACAGCACGTCACTCTGGCTGGCATACGCACGAAGCCCAACCGCGAGCGTTTTGGTTGACTCGTTAGTCAGCACCGAGGCAAACAGCACCTCGCTCCAGGCCGTAATAAACGAGTACACGGCCACCGCAATTATGCCCGGCTTTGCAACGGGAAGCACCACGTGCCAGAGCGCGCCAAGCCGGGAGGTTCCGTCGATCATGGCCGCCTCTTCGAGGGCCGCCGGTATGGCAGCAAAATAACCAGAGAGCATCCAGATCGCGAAGGGAAGCGTGAAGGTGAGGTAGGTCACGATGAGTCCGCCGAGGGTGCCTTGAAGCTGCAGCCCTGTTGAGGTGCGGATCTGCGTAAACATGAGGAACAGCGGGAGGAGGAACAGTATTCCAGGGAACATCTGCGTCGAGAGCACGATCAGGGTAAACGGTTTTTTACCACGAAAGCTCAGCCTGGCAACCGCGTACGCCGCAAGCACCGCGATGATGACCGAGAGCACGGTCGCCGTCACCGTCACGATGATGCTGTTGGAGAAGTACCGCGCGAGCGGCACCGTTGTCCACATATCGATATATGGCTGGATGGTGAGCGTCTCAGGGATCCACCTGAACACGCCTGACACATCCTTGAGTGGCTTAAACGACGTGCTCAGGATGACGTAGAGCGGCACCGCGATAAAGATGCTGAGGGCGGTGAGGACTATTGCCCTCGCGATTCGGAAGTTACGCGTCTCAATCATTGTCTTCTCCCGAGTTCTTCAAGACGAGGCGGATGTAGACAAGCGAGGCCCCGAGGAGGGCGATGAGCAGCAGCACGCTCATCGCTCCGCCAAGACCGAAGTTCCACGACACAAAGGAGTTTTGGTAGATCAACGGAGACAGCAGCGTCGCTTCTTTTGGTGAGCTCTGCCCAAACAAGACGTAGGGAACGTTGAACTGGTTAAACGTCCACAGCGACGTCACCAGCAGCAAGATCGCGTTGGCGGGTTTGATCATGGGAAGCGTGATGCGACGGAACTGCTTCCACAGCGATGCGCCGTCGAGTGATGCCGCTTCGTAGACCTCACTCGGGATGGTCTGCAGCGCAGCCATAAGCATGAGGAACGCAAACGGCCAGAGCTGCCAAACGTTCACGATGATCATCGCGATGAACGAGTTGCTACCAAGCAGCCAGAACGGCCGATCATCGCCAAAGAGGTGCAGCGTATCAACGAGCACCTGATTCACGGCGCCGTCTCGCTGGTTGAACATAAACGCCCAAGCGATTGTGGTCACAAAACCGGGAAGGGCGTATGGCACGAGGAAGAAGGTGCGAAGGATTGCCCTCCCCCTGAACGCGGAGTTGAGGAAGACGGCTGCCGCCATTCCAAGCACCCACGACAGGCCAACAACGATAATCGTGTAGAGGAGCGTACGGCCAAGGGTCTCAAAGAACTGCTGCCCGATCGTGCCGCGAGGGTCGAGACCGTTGATGAAGTTCTGGAGCCCAACAAACGGCGCCGTTGTCCAGTTGGTGATGTTGAGCTGGGTGAGACCGAGGAAGGCGATCCAGACCCCAAGGAGCATGGGGATGATGTGGATGAACAGCTCCATAAACGCTGCGGGGGCGACAAGCGCATACCCGAGTTTCGAACGTTTTGGTTTGCGCGGTTCTTCGACCACGTATGGGGTTTGGTCGTCAGCTGTTATTGGGGGCGACGGGGGTGTTTTGGTTGGCGGGTCAGTTTCCGGTGGACCGGCGACCACAGTTGGTTGCGACACAATTCCTCCTCTGGTGAGAGGGGCGGCTCAGCCAGGCCAAGCCGCCCCTCAACAACCGTTGTTAGCCGATTGCCGCAGACATTTGGTCGTTGGCGTCGCTCAGGGCTTTTGTGATATCCGCTTCGGATACCGCCCCTGTTGTGGCCTTTGCAAAGAGGTCCTTCAGCGCGGTCCCAACGAGTGTTTCCATTTGGCCCTCGGAGGAGACGAGAGGCATTGGTGCCGAGTTGTTTTCGAGCGTCTGCTGCTTGAGCTTGACCTCTTCCGATTGGAAGGCCTCATCGCTGTAGGCATCCGTCACCACTGGGAGCGAGGTGAACGTCTTATTGAGGGCGATCTGCTCGTCGGTGCTCGTGAGGAAGCCAACGAAGTCGATTGCGGCGTCCTTGTTCTTCGCGTTCTTGAACACGGAGAGATTGATGCCAGCCACGTGGCTCACGATGGGCTCTCCCCCTGCGGCGAGCGGGTCAATCATTGGCACCATTGCCACGCCCCAGTCGGTAAAGTCACGAGCTTCGAAGTTCTTGATGGGGCTCTGATTGAAGATCATTGCGGCCTTTCCATCAATGAGGTTGGTCACAACCGGGGTTGAGTCGGTGAGCTCGGCGTCGGAGGGCGACATGATCTTGTGCTCTGCCATGAGGCTGACGTAGTCGTTCACAC
The DNA here is from genome assembly GCF_011758565.1 of Lysinibacter cavernae. GTDB lineage: Bacteria > Actinomycetota > Actinomycetes > Actinomycetales > Microbacteriaceae > Lysinibacter > Lysinibacter cavernae. The sequence goes on from NZ_JAAMOX010000002.1 coordinate 84,259, forward strand.
CCTGGACGATGCCGTCTGCCGCAAACTGTGGCTTGTCGTCATCGGTGAAGAGCGTGCTGCCGTGCTGCAGGCCCTTGGCGAATGCCTGGTGGGAGTTGTCGGAGAGCGAAGCGCCTGCCCCGCTGTAGCCCCACTGGTCGATGGTGCCGTCGCCGTCGGTGTCCTTCGTGAGCTTCTTGCCAACCTCGATGAATTCTTCCCAGGTTGCCGGAGGCTCAGTAATACCGGCCTCCTCAAACAGCTTGGTGTTGTAGTACATGTTGTAAGCGAGGCCGTAGAGCGGCACCGACGTGTGAGCTGCACCTTTCTTTCCACCGGTGTCCCACGACGATTGGATAAAGCGATCCTGTCCACCAACCGCCTCGAGGAGCTTGCCCTCAACCGGCTCAAACGCACCCGTCTCCTGCAAGGTGACGGCCCAGGTGTTTCCGATGTTGAGCACGTCGGGGCCGTCGCCGCTCGATACGGCGGTCAGGATGCGCATGTAGAGGTCTGACCACGGAATAACCTCGAGGTTGACCTTGGTTCCCGTTTCTTCCTCAAAACGCTTGAGCGTTGGCTCGAGGCGCTTCTTATCGTCTTCTAGGGAGGTGCCTTGGTTGGATGCCCAGTAGGTGATTTCCCCGCCGGATGCGCCGTCAGTGCTGCCACCGCCGCCGTCGCCTCCCGAGCATCCGCTCATCAGCAGTGTCGCCGTCGCCAGTAGGGCGAGCGGGGCGAGTGTTTTTTTCCAGCCAGATTTCCGATGTGTTGCCATGATGTCCTCTTCGTTGAGTGATCAGTTCTGCTTGGTGCAGGGTTGTGGTGTTGGTTGTGGTGATGTGGGTGGTGATCGCCTCCGCGCAGGCGGGAGATACCGGGGTTAGAGGGTTGCTGCTCGTGGGTCCCAGTCGGCGGGCAGCAGCTCCGAGCGCGGCGCTGAGCTCGTGACAGGAACAAATTCGCCCAGCTCACCTGACTCGGTGATCGAGGTCATTGCATCAACAACGTGGTAAGCAAGCTCTCCGGTTGCGCGGTGGGCGCGGCCCTCTCTGATGGCCCTCGCCATGTCAAGCGCGCCTGTCCCTCGGCTCGATTTCTCGGCGACGGTTGCAATGGTCTGCCAGTCGGTCTCCCCCGCTTTGCACAGGCGAATCTCGCCGTCAAAGTTGTTGGGGTCTGGGAACGCGATGGTGGCTTCGGTTCCGGTGACCTCAAACACGCCCATGTTGACCCGAGGAGAGTCGAAGCTAAAAACGCTCTGGGCGCTCGCTCCGCCGGCAAACTGGGTGAGGGCCGAGACGTGAGTTGGCACGGTCACTTCAAAACTGGTGCCGGCGCGGGGCCCGGAACCGATGATGCGCTCAGTGCGTGATCGCGAGGTCACCGCAGCAACCTTCTCAATCGCGCCAAACGTCTGCACGAGGGTCGTGAGGTAGTACGGGCCAACGTCGAAGAGCGGGCCAGCCCCGTACTGGAACAGGAACGCTGGGTTTGGATGCCATGACTCGGGGCCAGGGCTCTGCAGGATAGTCAGCGCGGTGAGCGGGGTACCGATGTCCCCTCGCTGAACGGCCGCGAGCGCCGTTTGCAGGCCTTCGCCGAGGAAGGTGTCGGGGGCACAGCCGAGGCGCACGCCAGCACGTTCGGCGGCTTCGAGGAGCTGGGCTCCACTCTCCCTGTCAAGCGAGAACGGCTTCTCGCTCCACACGTGCTTGCCCTGCGCGATGGCGGCGAGCGCAATCTCAACGTGGGCGGCCGGGATAGTGAGATTGATTACGAGTTCAACATCCGGATGATTGATGACGCTTTCGGCGTCGCCGCTGCTCCCGATGCCAAATTCCTTTGCCCGTTCGGCGGCGGCTTCTGGGAAAAGGTCGCCAACTGCGACCACCTCGATGTCAGGAAACGAGATGAGGTTTTCGATGTAGGTCTTCGAGATGACGCCAGCGCCAATCACTCCAACGCGAACCGGGTGCTGAGCTGCCATGGTTACTTCACCCCAATCTGATTGAGGTATGCGTAGCTGTCGGCAACCGCGGTGAACATGTCGCCCCTGGTGTCGTCGAGTTCAACGACCTGCGCAGTAAGGGAGCCGGCCGCCGCCAAGATCTCGTGAAGCGGGAGCACTCCCTGGCCAAGCGCAACCTGATCTTTTGGTTCGCGCGTCGCTGGGCCGTCTTTGATGTGAATGAAGGTCACGCGACTGCCAAGGTCTCGGAGCAGTTGTGGGACATCTGCCCCCGCAACCTGCGCCCAATAGGTATCAATTTCAAGCACAACCGAGGGGTCAAGGAAATCGGTGAGCACCTCGATTGAGCGGCGGTCGTCTACGATCGTCTCGACCTCCCACCAGTGGTTGTGGTAACCAACCGAGATACCGTGCGTTGCACCAACGGCTGCGGCGGCGTTGAGACCGGCAGCGATCTGCTCGATGCCCGATCGAGTTGTCCATTGCTCTTCTGGGACAAACGGGTCGATGACGGTTCCGATGCCGAGCTTGGCGGCCGCCTCGAAGATGTCGTTTTGGTTCTCGGAGAGCAGGGGCGCATGCCCGCTTGGTGCGTTCAGGCTGTGCTGCGTGAGCGCGGCAGCAAATTCATCGGCCCGGTCAACAAACCGGTACGGCTCCACTGCGGTGAATCCGATCTCGGCAACGCGCGCAATCGTTGCGGCAAGATCGTGTTCGAGGGCTTCTCGCAGCGTGTACAGCTGGAGTGAAGTGACGGGCTGAACCATTGACTCTCCTTTGAGCGGCGTCGATCGGGTGTATCGATACTGCCAACCTAGTCTGACTTTTGTTCACTAGCAAGCAAAAGTATTGAATATTTATTAATCTTTTGGTTAATTCATTGGCTTTTGCGGCTTCCTTCGAGCCGGAACTCACCAAAGTGACATCAAAAAGCGCGCCTCCCGTGCTTTAATGAGGGCATGCTGACACAGGTGGGGATCTCCCCAAGCCAATCCGGTGCCGGAGACCTGCTCCACACCATGCACGACGGTATCGCGCGCACCAAAGCGGAAATCATTTCCCTCACAGGGCTCGCTCGCTCAACCGTCACGGCTCGCATCGAGCAGTTGCTCGAACTTGGGTTGCTTCGAGAGCACACCACCGGCGTCTCAACTGGTGGACGCCCACCGGTGCAGTACCTGTTCAACGAGCAAGCCGGAGTCATCATCGGGGTTGAACTCGGCGCGACCCACGGCATCGTTGCCCTCACCAACCTCGCACACACCACCCTCGGCACCGAACGGACAGCGATCAACATCGCAGACGGGCCAGAGACCGTCCTCGATTGGGTTCTCGCCTCGATCGCTTCCCTCCTCGGGGCTTCCGGCGTTGACCCGGCGTCGCTCATGGGCATCGGGATCGGCGTGCCTGGTCCGGTTGAGTTCTCAAGCGGGCGCCCCTTCAGCCCGCCGATCATGCCTGGCTGGGACCGATTCGATATCCCCACCTACCTTCAGCGGACGTTTGACGTACCCGTGCTTGTTGATAATGACGTGAACATCCTTGCGCTCGGCGAACACGCAACGGAGTGGACCCACGCGAGCGATTTCATTTATGTCAAGGTTGCAACCGGAATTGGCGCAGGCATCATCGTCGGCGGCCAACTGCAACGGGGAGCCCAGGGGTCTGCTGGCGATATCGGGCACGTGCCGGTTCCATACAGCGCCGATTCGCTGCGCGAGCCAACCGATGAACGCGACCTCGAAGGCATTGCGAGCGGTACGGCGATCGCGGAGCACCTGACCCGAAACGGCGTTCCCGCCCGAAACTCCAAAGACGTGGTTGAGCTGGTTCGCGCGAACTCGCCAGAGGCGATCGCGGCTACTCGCCAGGCCGGACGCGAGCTCGGAGAAACGCTTTCGTGGATCGTCAGCCTCCTCAACCCCTCAGTAATCGCCATCGGCGGCAGCATCTCCCATGCGGGGGAACACCTGCTCGCCGGCGTCAGGGAAGTTGTCTATAAGCGCTCGACGCCGCTCGCCACCCAGCGACTCACCATTGTTCAGGCCAACACCGGCGAACTTGCCGGCGCGGTTGGCGCAACAATACTGGTGACCCAGCGCATCCTCTCCCCCGAATATGTGGATTCCCTCGTTGCGCAGCTGAGCTAGTTCAGATCCGATTCAACGGTACGAAACACGAAGGTTTCGGCCTCGGCCACGTCGGTGGTCACAGCAAAACGATACTCAGCCGCGGTCGATGCGTGCACCAACTGGAGCCCAGCTGAAGAATCGAGAGTGACAGCAAACCCGCCAGGGCGCGAAACCTCAACAGAGCACGCCCCAGTTCCTGTTGTTGTTTGTTCAAAGAACGCCATTGCGCCGTCGTGCGCAGGCTCAAAGAACATTTTGCAGACGCCGCCGCTGGTTGGCGCTTCCCACAGCATCAGGCGATCCGGCTCACCAGCAACCGGCGCAGATGCACGCTCACCACGCGACTCCGTTGGTGTACCGTCACCCTGCTGTCCAGGAGGCGTTGACTGCTCTGACTGCCGCACCACCGTTGTCACGGAGGGGACGGAACTGGTTTCGTCTTGCCAAACTGAGGGATCGGCGCCCGCATTGCCTGAGGTCAACACGATGGCGGTAACCATTGTCGCCGCGGCAGCAAACGACGCAACCGACCATCCGATGGCCCTCGCGCTCACGGCGCCATGACCAAATATCGAACCAGCAGCCTCGGTACCTGATGCCACGAGCGACGCGTGCGGAAGGACAAAGAGCGCCGGAACCCCGGCGATGATTGCGCCAGAAAGCCGAGTTGTTGCGTTCGAAAGCTCCGCGCGGTTCGTAGTGCAGACCTCACAGCGCTCAAGGTGTGCCTCTAGCCCGCGTCGCTTGAGCGGCTCGTTCAGATCGTTTGCGACGTAGGCTGGGAGCATCGCGGTAAACGGACGGCACTCCTCCGGCGCATTGTCCGACGCGAGGGCGCTGAGATACCCGGTGCGCAGCCCCGTGCGGGCACGGTTGAGCAGGGCGCCGACCGCGTTTCGATTCATGCCGAGCGCCTCGCCAACCTCGTTGAGCGACAGGCCCTCGATCTCCCGATACCAGATCACTTCCTGCCAGCGTTTTGGCAAGTGGTTGAAGGCGTCAACAACGGCAGGATGCATGACGGCGTCGCCAAGCGGTACGTCCTGCGGCACCGAGAGAAACTCAAGGGTGTCTGGCTCAACGGCAACCGATTGAGCGGCATCGGCGTTTGGCCTGAGCGCAACGCTTTTCATCGCGGTGACAAGGTACCACCACAGGGACGCCGTTGGTCCTTTTCCACCGTGGATGGCGTTGATGACCTTGGCAAACGCCTCGGAAACGATGTCTTCGGCCTCAAGCCCATGCGTAGCGTAGCGCCTCGCATGGGCAACAGCCATGCCATAGAGCCGCTCGTAGAGCGTCTCTAGTGCTGACGAGTCTCCGTCACGATACGCGGCAAGGAGCGCAGCGTCGTCAACAAAATCGGCTGGCGTGTTCCCGCCAGGCTCTGCCCGTTGCTTCCTTTCGTCAGCGTTACCCTGATCCGTCATTCCGTTGGCCGTTTCCCCTTCTCCGGCAGCCGCACGACGCGCCGAGCGATGAGCAGCAGACCACCGACACATACAAACAGCAGCGACCAACCGAGGATGGGTTCCTCGCTTCCGGTCACCGCAAGGCCCTTCTGCGTCTCAGGTGCGGTCGGCGCAGATGAGTCAGCAGACGGTTCCGTTGTGTGTTCGTGGCCAGGGCCTGGCTGTTCTGAGGCTGTCGGGGGCGTGATGGGCAGTTTGGCCTCGACCGTCACACTGTAGGTGACGATGGCGGTCTGACCGAGAGCGTCCCTCAGTTCAACCGTGAAGCTGTCTTCACCGGCAAAACCTGGAGTCGGCACGTAGGTCGCAAACCCGTTCTCGAACGTCACCGTTCCGTGTGCTGGCTCCGCGTGGAGCGACGAGTCCTCAAGCATCTGGATGTTGGTGCCCTTCGCTTCACCGATGGGGTCAAAAGCGATGCGCTCAACGTCGGGGGTCACCGTCAGGTGCCGGTCGAGCCCCTGCGGAGCACGAATCACTGTGAGCGTGATCGTCTGCGTCGCGGTCAGCCCCCTGCCGTCAGTTACCACGTAGGTGACGAGGTCTTCGTAGCTCTGCTCGCCGTCGCCCCACGAACGATTGGGGTCTGGAACGTAGGTGACAATTCCGCGGTCGAGGATCGCGTTCCCTGCAAGGGAGGTGAGCGTCAGCCCCTCACCGTCGTCGTTCGCGAGGGGGTCGATAACAGTCTCAAAGGTCGAGGCGACGGTAAATGCGTCGTCAACCCCGGCAAGCCCCGCGTACACGGTGACCGTGTAGGTCGCCGTCGTCTGCTGACCAAAACTATCGGTCACCGTCAGCTCAAAGGTGTAGGTTCCAGCGTCAACACCGGCAGCGTCAAACACGGCGTGCCCCTTAGGATCAAGAATGACGGTCCCCGCCGCTGGTTGACTCGACACGACACATCCGTCAGCGGCAACCGTCGAGGGATTGAGGATGTCCGGCGCGAACGTCACGGTGCCGCCAGAGGGGACCTCGTCGGCATCGTCAGAGACGACGGGGGCGCGCACAACCGTCACGGTTGCAACTGTGCCGCTCAGTTTCCCAAAGGAATCACGGATCTCGTAGCTCACGTCGACTGTCAGCTCGGTCTCATCTGCTGCCCATTCGTAGCCTCTCGCGTCAACGCTCAGCTCATCACCGCGATAGGTAATGCTCACTCCTGGCTCCGAAGACGACGGGGTGCCGCTCAGCGCAATGCCTGAGCCTGAGTCGTTTGCAAGCACGTCAACGGCAGTCGCGGTATTTGCCGGAATCGTTGCGGTATCCGCCATCGCTTCCGGAAGGGCAAACACCGTGATCGTCACCGTTGCCTCTGCGGTCACGCCGAGATAATTCGTCACGGTATACGCCAGGGTGTCGGTGTACACACGCTGACCGGCAAATGCCGCTGGCCAGGCCGCAGAGGCCACGTAGGTCACCGAGCCGCTGGCATCCATTGTGGCGGCTCCGTAGGCGGCCGGTGTGGTGATGCCGGCCGTCGTTTCTGTGCCGACCACGGGAGGGGAGGTCCAGGTGTCGTTGGCTTTGGCATCCACAACCACGGTTGAACCGCGCGAAACGCTCCCCTCGTCATTCACGGCAACCGGCGAAGCGATCGCCTTGCGGAACAGAATATCGAGACCCGTCAACTCGACGCCGAGCTCGGCGGTAATCGTGTCTGGCGAGACCCAATCCCATCCGGGCGCAACAATCGACGCGGTGTATTCGCCAGGCACCATCGCGGGAACCTCAAAGGTGCCAAGCGCGCTGATATCCAGCAGGTATGTCGCGAGTGGGCTCGAGAGTCGCAGCGACATTGCCCCGCTGGCAAACGTTGGGTCAGACACGGTAAGTACACCGTCGTAATCGGTGTCCTCAAATACGCTTCCCATAATCGCCCCTGCGGACGAGGCAAGAGTCACCTTCGCTGCGGCGATAATGCGCTTGACCGAGTTCTCATCGCCGTTTACGGGCGCGGTTTTTCCGTACATGTCGTTCATGAGCGAACCGCCAACGGCCAGACCTGACGCCTTCAGCGTGATGGTTGCTGAACCCGTGTAGCCGGGGCTGATCGGACGATCGGTCACAAACCGAAGGGCCGTCGCGTTTGAGGGAATCTCACCCATCTGCCAGCTGACGCCGGTTGCCCCGTCCGAATTATTGGTTCTGGCAAGTTCGGTTGCGATCTGCTCCGACGGCTCCGTCGTGAACTCAACACGAACGCCACCCATCACGGCCGGGTTTGCGGTCGAGGCGGACGCCTCAATCACGGTAAACCCGGATGCCGGCAAACCCGTTGTCCCGCGCGAATCTCCGTTATACGGCAGGAGGTCAACAAAGGTTCCTACGCCAACGGGGTCGGAGGTTCCGTTCCCCCAGGAGATGACATATTTCATTTCTTCGTCTGGATCGGCAAATCCAGGAACTCGTGTGACCGCGGTTTTGCTTCCCTCAAATGCGGCAACGCCGTTGACCACAATTGTGGAGACTTCTGTGCGGTCCTGGGCCTTTTGCGACGCAGTTGCTCCCGTTGTGTTTTCGTATGATTCAACCGACATATCACTTGACGACCTCACGACGGTCGTCGCCGTGTGGATGGTTCCTGACGGGGTCTGTACCGACTGAAGGACGGGAATAGCGATTGCGGGCAACGCGGTTGCATGGCCCTGGAAGATACCAGGCCCTGCGGCCCCACTCGGTGCTGTCACGTCGCCAAGGTTGAAGAGAATACTGGCGGGGGTGCCGTCGTCGGGTGTGCAGGCTATCCCGTCAGCGCCGGCGTCGCCTGGAACGTGCGAGGCATAACCGGGCAGCTCGACCACCGCATCCCAAACCGGCTCGGCGCAGACGGAGGACATCGTCACCCGAATGGTTGTATCGCGGGCGACACCGGCGGTCATCGACCCAACGGGACCGACCACTATCGGCGTAACCGTTAGAGTACTCACCTGCCCTGGAGCGGAAGATGCACTCTCCCACACGGCTGTTGATCTGATGAGTGCGTCCGCAGCGCGAACGCTACCGCCAGTGACGCTCACCGACTGACCGTTGTAGTTCGAATCTGTGCGTGGAGTTTCGTCAGAACCAAACTGCCAAAACCACGGCACATTTGCACCCTTGAGAAGACTCCTCGATACGGCAGAATCACTTCGACGAAGCGGGGCTACAAGTCCAACGGCTGTGTTTGGCTCAAGGTCCGACAAATAGGTGTAGCGGATACCGGACACGGAAGAAAATCCCCCAACAAGCTGAGCAGGATCGCTTACCCAGCGAACGGATGCTGGATCAGTTGTCTTTCTTTCCGAGTCATCGGCGAACGCATGGTCAGTATATTCAATCCGTTGGTCGGCAGCCGCGACATACACGGTCGCAGCGTGGTTATATAGCGCATCAATCGTTCCTCGATACCCCGCAAACATACCTTTCGGCGTGCTATCAAGGGTGAAAAGTGCAGGGTCCCATGTCATAACGCCCCACGAGTTATGCACCGCCGCACCTGCAGACGGTGCATTTCTCATTCCCGCGAGCGCATCAAATAGTTGACCAGGGACAAGAATCTCTTCGCCCTGAGTGTAACCATGCCGATCACCGAAAAGATAGGTGCCTCGATTTGCCCAAGCACCGCCGTTTGTTCCACGCAAGTCACTCGTTTCCGTTCGCAGAATGGGCTGCCTGAGACAGGCAAGCTGAGCTGCATAGGAAGTATTGGCAGGACAGACGTAGTCGGGATTCTGTCCAGGAGCATATCCATCTCCAAAGTTCGATGCCCCACTCGTTGAAACCGGGTCAAAACCAGAAACTATGTTCCATAATGAAACAGTCTCATTCACAGGAACGGTGGGATCAAAGGGCGTCCACACCGTAATTACAGGCTGGACGCTGGTCCGGTAATCAGCAGAAGTCTCCGGTGCCGTGACAACCTCCATAAAATCGCCCCGGGTTCCGGCAACCGTCACAACGAGGTCGTTTCCTGGTCCGCCAGGCTGCGTCACGGATACCGTGCCAGCGCCCCTTGTCACATAGCCGTTCGTGGGAATAGCTCCTTCGGGAACAGACACTCTGAACGAAAACGAAGTTTGGGTTGCTTCGTATCCTTTGAAATTGCCAGCCGCCGGCAACGTGGCACCAACCAGCACATGGATATCTTGCCGCACACCGGGTTGCCCAAGATGCGTGACAGGATATGTGGCGGAGGAGCCGAACACCCGCATCTCGGTCTTCGCCTCGGCCGAAACCGTCACGCCGGGCGCGGTTGTGGACAGGGCCGCTGCAGCAAATACTGGAGCGACGACGGAACCGTTTCCAGCCGAGGTCACCCATGCGCGTACCTTGAATGATTCTGTCCCGGTGTCAACGTTACGCACGCACGTCCACGTCCGCTTATCGGCGCTCAGCGAGCCGGCAACGTTGCACACGCTCGCGGCTGTTGCGGTGCTGTCCCACTCCATGCCGACCGGCAGCGTTGAGCTGTATGAGATGTCGCCTTTGGCCGAATACGACGAGGCAAGCAGGTACTCAACCTGATCGTTCGATCGCACGATGCCGTTATTTGCTGAACTGTCGTGGCCGGCTGCGTCATCCGCGTCAAACGGCCCCGTGCCATCAAAGCTGACGGAAACGCCAAAATCGCTGACGGCCCCTACCGCAGCGTTGGCTGTTTGAAGTCCGGTGCCAACGGACGAACCGAGCAAGACGCCAATAAGTCCCATGGCGAGTGCCACGACACGGCCGCGGTGTTTGTGTTGGACGGCGGGCGCGCCCAACGTCAAAGCATTCTGATTCACGATATCCCCCAACGGATGTCTGCATGAGACAGCGCGCTAGTTTCCCCTAACACACTGGAAATCACTGATGATTACCTCTAGAGACCGTTTTTTGTCGAGCGTTGTACGCCGCTGCCAAAAAAACTTTCTGCGTCCAAAAGGACTGGTACCCTCGCACCGCTGGTGGAACTGTAAATCCGGTTAGACGGCACCTGACGTGCCGAGCAGGCTACCGATCGCGAAGGTTGCTCCAAGCGCTATTGCGCCGCCAATCACAACGCGAAGCACCGACTTATGTGCTGGGCTGTCGCCAATCTTCGCCGCGATAGCCCCGGTCAGGGCGAGCGCAAGCAGCACAACCACAAAGGTTATCGGGACGCGGAGACCTTCTGGCGGCAGCAAGATCGAGAGAAATGGAAGAATCCCGCCAACCGTAAACGCAAGGGCAGAGGCCCCAGCCGCGTGCCAGGGGCTCACGACATCCGATTCGTTGATGTTGAGCTCCGCCGAAAGGTGAGCTTCAAGTGCGTTATGCGCAGTCAGCTCCCGGGCGACGGCTTGTGCTGTTTCGGGCGAGAGGCCTTTTGCTTCGTAGATACCAGTAAGCTCAGCAAGTTCTTCCTCTGGCATATCGCGGAGCTCTTGACGCTCTTTTTCGATGAGCGCCCGCTCGCTGTCACTCTGGCTGCTCACCGAAACGTATTCGCCGAGCGCCATCGAGATTGCCCCGCCAACGAGCCCGGCGACCCCTGCGGTGATGATCGGCCCAGATGCCGTTGTCGCGCCCGCAACGCCAACAACAATCGCAGCGACCGAGACGATACCGTCGTTTGCCCCGAGCACGCCGGCGCGGAGCCAGTTGAGTCGCTGGGCGATTCCTTCCCTGTGGGGTTCGTGCGGATGCTGCGACGCGTTCACGGTTTCAGTCGACATGGCTCCAGCAAAGCACGCAAGTCACTCAGAGTCCAGTGACACTGGCGAGTCAGCGACCAAGGTAGGTGTTCGTGACCTCGAACACAAACGCGTGGTTTCGCTGGGTCTCGCCGGCGGCATCCGTTGTAAACCCAATGGAGTAATTGCCCGTTCTGGCAGCATGAGCGAGACGAGAGGTTTCTGTCGAGTCAAGCGACGCGGCAAAACCGTCGGCTCTGGAGAGGGCGACCTCGCAGTGGCCTTCGCCCAAGGTCGCCTGTTCGAAGTATGCAGGCTCACCGTTCACGGCCGGTTGAAAGAACAGCGCACAGGTACCGTCGCGCATTGGGAGTTCAACGAGCAGGAGCCTGCCAGAGCGGCCCTTGGTGGATGGGGCAGCGCTGGCCTGCGCATCCGGTTCGCCCGCGTCGTTCCCGGAATCACCCGTGGTACCGCCGGCTTCCGGGGCCGAACTCGCCGTTGGTATTTTCTCGCTCTGCGCAACAACCTGCCCGGTAATGGGCGTTGGAATGGGATCGTTCGGTTGCACCGCGGTTGACGAGGTCATCCACACAAACGCACCGACACTCACGACGGCGAGTCCGGCGGCGGCAACCGCCACCTTCGCAGCTGTGCCGGACAGGAACGCGGAAGCACCGGATGTTGCGGGCTGAAGCGCAGTACTCGCCTGAGCGACCTCGGCGGCACCGATGCCCTGCGCCCGAAGCAGCGCGGACGCGCCAACGATGCCTGGAGCAGAAGCTGCCGCGCCCCGCAGAAAGCGTTCACTGATGTGGGTAAGCGCGACGCTCCCCTCTGCACACGCTTCGCATGAGGCAAGGTGCGCTTCGAGATCGGCGAATGCGGGGTCGCCCGCAGGCGCGTCAAGATATTCGGGAAGCTGACTATAGAACGGCTGGCATGCTTCAGCGGAAAACTCACCGGCAGACGCCCGCACGTATTCAACGCGAAACCGCTGTCTGGCCCTCGTATGCAGGGCGCCAAGCGCTGACGAGCTGATTCGCATCGCCTCGCCGGCCTCCTTCATCGAAAGACCCTCAACATCTCGGTACCACATGACCTCTTGCCACCGTTGCGGAAGCGCACGGAAGGCGGTCATGAGCGCTGGATGCTCGTCCCGAGACTCAGGCCCAGACTGCTCGTCGCCCGAAAGGAGTTCAAGCATTTCCGAGTCAACGGCCATCGCTGCTTCTGGCCCCCTTCGCGGCGTGAGCGCGACGCTCTTCATCGCGGTCACGAGGTACCACCACAGCGAAGCGGTTGGGCCCTTGCCGTTTCTGATTGCCTGCATCACCTTGGCAAAGGCTTCCGAAACGATGTCCTCGGCCTCGGCCTTCGTCCCGACAAAACGGTACGTGTGAGAGATCGCCATCGCGTAGTAGCGGGAGTACAGCGCGGTCATCGCTGATTCGTCGCCCGCACGATAGTCCTCGAGGAGCTGAGCGTCCGTTTCGCCAGATGGAAGGCCGGGGCCGTGGATACTGGTCATACGCTGGTCGAGCTCCCTGCCGTTTGGCGTTTGGTACGTCGCCGATTTATGGCAAGCACGGCGAGCCCGGAGGCAAGCAGCAGCAGCGAAACGCCGATAACGTTATCTGCCGCTCCCGTCACGGCTAACCACTGCGATGGCGTACCCGTTTGGTCGGCTGCGCCGTCACCGCGGTTGCCACCGTCCGCTTCAGCTGTCGGGCCGGTTGTCGTTCCATCGCCGGTCTCGGGCGCTTTCGGCTCAACCGCTGGCTCAACCGTCACCGTGTAGACCACAACGGTGCGTTGGCCGAGCGCGTCTCGGATCTCAACCGAGAACGTGTCCTCGCCGTCGAATCCGGCTACCGGGTGGTAGGTGATGGTGCCGTCTTCGACGGAGACCGTTCCGTTCGATGGCTCGGCAACAACGCTTTGAGCGTCGAGCTCAACCAGCCGAGTGCCGGCGGCTTCACCGATGGGGTCAAACAGTACGCTCTCAACCCCGTTGGCCACGGTCAGGTGACGATCAATCCCGACTGGCGCTTTGATAACGGTGAAAATAATCTCGCCCGTCGCGGAGTTGCCTCGTCCGTCAGTCACGACGTACGTTGCGGTGTCGGAGTACTCGGTTTCCCCTTCAGCCCAGGGGTAGGCGGCATCCGGCGCATAGAGCACGTTACCGTTGGTGACGGTCACCACACCGTTTCCGCCGGCCGTAGTTGAGGAAAGAACGAGCCCTTCGCCAGCATCGTTCGCCACAGGGTCTACTTCAGTTGACCAGCTGTGCGCGACAACAAAGTTGTCGGAGACCGGCATGTTGGACGCAAACACCGTAATCGTGTGTGTCACGGTTGTCTGCTGCCCGTAGATGTCGGTGTAGGTGATGTTAATAAAGTGCTCGCCAGGCTCGACCGTGCCGGGCTCAAACGTCACCGAGCCGTCGTCCGCCACAGTGACGGTCCCACCCGTTGGCTGGTCGGTGACGGTTACCCCGCCTTCCGCGAGCGCTCCTGGGTTCAGTACCTCGTTGGGAAGCTGAAGCGAGTCGCCGGTGCCAACCTCGAGCGCGTCCGTTGGACCGGTAAATACGGGCGCGCGAACGACGGTAACGGTGACCGCTGCGGTTGCCGTCTCACCAAACTCGTCCACGACCGAATATCCGAGTGTCACGTCCAGCGTGGCTTCACCGTCGATCCAGGCATACGCCGAGGGATCAACAACAAGGCCGCCGCTCGCTGACACAACCGAGACGTCTGGGTTGTTGGATGTTGGTGTTCCGTCAAGCTCAAGCCCTGAACCGCTGTCGTTTGCGATCACGTCGAGAGCGGTGGATGCCGTTGCCGGCACTGTTGCGGTGTCATCGACCGCAACGGGTGCAGCGTTCACGGTGACCACGACGCGAGCGGTCGCCGCAACACCTTCAAAGTTGGTGACCGTGTAGGTGATTATTTGTTCGTAGGTCGAAGCCCCAGAAAACTCCGCCGGCCAATCGGTCGCTGCCGTATAGCTCACCAGCCCGTCGGCATCGATGGTCGCTGAGCCGTAGGTCGGCTGACTCGAAAGCGCCGCAGTCGTTTCGGTCCCTACGATGCCGGGCCACGACCAGGTGTCGTTTTCCTTGGCATCAACGGTCTGCGTTTTGCCCTGCGTAACGCGAAGCACGTCGTCAACCACAACTGGCGCGGCAATAGCCTTCTGGAAGAGCAGGTCAACGTCCTCAATCACGACGCCGAGTTCGGCCGTGACAACAGAGGGAACCTTCCAGGCCCAACCCTTTGCCACAATTGACGCGATGTAGTCGCCAGGGATCATGGCCGGGATCTTGTATGAGCCATCGGCCGCGATATCAATGAGGTAGGTTTCAACTTCGCCGGTCAACCGGAGCTTGGCAGTGCCAGAGGCAAACACCGGGTCTGTTCCTTCGGTAAGGATGCTGTCAAAGTTGGTATCCTCATACACCGTTCCGGCGAGCGAGCCAGCGCTCGACTGCAGCGTGACCTTCGAAGCGGCGACGACTCGCTTGATGGTGTTGGCATCACCGCCGATGGCCTCGGTTTTTCCGTACATATCGTTTTCGAGCACGCCGCCAAGCGCGAGTCCCTCCGCTTTGAGCGTGATGGTTGCCGTGCCGGTGTAGCCAGGCTTAATCTTCTCGTCGGTTACAAAACGAATGGCCGTGGCAGTTGACGGGATCGTTCCTGTTTTCCATTCGATTCCGGTGGCCCCGTCGCTGTTATCGTTCTTGGCAAGCTCAATCGCAGCGTCCTCGGACTTCATGGTTGTGTACTGCACCGCAACACCGCCCATGACCGTGTCGTTGCCAGTTTCGGCAGCTGCCGTAATCACGGTGAAGCCAGACGCGGGGAGCCCTGAGGTGCCGCGTGCGTCGCCGTTGTACGGCAGCAGGTCTACAAATGTCCCTCGGCCAACCTCGTCGGATGTTCCGTTGCCCCAGGTCAGGGTGTATTTCATCTCCTCATCTGGGTCAACTTGGCCGGGGATACGGGTAACAGCAGACTTGCTCGCGGCAAACGACGCAACGCCGTTCACCGTGATGGACGCGAACTCGGTTCGGTCCTGCGCCTTGGCCGTGCTCACCAGGTTTGTTGCGTTCTCGAACGATTCGGCAGATCTATCGCTCGGCGAAGAGATGACAATCGTCGCGGTATGCACGGTTCCTGACGGGGTCAGCACCGAGTGGTTCACCGGAATCGCAATGATGTCTGCGGGTGTCGCGTGCCCTTGATACGGCGACGGCCCGATCGCGCCTGTTGGGGCATCCAAATCGCCGAGGTTATAGGTAATGGTCGCTGGGGCTCCATCATCCTCAGTACAGGCGATGTTGTCAGAGCCAACATTCGCCTCCGTGTGGGTGACGTATCCCGGATGCGTCGTGACGGCAGACCACACGGGCTCCGCACACGTCGAGCTCAGCGCGACCGTGACCTTCACGTCTCTGGCCGTTGTCTTCGAACCGGCAACAGGACCGATCACAACGGGCTTGACTGAGAGCGTCTGTACCTCGCCAGGAGATGTGGCCGAGTGGCTCCAGGAAGACTCGGTGCGCACGAGTGCCTCGGCGGCCTGAACTGACCCGCCCCTCATGCTCTGGCCTAGGCCGGTGAACGTCGATTTCACCCTTGGCTGCTCGTCTGAGCCGTATTGCCAAAACCACGGCATCGGGGTGCCAGGGCTGAGGGCGGCGGAGGCGGCAGATACCGAACGCATGAGCGGCAGGTTCAACCCGATTGTCGTGTTTGGCACCAGTTCGTTGAGGTACACCACCCGAACGGCTGAGACTGAGTTCAGGCCACCAGGAAGTGCGGCGGGATGTGTCACCCAGTTCATGGCGGATGGCTCCGCGTCTCGCCGAGCAGCATCGTTCGCAAATGTGGTATCGCTGTATTCGATCACCCGGTGAGCGTCAGGCACCACCGTGCCGGACCCAGTGGTGTAAAACCCGTCAGGCTTACCGCTCGCCACAAAACGAGCCGTCGCGTTGCCCGTGAGGGTCAGAACGGCCGGGTCGAACGTCACCATGCCCCAGGTGTTATGCGATGGCGCGCCAGCCGTGGTGTCGTTGTAGACCCCGTTAAAGCTCACAAACGGCTGCCCAGCGACGACTGACTCGTTGCCGGTGGTAAACCCGTGGTTGTCGCCATAGATCGTATCGGCGCTATTTGATGCCCGTGTCGAGGTCATCGTGCCGACCAGGACGACCTTATCCGTGCGCAAGATGCTCGTCCCGTAGCAGGCAAGCTGAGAGAAGTAGTAGTCCGTTGCGCTACACGTTGGCGAATCCGCACCGTAGCCAGGCGCGTATCCATCTCCAAAGTTCGACGCGCCGCTGAGGCTGACCGGATCAAACGAGGTGACCTTTCCAATGACTGGCGTGCTCACGTTGACCGGAATAACGGGGTCAAAGGGAACCCAGTAGGTAAACCCGACAACACCGAGCGTCGCAAACGAGGCAGGTTGCGCCGCAGTAGTTGATGCGTTGAGGAAGTTCGTTTGCTGATTACGCACGGTCATCTTGAACGGAGTACCAGGCCCAGCAGGCTGGGTCGCACTCACCGTGCCACCACCAAGACCTGAGACGTTTGCCATCGATCCGGCAAGTTCGGCGTACGGGGGAACCTCAACCTCAAAGCTAAATTCCGAGGCGAGCGCCTCGTACCCCTTGTAGTTTCCCGAGGCAGGCTTCGTCGCTCCGGTGTAGACATACACAATGTTCTGCATGCCCTCTTTGCCGTTGCGAACCACAGGCATGACGGGATTATTGACGTAGAGACGCATTTCGGTTTTCGGCGTCGCCGACACCCTCAGGGCCGGAGCGGTACCCGTTTTTGCGCCGGCAGTGATCGTTGGGGCAACCGTGGCACCGTTGCCAACAGAGCCAATCCACGCGCGAAGTTTAAATGATTCAACGAGCGTTGTGGCCGTGTAGTCACACGTCAGCGTCCGCTTGTCTGTGCTGAGCTTGCCACCGGTCGGGCCGGTGCACACGGAGCTAGCCGCGGCAGTCGCGTCCCAGACCATCCCGTCTGGCATCGTTGAGGTAAACACCGTCGAGCCTGCCCTCGCAAACGAAACGGCCACAAGGTACTCAACCTGATCGTTTGCCCGAACGACACCGTTATTTGGCCCGCTATCGTGGCCAGGAAGATCATCGGCGTCAAAGCCGTCAGTTCCGTCAAAGTTGATCGAGATGCCAATATCGCTCACCTCGCCGACCTCCGCGGAGGCAGGCTGGATGCCAAAGGTCAGGCCAGACCCAATCACGGCCAACGCGCTAGCAACGGCAAGCGCCGGTGTCATACGACGAAGTCCGCGCGGACTCGCGGTCGTCGCCAATTCCCTATTTTTCACAGAAGTATCCCCCAAAGATGAGTTCAGTGAACACGCGGATGTCCCCACGTGCGACCGGCCAAATGCTCGATCACTGAACAGAGACTGAAGGTTGGTGAAAAACCTTTCACTCAAACGACAACATTTTTCTCGCGGTTTCCCAACATGCGAGATTGCTGTTCGCGAGTCCCCCAAATGTTGCTGCGCCCGTCAGTGCGCAGCAACACGATCCCACCCGGTCACCCTTCCGAAGGCGTCGGTGACGAATCTAATAATTGGGAGGTCACTGCAAATTCAAAGCCGGCGGTCGGCGAGACGTCCGTAGCAACTCGAATCGAATAAGCTGCCGCTTTTGCCGCCTGCGCAACGTGGGAGTTGGTAACCGAATCGAGCATGACCAGGTAGCCACCCTCGCGCGCGATATCGACGAAGCAGCTCCCTCCCCCGGTCATCGTCTGTTCGAAGAAGGCCATCTCATTGCCTGTTGCCTGCTGAAAGTACACCCGACACAGTCCGCTCTCTGTTGGAACCTCTACGAGCAGCTGCCTGCCAACGCGCACGCCAGTATCCAAAGCACTGCCAGCTTCACGCTCGACGAGAGGGCCGGCGGATGAAAACGATTCGCCGCTCACCTCGCCGGAGTTCTCCATTGCGGCGGTCGGCTCAATCGTCTGCACGGGACGCGATGTGTCAGCCGCAAGCGGCTCGCGTGGTTGGGCCTCGCCAGCTGAGCCGGCTGCGCCAAATACAAACAGCGCGGTGATCCCCGCGGCGACCGCAAGACCTGCGGCGCCAAGAGCGGCCTTCGCCACAAGCGAGGTCGTGATCCCCGCGATATGTGGGGATGCCGCCGGCATCAACGCTGACGTTGCACCCGCGGTGGCCACATCTCGGATGCCGTCGGAGATCCCAAAGACCAGCCCAGGCACGCAGGCCGCAACAACGCCAAGCAGGCGAGCTTTGACGTTCTCAATCTCGGTGAGGGCACGCGAACACGATGAACATCCAGCCAGATGTTGTTCAACCGTCGCTGCCTCATTCAGGGAAAGGGCATCGCTCGAGGTTTCGAGGTACTCAGCATAGGCGGGGAGCCTCTTTGAGTATGGAAGGCAGCCTGGCCTTGCGTTCTCAGCGGCAAGTGCGTTGAGGTACTCGATTCGGAACCCTTTCCGCGCCCTGTTATGAAGCGCTGAGGTGGAATTTGGGTTCAGCCCAAGCACCTCGGCCGTTTCTGCGGTGCTTAGCCCCTGCACCTCTCGGTACCAGACAACCTCCTGCCACCGTTGCGGGAGGCGGTTAAACGCGTCAACAACCGCCACCTGCGCGGCGGAATCCAGGGAGGACTCCACCCGCTCATTGCTCAAGAACTCAAGCACATCTGGTTCAACGGCGACCGTTCGCGCGCCGCTCTCACTGTTCCGGATGGCCACGCTTTTCATGGCTGTCACCAGGTACCACCACAGCGAGACGGACGGTCCCTTGCCATTGTTGATCGCCTGGATGACCCGCGCAAACGCCTCCGCAACGATGTCCTCGGCTTCTGCGTTGCTCGCGGCATACTGACGCGCGGTGTTCAGCGCTGCCGAATAGTGCCGCGAGTACAGGCTCTTCATCGCGTCGGCGTCACCTGCCCGGTAAGCGGCAAGAAGGGTCCCGTCGTCATCTGGAAGGGAACGGCTGGCAGCGGCTCCCTCCCCGGCAACGTCGTGTGGATGCTTGGCGCTATGAGACACGATCCGCCTCGGCCCGCCGCAGGCGCTGTTGTGCTACCAGGGAGAGGCCTAACATCATGGCAAAAGCCAAAGCCGTCACCGTCCATCCCGAGGTTGCTCCGGTTCCAGTCACCGCAAGACCACGAGCCCCCGCGTCACGAGATCCGCTTGTCTCCGGGTCCGTCAGCCGGTCGGACGGGTTTTCCGTTACTGGCCCACCCGGTTGAGGCTTCGCAGATTCCCCACCCGTCCCCGGAGCTGTTGGTGCTGGGGCATCCGCAGCAAGAACGGTCACCGTGTAGCGAACCTCAGTCGTTTGCCCAACCACGTCGGTCATACGCACCACAAAGGTGTCGTCACCAACAAACCCAGGTGTTGGAACGTAGTGCACAACGCCCCCAAGGATCTCGACCACTCCGTGTGCTGGGTCAGCCACGATGTCGCTGTCGGCCAGCGGCACGATGCCGGTTCCCGTTGCTTCTCCGATCGGATCAAAGATCACCTTCTCAAATTCAGGCTCAACGGTAAGGTGGCGATCAACGCCTGAGGGCGGTCGGATTACGGTGACCACAACGGTCACTGTCTCGCGTTTGCCGTGCGCATCCTCAACGACGTAGCTCAGCGTCTCGGCGTAGCTCAGTTCGCTTTCTGCCCACTGGTAGGTCCCGAACGGCGTGTACTCAAGCGAGCCATTCACGATGGTTACCGAGCCAGCGTTGGCTGCCGTCGCGGGGTCTATTGTCCATGACGAACCTGCGTCAACGAGTTGAAGCGCATCGCCGCGATCATTGACCAGCACGTTGAGGGTTGACGCTGTGTCCGAGCGAACTGTGGCCTCGTCGGCAACTCCGGCAAGGGCCTCGTACACCGTTACGGTAAACGTGTGAGTCGTGGTCTGGCCAAGATTATCGGTGTAGTCAACCGTGAAAGTATGCTCACCAACGCCGGCTGTCCCAGGGACAAATGTGATTGATCCATCGTCGCCGACCACTACCGTCGAACCCTTCGGCTTCGAAGCCACCGCCACGCCACCTGCTTCGAGCACATCGGGGTTCAGCACCGCAGGAGAGAAGGTCGCAGTACCGTCGGATGCGATTGTCAGGTTGCTCTGCCCAGTTACCACGGGCGCGCGCTGAACGGTCACCGTCACTGTCGCCGACGAGCGCTGCCCAAAGGCATCCTCGATGGTGTAGTCGATGGCTGTCTCGTAGGTCTTCTCGCCAACGGCCCAGGTATGTGTCGGGATGACCGACACCGTGCCGTCAACAATGCTGGCCGTCGCATCTCCAGCTGTGGCAACAGAACCGGGAACTATGGCAATGCTGTTTCCAGCATCGTTGCTCAGCACGTTGAGAGTTGTTGGCTTCCCATCGCGCACCGTTGCGCTGTCATTCGCCGCAACCGGCGACGGATAGACCGTCACCGTGACCGTCGCAGAGGCGGTTCCACCGGCCGCGTTCGTAACAACATACGTGATGGTGTCCTGATAGCTTTCGGCGCCGTCGTGTTCGGTTGGCCAAACAGTGGATGCCGTGTAGCTGAGCGTTCCGTCGGTCGTCAGCGTTGCCGTTCCATAGGTCGCCTCGCCACCTACGGCAATAACGGCGGCGGTCTGAGCCGCGGGTGCAGTGGCGTTTGGCCACGTGTCGTTCTTCTTCACGTTGACGGTCACCGACTGTCCAGCTGAGGTGCTTGCGGTGTCGGCTACCGCGGTCGGCACGGCTACGGCCTCTTGAAAGAGCAGGTTTTCAGCCACACGAATATCGCCGATTGCGATGCTGATTGGGTTGGGAAGCACAAGCGCCCACCCCTGACCGTCTGTGAGCGTCGCGGCATAGTCGCCACCGGGGATAATGCCGAAGTCGTAGGTTCCGTTCGCAGCTATATCGGTTGTAAAACTGCCAAACTCGTTCGAGATCGTCAGGGTCTGTGAGCCCGACGCCCAGGTCGTGTCAGCATCCGAAACGGTTCCCGAGAAATCGTTATCCCGATACACGGTTCCAGCGAGAGAGGCCGCCGATGATCGCAGCGTCAGCTCGGCCGCGCCAACGATCGTTTTTACGGTGTTTGGATCACCATTCACCTCGGTCGTTTTTCCGTAGAAGTCGTTCTTCAGCACACCGCCAACCCCGAGTCCGTCAACCGATACGGTGATCGTCGCACTCCCGGCAAATCCAGGGTCAATTTCCTGTTCGGTCACAAACCGCAGTGCGGTTGCCGAGCTCGTGACGGTGCCGGTCTTCCAGTTGACGCCCTCGTGCCCGTCGGAGTTTCCCTCCCGAATAAGCGCGGCGGCAACATCAGCCGACGGGTCCGTCGTGTACTCAACGCTCACGCCACCCATCACGTCGGTATTGCTGGTTGACGCTGCTGCTGTAATAACGGTAAAGCCGCCGTCCGGCATTCCAGAGGTTCCTCGGCTGTCGCCGTTATAGGGAAGCAAATCGACAAATGTGCCCCTGCCAACCTTGTCAGACGTTCCGTTCCCCCAGTTGATTGTGTAGCTGAACTCCTCGTGAGGATTTGCGAAGCCTTCGTGCTGTGTCACAGCGGTTTTCCCACCGGAGAACGATGCGACGCCCTGCACCATGATGGACGCAAACTCAGTACGGTCCTGCGAGATCGCGTTGGCCGTCAGGTTGGTCTTCCCCTCATACGATTCAATAGATGAATCGTTGGAGGCCGAGGCAACAATTGTGGCCTTATACGTTGTGCCTGATGGGGTCAGCGGTGAAAACGCAACGGGAATCGAGATGGGTTGCAGCGGGGAGGCGTGCCCCTGAATGGGCAGCGGCCCGATCGGGCCAGCAGGGGCAACGATATCTCCGAGCGCAAACACGACCTGTGCCGGGCTTCCGTCATCTGAGGTACAGGCGATGCCGTCTGGCCCGAAGTCGGCGGGGGTATGCGATTTGTACCCGTCCATGAGCTTCACCGCGCTCCACACTGGTTCGGTACACACGGAATCGAGAGTGACCTTCAACGTGACACCCTTAAGAACCGAATCTGCCGTCGCTCCAACGGGCCCAATAGCGGTTGGGGTCACGACAAGATTCTTCACATCACCAGGCGCAACGGCAGACGAACTCCAGGCTGCCTTCGAGCGAATCAAGGCATCCGCGGTGCGAACAGATGCACCTGTGGGCGAATACGTGCCGTTGTAGGTCGACTGTACGCGCGGCGTCTCATCCGAGCCGTACTGCCAGAACCACGGAAGCAGCGTGTTAACCGCAAGATTTGCAGACGTTGACGGGCGAACAAACGGGCTCACAAGGCCGATGCCAGTGTTCGGCAGGATTCCATCCACCGTAATGAGCCTCACCGCAGTAGCCGAAGCAACCCCGTTTGGCAGCTGCTCGGGGGTTGAAACCCACGTCATCGAGTTCGGGTCGGTCGTCCGGCGTGCAGTATCGTCTGCAAACGGGTGATCTGAGTATTCGACTCGGTACGAGTCCACATGTGCAACGTCGGAATACCCGCGCCCGTAGAACGCGTCAACAAGCCCTGAAGCAAATTTCCGGACCTGGACCGGGCCCGTGAGCTGGTGAAGCTTCGGGTCCCAGGTCAGCATTCCCCACGCATGAGAGGTTTCCGCGCCCGCGGTCACGCCGTTAAAAATGCCGGTCATCGAAACATACGGCTGGCCAACAACAACGTTCTCTTGGTTCATTGGATACCCGTGCGAATCACCGTACAGCGGGTCGTTGAGCTTATAGAGCGAAGCCCCAACCGTCGCCCCAAGCTGGGGCTGATCGGTTCGAGTGACGGTTTCACGAACGCACGCAAGTTGCTTGCTGTTCAGCAGCGGCGCAGTTGGACACACGTATGTTGGTTCCTGGCCGGGGGCGTAGCCATCGCCAAAGTTCGATACGCCACTCGCCGACACCGGGTCAAAGCCAGAAACATGAACGGCCAGCGGGGTGGGTACGTTGATTGGAATGCCGGGATCGTACGGCGTCCAAATGCTGATGGCAATCTGATATGTGCTCATGAAGTCCGTCGGCGCAAGTGTGCTTACGGTTGCGTTGAGCAACCCCTGGGCCTGGCCAGAGACCGTTATCTTGGTGAGCCCTCCGGGGGTTGCAGGATGTTCAACAGCGACGCTCCCCCTGTCCAAGCTTTCTCGCGCGGCAATCACTTTTCCGTGTTCAGGGACGGCGACAAAGAACGAGTAGCTTGGAGCGAGCCCCTCGTAGCCCTTAAAATTTCCTGAGGCGGGCTTCGGTGCACCAATCAGGGCAAACACTCCCTGGCTGACGCCCTGCTTTCCGTCCTGTACGACGGGCATATTTGCCCATCCGGTATACAGCCGCAGTTCAGTCTTTGGAACAGCAGAAACGGTAATGGCAGGGGCGGTAGCGCTCACCCCACCGACCGAGACGGTTGGTGCAACCGTCTCTCCATTTCCCGCGTGGTCAACCCAGGCACGAATCTTAAACGACTCGTTGATTCCGGTTACCGTTCGATTGCACCTTAGCGTGCGTTTGTCCGAGCTCAAGGTTCCACCTCCAACACCCGTACAAACGGTGTTTGCGGACGCCGTCACATCCCACACCATGCCGTTTGGCAGCTGTGCCGTGTACGCCGCATCCCCAAGCGAAGCGAACGAAGACGCCACGAGGTACTCGACCTGATCAACAGAGCGAACAACACCGTTCAACTCGCCACTATCGTGACCTGGCGCGTCGTCGGCGTCAAAGGGGCCGGTCCCGTCAAAGCTCACGGACACACCCACCTGTGATACGACCGCCTCGACCGCAAACGCTGGAGTGCTGCCAGCAAACACGCCGGTTGCGGCAAGGAGCCCAGCAAGCCCAACGGAAACGATCGAGCGACGTATGCGCGCTGTACGCGAAGCCCCAACTTCTACAAATCCCACGAAAAACTCCCCAAAAGTTTCTATTTTTGCCGCGCACAGGTCCGCCGCGCTTCGGCCGCCGAACATCGGCTACGTAACAAGATACGAGCGCACTCGATTTGCTTACGCGCCGACCAATATTCGTTCAGATTCCCCCAAAACTGGACCTCGTGCATAGAAGAGTCGTCAACTACGGTCCAGCTATTCCCGCCAAAACCTCGGCGGGGCCCCAGCACGGCAATGACGCGTTCTTGTGATTTCTCGAACGCGCTGAGTACACACAAAACGACCCGCCAGCCCAGAGGGGGCTGGCGGGTCGCAGGTCAAGCGGTTGTTATCTTGAGGTCGACTCCACAACAGGAACCGAACCGGTAGGGGCGCCCCAACCCGCCGCAACAGGTTTTGGCTTCTCAAAAAACGCGACAAACACTGCACCAAGGATCGCCGCGGCGGCCGGCAGCAGCAGGGACTGTGACATCGCCGTCGCGAAGCCCTCATGTAGCACTTCCGGCAGCACACCGCTCATCTGGAAATCACCAGAGGCAGCGGCGCCGGGCGCGTGCGGCAGCTCAGCTGCCAGTCGCGACTGAATCAGGGCCGCGATGGATGCGCTTCCCAGCACCGCACCAACCTGACGTGTTGTGTTGTAGACACCAGAGCCGGCACCAGCCTGTGACGGCGGCAGGTTTCGTGTGGCCGTGCTTGAGAGCGGTGCCCACACACCCGCGTTCGCGACTCCAAGTACCGCGCTCGGAATGAGCAACATCCAGATGCTGATGTCGGGTGAAAGCATCTTCGAGTAGAGGAAGAGCGAGACTCCCAACAGGGTAAGGCCAACAACCGCAACGTTGCGAGGGTTCGTGCGGTCGATCAGGCGCCCGGCAAACGGCGCAAGCACACCAGAGAGGATGGCCATTGGCGCAAGCATCAACGCGGACTGCGTTGGCGTCAGGCCACGCACCATCTGGAAGAAGAAGACAAGGGGCATCGACATGCTCGTGATGGCAAAACCTACAGTGGTAATTCCGAGGTTTGCGAGGGAGAAGTTGCGGTCGCGGAACAGCTTGAGCGGTAGCAGCGGCTCACCCTTGTTGAATGCCTGCCAGACCACAAATCCGGCGAGAACCACGATGCCCGCGATGATGAGACCCCACACCGAGATAGGCCCGACGATGGTGCCCCAGTCGTAGCTTTCGCCTTCCTGAATGCCAAAGACCAGCAGGAACATGCCGACGGCGCTGAGCACGATGCCGAGCCAGTCCATCCGGTGGGTGTGCGTCTTGAGCTTTGGCACGAGGCGCCACGCAAGCACAAAGGCGACGATACCGACGGGCACATTGATAAAGAAGATCCATTCCCAACCAAAACCGTCAACAAGCACGCCGCCGAGGATGGGCCCAACCAGCGTTGCCATACCAGCGGTCGCGCCCCACAGCCCCATTGCCGGTCCGCGCTTGTCCGGCGGGAAGAGCCTGGTGATGACGGCCATCGTCTGCGGCGTCATCATTGCCGCCCCAAGACCCTGCAGCACTCGAGCGGTGATGAGCATCGTAATATCGGACGAAAGACCGCACCACGCCGACGCCCCCGTGAACAGCACGAGCCCAACAAGATAGAGGTTCTTTGGCCCGAATCGATCTCCAAGCCGTCCGGTCACGAGGAGCGGCACGGCGTAGGCAAGCAGGTAGGCACTCGTCACCCAAATGACCGAGTTAATGTCGGCATCGAGCCCCTTCATAATCGAGGGGTTTGCGACCGACACAATTGTGGTGTCGATCAAAATCATGAAGAATCCAACGACCAGCGCCCACAGGGCTGGCCAGGGTTTTACTTCTTTTGTCATTCGTTGTCCTTAGTACTGCGTTGTGGGTGTTGAAGAGCGGCGGATTCCCATGGCAGATCGCCACGTTCAATCTCGCCAAGAATGTTCTGGAGCCAGGCAACCTCGGCCAGCATCGTCGCCCGAACATACTCCGCGCTCAACCAGTAACGCCTGGCGAGCCCTCGTTGTTCCAGGCGTTCGATTTGTTCCTCAACCGAACTGAGGTCCGATTGCCTCTGCTCCAGCCGAGATCCAAGCAGCTTCAGCACCGTCTCCCTGTCGAGCACATGGGCCTCGCCAATCGCTACCGGAAATTGGGGAAACTCGTGATGAGGGGTGCCGAGCATGCCGGCAATCCGCTCACTGAGCGCGCCGCGTCCCTCAACGGTGATCTCGTATGTGGTCCGCTCCGGGCGGTTACCCTCTCTCTCGGTGCCAACAGCCCGCACAAAATCTGCTTGGACGAGCCGGTCAACCGTGTGGTACAGAGACCCCGGCCGTACTTTCACAAGCTGATCCTGTGATCGCTGGATAAGGAGCTGATACATCTCGTAGGGATGCATCGGGCGTTCCGCGAGGAGGGCTAGAGACGCGACCGCAAGCGGCGTGAGGGATGAGACGGCAGGCATGTATTACTCCATGAAGATTATTCCTTATGGAATATACGCCCACGGAATAGGTTCTGTCAATCTCAGTACACAGCAACGCGACAGCCCTTGGATACTCCAAGAACTGTCGCGTGACGTTGCGGCCGTCTGCTGTTGGCTATTTCTCGGTTGCTACACGCTTCGCCTTCACTGCCGCGGACGATTTCACGCTCTCGGCAGCCTGTTGAACAACGACAGCGCCAGTGGCCGCGGCACCGACGGCTGCTCCCGCAGCAGTACCCGCAGCGTTTCCGGCAACCGCGCCATTGAGCATTCCAACGACGTCAACCCCAACCGTTTCCTTCACCATCTCGAGGATGCCTTTGATGTTGCCCATTGCGTCACCGGCAACCTTGTTCGCTCCGTCTGCCGAAACCACCGTGAGGCTGTCGATCCCGCCAATCGCCTGCGCGTATTCGGAGGCGATAGCTGGCAGCATGTGAATGAGTTCTTGGGCAAGCACGGCTTGTGACTGTGTTTCGAGAGCATCGGCTCGCGCCTCGATTGCCGCAGCCTCTGCCGTACCCTTTGCCTGGATCGCGGCCGCTTCTGCGGTTCCTCGAGCGGTAATCGTTTTGGCTTCTGCCTCACCTTCGGCTACCAGCGCTTCGGCCTGGGAGATACGAGACGCACGCTCGGCGAGTCCTTCGCGCTCGATAGCCGCTGCCGCAAATTCGCGACGCTTCAGGTCAGCCTGCGCGGTCGCGATCTCGGCCTTCGCCCGCCCATCTGCGGCCGCAGCGATCGCTGACGCCTCGGCCTTTGCCATGGCCTCAACGCGGAACGCCTCCGCCTCGGCCACCGCACGCACGTCGGCGTTGAGCTTCTCTTTGCGCAGCGCTACCTCTTTTTGTGCGGTGAGCTCTTCTTGAGCAACAATCGCTTGGCGCTGGATGGCGTCTTCGAGCGGCTTTGCGGCACCGGCTTCGGCGAGGGCTTTATCGGTCTCAGCCTGGATGGCGGCCTCGCGAAGTTTCAGATCGCGGTTCTTATCGAGCAGCACCTTCTGGGCGCTAATCTTGGCTTCTTCTGATGCCTGGTGAGCTTCGGTCTCGGCGATGTCTGCGAGTTGGCGAACCTTTGCGGCCTCTGGCCGACCGATGTTTGAGATGTAGTCTGAGGCGTCGCGGATTTCCTGAATCTGAAGCGTGTCAACAACGAGCCCTTGCTTTGTCAACGCCTCTTCTGCGGCCTCAAGCACGTTCCGCGCGACGACCGCACGGTCTCGAATGATCTGCAAAACCGTAAGCCCACCAATAATGGAGCGTAGGGAGCCAGAAAGCACTTCCTGCGTTGACTGATCAATCTCTTCAGAATAGGAGAGGAACCGCTGCGCTGCGGCTCGAATCATCTCTTGGGTTCCGCCAACTTTGACAACTGCAACGGCCTGGGCCTGAATCGTGATTCCGTCGGTCGTCTGCGCCTCCGTCACAATCATGAGTCGACGCGAACGCAGTGACATCACAAAGGCTTTCTGGACAAACGGCACAACAAAAACGCCGCCGCCGGTGACAACCTTCTGGCCAGACAGGTCTTGCGACGAGTTGCCAAGCTCATCAACAGTCGTTCGGCCTTTGCCTCCCGTCACGATGATCGCTTCATCGGGCTTCGCAATTCGGTAACGCTTGATAATAACGGCCGCGATCAGCACGAGGGCGATCACGATCCCAAAGACGGCGATCAGCGCCGGGGTAAGCATAAACACGAGGGTGTCCTTTCGGGGGTTCAGACAGGATGTGCGTCAGTGCAGGATATTGGGTCGCACCGACAGTGGGTTAGGAACGGTCGCCGCTCCGTGCGGGCTCGACCATGACTGAGGTATCGCTGATCACCGCGACGATACGGACCTCTGCACCGGCAAGCACGGGCTGCGCTGACCTGGCAGCCATCGTGACTCGTTCTCCGTGCCGCATAAATGAGATTTCTCCCATGCCGCCTTCGCCTGGCAGCGGCAAGATTACAAATGCTTGTTGCCCGATAATCGTGGCGGTGGATGTCGATGAGTTGGATTCCGCTGTGCGAAACACGCGCGTCATCCACCAGGCGAGTCCCCCTCCGACGCATCCTGAAGCGAGCCCGATCACGGCGCCAACGACGGGCGATGTTCCCGCACCGATTGCGGCAAAACTCGCAAAGCCAAAGATGGCAGCAAAGGCCGAGAGAGTGGTCAAGCTCAGCGGCCCATCGCCGATCTCGAAGGCATCAAAAATGCCACCGAGCAGCAACGAAATCACCAGGAGCAGAGCGCCAACACAGCCGATGATGAGGAAGACACCGCCGGCAACTAAGGTTCCGTCGAAGATGCTTGTAATCCAGTCACTCATTGCAGAACTCTTTCGGAAGGTGCGGGGGTCACTCAGGCGATAGGTTCAAGTCTAGTTTGTGAGCGGCGAACCGTTGACACAACAAAAGGCCCGACACCTTACGGTGCCGGGCCTTTTGGATACTTCTGACGAAGCTACTGCTTAGAACGCGTTAACGTCGAGGGGAATGCCAGGACCAAATGTGGTCGAGACGGCGCCCTTCTGAACGTAACGGCCCTTCGAGCTAGACGGCTTCAGACGGATGATCTCGTCAAGAGCTGCCTGGATGTTGTCGTTGAGCTGCTCCTGCGTGAACGAAGCCTTGCCAACGATGAAGTGTACGTTGGAGTGCTTGTCAACGCGGAACTCGATCTTTCCGCCCTTGATGTCAGTGACAGCCTTTGCGGGATCCGGGGTAACGGTTCCGGTCTTTGGGTTAGGCATGAGGCCACGGGGACCAAGTACCTTACCAAGACGGCCAACCTTACCCATGAGCTCTGGGGTCGATACTGCCGAGTCGAATGCGGTGTATCCACCGGCAACCTTCTCGATGAGCTCGTCTCCACCAACCTCGTCGGCTCCGGCAGCAATTGCGGCCTCGGCAGCGGCACCGGTTGCGAACACGATAACGCGTGCGACCTTACCGGTTCCGTGGGGCAGGCTGACGGTTCCACGAACCATCTGGTCTGCCTTACGTGGGTCTACACCGAGCTTGAGGGCTACCTCAACGGTGGAGTTGAACTTGGATGACCCGGTCTCCTTTGCGAGGGCTACTGCCTCGGAGGGGGTGTAGAACTTGCCGTCTTCGATTTTCTCGGCGGCAGCGCGGTACGCCTTTGATTTCTGTGCCATGTTATTTCTCCTCAGCCTTACTCGACCGTGATGCCCATGGAACGAGCGGTACCGGCAATAATCTTGGACGCAGCCTCAATGTCGTTTGCGTTGAGGTCAGCCTGCTTGGTCTCTGCGATCTGGCGAACCTGATCCATGCTGATCTTTGCGACCTTCACGGTGTGAGGGGTTCCAGATCCCTTTGCAACGCCAGCAGCCTTTTTGATGAGCTCGGCGGCAGGAGGAGTCTTGAGCACAAACGTGAACGAGCGGTCCTCGTACACGGTGATCTCAACCGGGATAACGTTTCCACGCTGTGACTCGGTTGCGGCGTTGTACGCCTTGCAGAACTCCATGATGTTGACGCCGTGCTGACCCAGCGCAGGGCCAACGGGCGGTGCGGGGTTTGCGGCGCCGGCCTGGATCTGAAGCTTAATCAGACCCGAAACCTTCTTCTTGGGTGCCATGATGTTTCCTTTACTTTGTCGAACGCTTTGCCCTTGCGAGCAAAACCCTCTCCCGGGAACACGGTATTTCCGTTTCCGGTTACTGCCGGCATAGTCCGACAGAAATCTCTATCTTATTACAGCTTGGTGACCTGGTCGAAGCTGAGCTCAACCGGGGTCTCACGCTCGAAGAGCGATACCAAAACGGTGAGCTTGCCGCTTGCCGGGTTGATCTCGCTGATGGAGCCGGGAAGGCCAGCAAACGAGCCTTCCTTGATGGTGATCGTCTCGCCGATCTCGAAGTCGATTTCTGCGGGGATGGATGCCTGAGCTCCGCCCGTCTTCGACTTGCTTGCGCTTCCGGCGGCGCCTGCGGCGTCTACCAGCTCAACGGTGGTCTTGAGCATCTCAAAGACCTCGTTAAAACGAAGGGGTACTGGGTTGTGCGCGTTGCCAACAAAGCCGGTAACACCGGGCGTGTGACGAACAACTGACCATGAGTTTTCGTTGAGGTCCATGCGAACCAGCACGTAGCCGGGGATGCGCACGCGGGTAACCATCTTGCGCTGGCCGTTCTTGATCTCAACAACGTCTTCCATCGGAACCTGGATCTCGTGGATGTCGTCAAGCGCGCCCATGGTCTCTCGGCGGTTCTCGAGGTTCGACTTCACCTTGCGCTCGTAGCCGGCGTAGGAGTGAATGACGTACCACTTGCCACGGCGGGTGCGAAGGTCGCGCTTGAACTCGTCGTAGGGGTCAACCTCTGGGGCCGCCTCCGCTTCGGACGCTTCTTCGACTGCGTCAACAGCAACGTCTTCAGCTACCTCTTCTGCGGCGGGCGCAGCTTCGGGAGCATCCTGTGCCTCAGGCTCGCCAACTGTCTCTACAAGAGCGTCGAGGGCGGCATCGAGTTCTGCCTCAGGATTTGAATTCGTTTCTTCGTTCTGCATGACCTTCAGTTTCGTAAGCGTTGTTGGAATGAGAGCGGCGTCGGAATAGGCGGCGTGAAGCGTTGGATGCCGACCGGCGGTGTTGCGCTAGAGAACAGGTGTTCCGAACACAAACACCACAAGGAAGCTGAACACCTGGTCAAGCACCCAAACGATTCCCATCATGATGAGCACAAACACCAGAACAACACCGGTAAAGGTCAACAACTCTTTACGTGTTGGGGTGACAACTTTTTTCAGCTCGGCAATGACCTGCTGAATGAAGAGAATGATGCGGCCGAAGAAGGTTTTCTTTTCGGCTCGCTTTTGCTTGGCGGAGGCTACAAGTTCCTCGCCAGGCTCATCTACTACTTTGTCAGTCATTATTACCAACCTTTCCATGCCTCGACCACTTACGTTGTCGAGGATTTGCAGGGCGGACAGGACTCGAACCTGCAACCTGCGGTTTTGGAGACCGCTGCTCTACCAATTGAGCCACCGCCCTTTATGGGTTTGATCCCGTTTTTACTGCTTGGCCACTTCCCCAAAATACCGGGCAAATAGGCGCAAAAAAGTATGGAGGAAATCAACCACCTCGGCCAAGTTTAGGGGAGAAGTTGCCGCGTGTAAAGTTCAGCACGGCCACGCCCGAAAGAACAGCGGAATTCCGGCATGCCGTAGTGTGAGCAACACGGAGAACCATCGCGGTTCCCGTTTCTCAATTCCTGTTTCAGGAGGAGCTTCAGATGCCAAGCACGACTCCAACCATTCCGTCATCAACGACAGCAACATCCCCGCTTACCCTTGGCCTCTTTGCCAAGTCATCTCTCGAGAATGAGCGGCGACTTGCCATTCATCCAGATCATTTTGAGCGCATTGACCCCGAGCTCAGGTCTCGAATCGTTGTCGAAAGCGGGTACGGCCGTGATTTTGGCCTCACCGATGCGCATCTCGCCACGCTGGTCGGACGCGTAGCAGCCCGCAGCGAGGTCGTAGCGGCATCCGACATCATCCTGATGCCAAAGCCAAAAGCAGACGACCTGAGAGGCCTCAGGGACGGGCAGACGGTCTGGGGCTGGCCACACTGTGTGCAGGACCGCGAAATCACCCAGGTCGCCATCGATAAAAACCTGACACTCATCGCGTTCGAGGCAATGAACCACTGGACACGACCAGGAGGCTTCGGCCTTCATGTTTTCCATAAAAACAATGAGCTCGCCGGTTACTCCTCAGTCATTCATGCCCTGCAGCTCGTTGGCTCAACCGGCGATTATGGCCGCCGACTCAACGCCGTTGTGATCGGATTTGGCGCGACTGCTCGAGGCGCAGTCACCGCACTCAACGCCCACGGCGTTCACGACGTTGATGTACTCACGCATCGAGAGATTGCCGCCGTCGGCTCCCCCATCCACTCGGTACGCATCGTGCAACTCGATCACAACGCAGAGGCACCGTTCAACAGCGAGGTGCTCACCGACGTTGGCCCCGTCGCGCTCGCACCGTACCTTGCAAAGCACGACATCGTGGTCAACTGCACGCTCCAGGACCCGGACGCGCCGCTTGTGTACCTGCGTGACGAAGACCTTGCACCGTTTCGACGCGGCAGCCTCATCATCGACGTTTCCTGCGACGAAGGCATGGGCTTCACGTTTGCGCGGCCAACAACATTCGACAACCCCACCTTCATGGTTGGGCAGGGAGTGACGTATTACGGCGTCGACCATAGCCCGTCATACCTGTGGAACTCCGCTACCTGGGAGATCAGCGAAGCGGTGCTCCCCTTCATCGACGTGGTTATGAGCGGCCCCTCCGGCTGGCAGGTGAACCAAACGGTCAACCGGGCGATCGAAATACGCGAGGGCGTCATCGTGAATGACGCGATCAACCGTTTCCAGGGACGCGCCTCAGCAGAGGGCGCTCATTTATGACAGCGGCCCAGCGCTCAAGAGACGGTAGCGTTAAAGTCCACTCCTGACTCAGCACGATCGGCTTCGCCTCGTCAGGAGTCCATGGCTTCGCGGACCCGCTTTGGCAAGGACCGGAACACGAGGTCGTACGACTCTGCAACCAGCTCTTCGAGAAGCGCGTCTTCTATGGATCCATCAAGCGTGACGGTAATCCAGTGCTGTTTATTCATGTGATAGCCAGGATTGATCGCCAAGAAGTCTCGAGCAAGCAGTTCGTTCTGCACGGTCGGGCCTTTAAGCGTGACGGACAGCGCTTCGCCGCTACTCGCTGACTCTCCAACAAGGGCGAACATCTTGTTCGCAACCTTATAAACTCGCGCGCCTTCACCAAACGGGTAGCTTGCGTCGGCACCGGTGTAGCTCAATAAACACGCGTCAATACCGTCAAACGAGTTAAGAACAAAGGTCTGTTGCGTCATACGAACCAGGCTATCGGCACGGAGTCGACCGGAACAGCCCGGCAAAAGATTAGGTGCCGCGACGCCATTGTCACGACCTTTCGACCATACCCCTCAGCACACCCGAATGATAGGGATCGCGCGAGCACACGCACATTTGTGGCCAAAAAGTGATCTTCTCGTGCGCCGCCCTCGCCCGATCTGCTCAGAACCGCTTACACAGTCGAGCCGGGGAACCGATAGCCACTCGATCTAGGCGGTAGGTTCGGGGGCTGTTGGCACGCCGGGACCCCTGCCGTTAACGGGCAGCTCCGGCCTGCTCAACAGCTCAAGAATCAGGAGCAGGACCGCCGCAGAAAGGACAACAAGGATAATCGTGGCTCCACTCAGCGGGCGAGACATGATGAGGATGACAAGCGCGACGATGATAACAACCACCCGGGTCAGCACCCTGAGCCGGTGGAGCATCCGCCCAAACCCGCCGGTCGTTATGCCGGAACGCTCGGCCGCACCTCTGACGCGAATAAGCAGCGACGACGTACCCCTGCGGAGCGCGGCGGCCCCTCGGAACGGCCCCGAAAGATAGGCCACGATGGCCGTCACAATCCCAATAGTGATCATGAGTTTAATGGGTTGCGCGAGGCCAACCGTTGCCGCCTGGATAATGGCATCCGCTGCGTCTCGTGGCAACGGGTCTGGGGTCACGGCCGATAGCGCCGCGAGCTTTCCGGCCGCAACACCCCCGGCGAGCAGCGCAGAGATAACCGCCAGTGAAATGCCAGTCCAGATGGCGGCCCTTGCCCGACGCCTTGCCAGCAGGATGCCGCCGGAGAACGCCACAAGACACACAAGTGGCAGCCAGAGGCCCAACTGCAATACCAGGTTGTACCCAAATCGGGCCGAGGTCATCGCATCGGACTGGCCAAGCGGAACAATCCGATCGATTTCGGGGATAGCCGTGGCAAACGTCATGCCGTTGTCGATTAATTGTTGTCGAACGCTCGCGACGAGGGGGCCGAGGTTAATACCGATTTCTCCGGACGCACTCAGCGATAGGGCGGTGTCAGGATCTCCCGCCAACGCGCCGGTCACTTGCTCGTGGCTGAGTCGAAGCGTATTCGCCCAGAGGCCCGCAAATGCATCGGATTGAACGGCCTCTTGCACGGTACTCCGGATAACGGATCGTGCACCTGCGACCGCCGGCGCTTCAAGGAGGGCAAGCGCTGCGGCTGATCGCGGCGGAAGGTCAAGCGTCTTGAGCCCGTCAAACAGATCACTCGCGATCGCGTCAAGGTCAACGGAAGCTTCGATCGCAGCAACGGCCTCGTCGGTGAGCATCGCTTGAACGGCCGGGTCGCTGGCGAGCGGCGCCAGCTGCGCGACAAAGATATCCGTCGACGCTAACTCGTTTTTGGCCCAGCTGGTTGTGATGGCAACAGGCGAAATAACGAGCGCAATGACAATCAGTATTCCGGAGAGGACTGACCGTAGGCGCTTGGGAAACACCCGCTGATAGTCAGCAGGAGATTGTTTCGAGACGACAGCGGAGGTGTCCATCGACTCGTTTACCGTCGGGTCTGGTGTTGCATTCACAGTGGCACCGCATCTCTCCGCACGAGGCGTTTGGTTGCGCGCGGGGGAACGCAACGTGTGGCTAGCCAACGGAGTTCCCCGCTGACGTCCATAAGCTGATGGTAGCGCCAGCGCACTGCCAACGCACAGCTTTTTACCAGAGGTTACTGCCCGGAGTTTCGCCGTTCGCCACGCCCATAAATGCGGCGCGAAAGCTCGTCCGCGGTGAGACGAACCGTTTCGGCGAGAGCCGGCCACCGCTCCCTGGTCACGTCCTCTTCGCGGAAAGTCACCGCAAGACCCGCGACGGGCCAGCCGAGGTGATCAGTTACCGGCACGGCAACGGAAGAGAATCCGCTCGTGACGTCGCCAGTTTCAACGGCAAATCCTCGAGTCTGGACGCCATCGAGCACACTTCGTAGCTTCGAGTAACGGTCGATCTCTTCGCTCTCGTTGTGACGCTGCACAAATGAGGCGGCGTCGGGGAAGAGCGCTCGAACCTGCGCCTTGGGAAGCTGGGCGAGGATAGCCCTTCCGCTTGCGGTGAGATGGGAGGGCAACCGAACATCAACATCCGTAATCAAAGAGGGCGCATTTCGCGCCCGCTCCTCAACGATGTACAGCACGTCGCGTCCGTGCAGCACGGCAAGGTGGGCGCTCATCCCGATGCGGTCAACCAGGCCAGCAACCACCGGCCGGCCGAGTCTCGACAGGGGTTCTTGGCGAGCGTAGGCCGAGCTCAGCTCAACCGCAGCGACGCCAAGACCGTAACGCTTCTCCTCAGCAAGGTGAAGCACAAACCCATTGCGCTCGAGGACGCTCAGCAGGTGGTAGACCGACGATCTCGGAAGCTCGAGCTTCGTGGCGATCATCGAGGCCTGGAGCGGCCCGCGCGACGAGGCAAGCAGGCTGAGGATGCGCAGCGTATTTTCGGCAGCGGGAACCCTCGACGAATCCGTCGCTTGAGAGTCCATTCTCTGCCTCGATCCTGCCTCGTGCGCAACCTGCCCCATCGTTACCGAGCCTAGCCGAGCGGGCCGACCGCTTGTTCGACGGCAGCGAGCACGGCGCCACTCGTGACATACTCAACGGCGCTCGTGATGGTTGGCGAAAGGAACGAGTCGGTCACCGGCGCTGGAATCGTCTCGCGGAACAACGCATACACGGCGGCGGTTGCTGAGCCGGGGGCCCCAGGGCCGTCCTGCCCCGCAGCAACAGCCGCGTCCCGCTTGCGGAAATCGAGGGCTCTGGTCGACGCCAAAAGCTCAATCGCGAGAACCCGCGCGAGGCCGTCAACGCTGCGGCGGAGCTTCCGAGCCGCGCTCCAACCCATGGAGACATGGTCTTCTTGCATTGCCGATGACGGGATGGAGTCGACGGATGCCGGTACGGCAAGACGCTTGAGCTCAGACACGATTCCTGCGGCGGTGTACTGCGCGATCATGAGGCCTGAGTCGAGGCCGGGATCCGCCGCAAGAAATGGCGGCAGCCCGTGACTCCGTGACGTGTCGAGGAAGCGGTCGGTGCGACGCTCCGAAATACTGGCCACATCAGCGGCGGCAATGGCGAGGAAGTCAAGTACGTAGCCAACCGGTGCCCCGTGGAAATTTCCGTTCGATTCGACACGCCCGTCAAGCGTGACGACGGGGTTATCGACCGCTGAGCCAAGTTCGATACGGGCAACGCTTGCCGCGTGCGCAAGGGTGTCGCGGGCCGCGCCGTGCACCTGAGGCGAGCAGCGCAGCGAGTACGAATCTTGCACGCGTGTGAATTGACCGCTCACTCGCTGAGAGATGTATGTCGAATCGGCAAGTACCTTGCTGATGTTCGCGGCGGATGCTGCCTGACCGGGATGAGGGCGAAGCGCCTGCAGGTCGGCCGCAAAGACAGAATCGGTGCCAAGCAGCGCCTCGACGCTGGCGGCTGCGGAAATGTCGGCGACCCGTAGGAGGTCTTCTAAGTCGCGGAGGGCGAGGATCAGCATCCCGAGCATCCCATCGGTCCCGTTTATCAGGGCAAGACCCTCTTTTTCGGCAAGGACAACTGGCGTGATGTTGTGCTCGGCGAGCACCTCTGCAGTGTCGCGAAGATTCCCATCGCTGTCGCGTACCTGGCCCTCGCCCATGACGGCGAGCGCGCAGTGGGCGAGCGGAGAGAGATCACCAGAGCAGCCGAGCGAGCCGTATTCGTGTACAACGGGCGTGATACCGGCGTTGAGGATGTCAACGTATGTTTGAGCGGTTTCGACGCGTACGCCGGTGCGCCCGGTCGCAAGCGTATTCAGCCGAAGCAGCATGAGGGCGCGCACAACCTCTCGCTCAACTTCGTCTCCGGTTCCTGCCGCGTGGGAGCGTACGAGGCTGCGCTGCAGTTGGGCACGCTGCGGAGCGGGGATATGCACGTTTGCGAGTGCGCCAAATCCGGTTGAGACTCCGTAGTGAGGATTCACGTCACTTGCCAGCGCCTCAATCACTTCGCGGCTCGCTGCGATGGAGCGCTTGGCGTCGGCGCCGAGCTCAACGACAGCACCGTGGCGGGCTACGGCCACAACATTGTCAAAGGTGAGGAGGCCAGGGCCGAGGGTGATTGGAGCAGTCTGAGTCATACCTATGATTTGATCGCACGCGGAAGAGAAGAACCACGCAGAACGGCAGCGTTCTGTCTTGTATCTCAGACAAGCTTGAATGATTGGCGCAATTGCAGGCCTCAATGACAAACACTCGCGGTGCGCTCAGTCTGGACACACAGACAGACAAGGCGAAGAGCGGATTACGTTTGCATGACCGCCGTTGCTAACGTCGGATTATGTCTACCCCTCAACTTTCTCACGATCCACTGTGGCCACGCACCGGAGCCTGGCCATCAGTCGCAACCCTTGCCGCAGACGAAACCGCAGATCTCGCCATTATCGGAATACCGACCTGGCGAACCTCGCTCTCCGCTACACAGGCACACACAACGCCAGACGCCATCCGCGACGCACTCCCCCGCTATGCGGGCCACGTACGCGGCGCAAACGGCGCGAGCCTCGTCCTCGATGAAGCGCTCCGCATCGTGGATGCCGGCAACATCACCGAACCCGACGCACCAAGCGGCGAAGCCAACGCCATCGCCACGGTTGCCGATCTCGCAACGCGCGCCCGCCTCATCGTTGCCCTCGGGGGCGACAACGCGGCAACCGTTCCGGCGGCGCTGGGCGCCTACGGCTCAGATCTCGCCACGGCGGGCCTCATCACGTTTGACGCGCACCACGATCTCCGCGACGGCACGAGCAACGGCTCGCCGGTACGCCGACTCGTAGAAGCCGGCCTCGACGGCTCTCGCATCGTGCAGATCGGCATCGCCGATTTTGCCAACTCCATCGAATACACACAGCGCGCCAACGAACTTGGCATCACGATCATCCACCGCGACGACGTAGCCGAACGGGGCATGGCGAATGTTGTTGCCGAGGCACTCAGCATCGCGGGAGCCGCAGGGGGGCCAATTCACGTTGATATCGACGTGGATGTCTGCGACCGATCGATTGCCCCGGCCTGCCCAGCATCCCTCCCCGGCGGCTTTTCAGCTCATGAGCTCCTGTCTGCCGCCCGTCTTGTGGCGCGTGACGCCCGAGTGCGATCGGTCGATCTCACGGAAATCGACGCAACAACCGACGCACCCGATGGTCGCACGATCCGGCTCGCCGCGCTGCTCGTCTTGCAGATCGCCGCGGGGCTTGCCGACCGCACATAACAACACCTCATCCCGACTCCCCTACGTTCGAAGGACAGTACGCAATGTCGCCTACACCCCAGGTACTCAAGCGCGGTCTGACCGCGAGGCACATCCGGTTCATGGCCCTTGGCTCTGCTATTGGCACTGGGCTGTTTTATGGCTCTGCCGCAGCCATTCAGACGGCGGGGCCGTCAGTGCTTCTGGCCTATATGATCGGCGGCGCCGCAGTATTCATGGTCATGCGGGCGCTCGGCGAGATGGCCGTACGACACCCGATCTCGGGGTCGTTTGGCCAGTATGCCAGTCGCTATATCGGGCCGCTCGCCGGCTTCATCACGGGTTGGACGTACACCTTCGAGATGTTTGTTGTCGCCCTCGCCGATGTAACGGCGTTTGGCGTGTATATGGGATTCTGGTTCCCCAACGTTGAACGGTGGATCTGGATCCTCGCGATCATCTTCTTCATCGCGGCACTCAACCTGCTGAGCGTCAAGGTCTTTGGCGAGCTGGAGTTCTGGTTCTCGCTCATCAAGATTATCGCGATCATTGGGATGATCGTTGGTGGCATCGCCATTATCCTGTTTGGTCTTGGCAACCAGAGCGAAGATGCGGCAGGCATCTCCAACCTCTTTACCAACGGTGGGTTCTTCCCTAACGGCATCTGGGGCATGCTTGCAGCGTTCACTATTGTCATGTTTGCCTTTGGCGGCATCGAGGTTATCGGCATCACCGCAGGAGAGGCGCAGAACCCAAAGACGGTCATCCCGAAGGCGATCAACTCGGTTCCCGTCCGCATCCTCCTGTTCTACGTGCTGACGCTCGGTGTCATCATGTCGCTCATGCCCTGGGATACGATCGGAACCGAGGGCAGCCCTTTCGTGATGATCTTCGACAACCTCGGCATCAGTGGCGCAGCGCACATTCTGAACGCTGTTGTTATTACGGCAGCCCTTTCGGCGATCAACAGCGACATTTTTGGGGCAGGCCGAATGATGTTCGGGATGGCGCAACAGGGCCAAGCCCCGAAGGCCTTCACCAAGCTCACTCGCAACGGCGTGCCGTGGATGACGGTTCTTGCCATGGCCTGCGCGCTGCTGGTCGGCGTACTCCTCAACTATCTCTACCCCGACACTGTTTTCTTCCTCATCGCAGCCCTCGCAACATTTGCAACCGTGCTCGTCTGGTTGATGATCCTCATCGCTCATGTCCGGATGAAACGCGAAATCGCTCGCGAACAGAAGCTGCCGTCAGAGTTCCCTGTTCCGCTCTGGCCTGCGGCCTCGTACGCCACGATCGCGTTTATTGTCTTTGTCATCGTCATGATCGGTGTTGTTGAGAGCACCAGGCCAGCCCTCCTTGTTGGCATCGGCTGGGTCATCGTGTTAGTTCTGAGCTTCTTTGTCTTCCTCAAACCGACAGGCCGCAGTACGCCAACGCTCACCGATGAAACGGCGCCCATCCCAGTGATCGACAGGGCGATGCTTGGCAAGGCGAAACGGATGCGCTCGGCATCGTCCCAAGCATCCAGCCAGGCTCCTGACCCCGAGCCCGAAACGGCGCTCGATCAGCACTAAATACGGAATGACCCTTGCTCAAGCATGAGCAGGGCCCGGTCAACAACAGTTTGCGGTTGTTCGTCGCTGCTGTTCGCCCACCAGATCAGGGCGCCGATAGATGCAGCGACAATGAGCTGCGAAAACACTTGGGGTTCAAGCGCGTTCGTTTCGAGGCCGTCCCGTTCAGCAATGTAAGCGGCGAGCGTCTGCTGGATAATTTCGAGGCGTTCAAGCCCAAAGCTCATGAGCGCGGAATGGGAGCCAATGAGCTGCAGCCGTTGGCGCGTCACCTCAACAAGGTCTGGCGGAAACGTCACGGAGGCCACGTAGGCGTGCCGAACGGACTCGGCGACGCTCTCGGACTCACCAAGCTGTTCGAGCGCTGCGTGCAGCCGCAGCGTCGCCTCGTTCATGCCGTCCCAGACGAGGTGGTTCTTTGATGGAAAATAGCGAAAAACGCTGCGCCGGCTCGTGCCAGCGGCTACCGCGATCTCGTCCATCGTGACGGCGTCAAACCCGTTGGCAACAAACAGCTCCATAGCGATTGCCGCAATCCGCTGCGGGTCGATTTCAACGGGTCGCCCCCTGCTCTCACGTGCCATGAACCCAGCCTAACCACTCTGGGCTCACAGCAGATGCACATATATGGCACCGAGTGCTAAATTAGGAGCCTCAGGCCAACACGGATGTTCGGCCCGTCGCAAAGGAGAACAGCATGACCATCACACCATCACGTTTCGACGGAAAAACGGCAATTGTGACCGGAGCCGGCTCGGGCATCGGGCGAGCAACCGCAACACGCCTCGCTCAGGAAGGCGCAAAGGTCATTGCGAGCGACGTCGTAGCAGAGCGCCTCGAAGCACTCGCAACCGAACTTGCCGACTACAACGTCACCACGGTACTCGGAGACGTTTCAACCGAAGAAACCGCACAGGCCCTCGTCTCGGCTGCAGGCGGACGCGTTGATGTCCTCGCCAACATTGCTGGGATCATGGATGGATTCCTCCCAGGCGCAGAGGTCGACGACGCAACCTGGGAGCGTGTCTTCAACATCAACGTCAACTCCGTTATGCGCCTCAGCCGCGCCGTGCTGCCGCTCATGATCGAGCAGGGTAGCGGCGCCATCGTCAACGTCGCGTCAGAGGCAGGTCTCCGTGGCTCTGCAGCAGGCATCGCATACACCGCGTCAAAGCACGCCGTCATCGGCATGACAAAAAACAATGCCGTCATGTACGGGGGTAAAGGCATTCGCACAAACGCCGTTGCGCCAGGAGCGGTCATGACAAACATTGAGGCACCGATGAACTCGCAGCATGCCGCCCAGGTAGTTGGCCCACTCATGCAGGTTGTTGTGCCAAAGCCGGCAGAGGCCGAGCGTCTTGCCGCAGCCATCACATGGCTGGCGAGCGAAGACTCTGCCAATGTCAACGGCGTTGTTCTGGCGAGCGACGGTGGCTGGTCGGCAATCTAATTGCCAAGGGCGTTCGTGGGACCGATCAATCGGCCCACGAACGCTACATCACCTGGATGTCAGTGACGGGAAGCGTCGAGTCGGCACCAAACGACAGGGTCGACGGCGCTCGGCCAGCCATCACTAGCTGTGCCCCAAGCGCCGCAATCATCGCGCCGTTATCGGTGCATAGGCTCAGAGGCGGGATGCGCAGCTCAACTCCGGCTGAGGCCGCGCGCTTGGTTGCGAGGTCGCGGACCCTGGCGTTCGCCACAACGCCGCCGCCAAGCAGCAGACGTGGCACCCCAAGATCGTTGCACGCGGCAATCGCTTTTGCGGTGAGGATGTCGGCGACAGCCTCA
The DNA here is from genome assembly GCF_011758565.1 of Lysinibacter cavernae. Taxonomy (GTDB): domain Bacteria; phylum Actinomycetota; class Actinomycetes; order Actinomycetales; family Microbacteriaceae; genus Lysinibacter; species Lysinibacter cavernae. The sequence goes on from NZ_JAAMOX010000002.1 coordinate 126,377, forward strand.
CGGAAGCTCGCGGCCACATCCGCGATGGGAACCGGTTCGCCCGCGTCCTGCAGTTTCTCGACGTAGCGCGCAACCGCGGTCTTCAGCCCTGAGAACGAGAAGTCGTAACGATGCTTCGCCATGTCTTTTGGCAAGCTCAGCCCGCGCGGGAAGCGGATAGCTTTTGGATTGCCCTCGGCAGCGACGCGGTCAATCTGCGGGCCACCCGGATACGGCAGCCCAAGCACACGAGCAACCTTGTCGAATGCTTCGCCGGCGGCATCGTCTATGGTCTCGCCGAGCAGCTCAACGTCACTCACCAGGTCGCGAACGAGCAGCAAGGAAGTGTGCCCGCCCGATACAAGAAGCGCAATCGTCGGAAATTCGAGCGGCTCGTGATCCTCACGCGAACGAAGCACATCCGCGCCAACATGTCCGACCAGGTGGTTCACGGCATACAGCGGTTTATCGAGAGACACCGCAAGCGCCTTTGCCGCGCTCACCCCGACCATCAGCGCACCGGAGAGGCCTGGACCGCTCGTTACCGCGATCGCGTCGAGGTCTTCGTAGCGGATTCCGGCCTCGGCAAGCGCCTCATCGAGCGTCGGCTTGAGCGCCTCGACGTGCGCGCGTGCCGCAACTTCTGGGACAACGCCGCCATACCTGGCGTGCTCGTCCATGCTCGACGCGATGGCGTTTGCGAGCAGCTCGGTGCCTCGAACAATACCAATTCCGGTCTCGTCGCAGCTCGTCTCGATTCCGAGCACAAGGGGCGCGGCTGGAACCGCGCGAAGGGCCGCCTCTGCCTGCTGCGCGAGGTCTTCGTCGGCAGGAACGCTGTCAAGGTTGAGTCTCATCATCACCGCGTCAATGTTGTCTGGTTGGTAGTAGCCGGGCCTGATTCCAAGTCGTTCAAATCCAACGCTGGCGTACAGCCCCTCTGCCGTCGGATTATCAGCGCGAACCTCGAGAAAAACTTCCCTGGCACCGCGGTCGCGAGCTTCGTTGCAGAGGGTTGCGAGCATCCGTCGGCCGAGCCCCCTCCCACGATAATCGGGAAGCACAGCAATGGTTTGGATATCGCCCTCGCCCCCACCGCGGGCGCATAACAGTCCGGCGTAGCCAACGAGCCGGTCGCCATCAACAAGAACGATGTAGCGACGGTGATCGGCCGAGAGTTCCTGCTGCATCGAGGCGCGAGACCAAGCCTCGCGGGCAAAGGTTGGCGTCTCGATTGCCATGATCCCATCGAGGTCGTCACCGGTTGCGTCGCGCAGTGTAATCAATTGGTCACCCGCTTTAGGCCGTTGGACGGGGTGACATCTGGCGACCGCAAATATAAGGCTTCGCCAGATTCGGGTTCGATATCAGCCGCTCGCATCCGCTCAGCCAATTCGATGAGGGACGACGCGCGCAGCCCGGTGCTATTCCCGTCGATCACTCGGATGCCCGCTGGCAGGTCATCCGCTTTGCTCACCGTTGGACCGGAGATGCGCCTCCATTGCAGTCCCTCGTCCGGCGAGGGGACAGGAGAGTAGCGCGACCAGTAGACCTCGCGGCGCCTGGCATCCGTCACGACAACAACGTCTTCTGCGGACGCCGTATCGTATTCCTCGAGCGCAATCGCATCGTGGCTGACAAACGAGCGGACAGGTATGGCACGACCGGCGGCAAAGGCGTGAGCCGCCGCGATACCAACACGAAGCCCGGTAAACGGGCCGGGGCCAACTCCGCAAATGACCTCGGTGATATCCGCTGGCACGGCATTCGCCTGTGCGAGGGCCTCGGCAATGAGCGTACCAATCACCTCGGCGTGACGGAGAGGATCGGTTGAGACCGCATCACAGGGCCTCCCATCTGCCGATACAACGCCGACACTGGTTCCGAGGGACGTATCAATAGCAAGCAGCACCCTTCAAGGGTACTCGCTTGTGGCACGCGGCCGCGCCCGACCGCCAGCTGTGGGGTGCGACCGTTCGCACCCCACGTTGGGACGGGCTAGGCGCTCAGCGCGGCCGTCGGAGAAGTTCGCGAGGCACGGATGGCCGGAAGCACTCCTGCCACCGCCCCAACCAACATGGTGACAATCACGCCTGCGGCCAAAACGGCCGGCGGGATGGCGACGGGCCACCCGTTGCCGTTTGCCACAACCGCGGTAATCCCTAGCCCAAGCAGTGAACCGGCAAGACCTCCATAGGCCGAGAGCAATACGGCCTCACTGAGAAATTGCAGCCGGATATGGCTCCTGGTCGCGCCGAGGGAGCGGCGAAGGCCAATCTCCCGACGCCGCTCAAGGACTGATATCACCATGGTGTTCGCGACGCCGATGCCGCCAACAAGTAGCGCGATCGATCCGACCCCAACAAGCAGACCGGTAAACGCTTGGTCAACCGTGTTTTGTGCGGCAAGGGCGTCGGAAGGTCGACTGACCTCAACCTCTGTTGGGGCTTGCGGGTTTACCGTTGCCGGAAGCACGTTACGAACCTTCGTGACGGCATCCTCGTCAGACTTTTCGTACAGCGTGGTGGGAGAGCCGTCGAAGCCGAACAGAGTCGTCGCGGCGTTGATACCAATCAGTGCTGAGCTATCCAGCTCTGGTGCAAGAAATGATGGGTTGAGGATCCCGACGACAATAAACGAGCGATCGCCAAGCCAGACAGCACTGCCGATCTCGCTGATACCTAACCGTTCTGCCGCGGCCGAGCCGAGCACAACTGTTGGCAGTTTTGCCGTCGACTCGTTGAGCCATGCCCCGCGTTTGACGCTGCTGCCGGTCGCTTCGAGCAGGTCAACGTCCGCCGCGCGAACGCCAAGGCCTGCGGTGGCTCCTTGATCAACAAAGGCGTTGCGATACACGTGAATTTTATCCATAAGGGCGGTTGAGCTTGCCGCTTGCACTCCGTCTATGCGCCTGACGCGCTCGACCGCTTCTGGAGGAAGCGTTGCGTCTTCGCCGAACATAGTATTTCCGGCGCTGACGGTGAGCACATTGGTACCAAGGGCGGCAAGCTTTTCTCGCACGAGCGCCTCACTGGATGTGGCGATGCCGATTACGGCGACCATCGCCGCGATCCCGATAGCGATACCAAGCGACGAAAGAATCGCCCGCAGCGGGTGCGCCCGTGACCCGTGAAAGCTCAGGGCGATCAGGTCGTTCGTTCTGAGCCGCGAGCGCAACAGACCAGACGCGCGAGATTGTTCCGCTCCGCTCACGAGGCCACCCCCTCAAGAATGACGCGTGGCTTGCTGTCACGGATGAGCTCGCCGTCGCGGATTTCGATCTGTCTCGGCATCCGCGAGGCGAGGTCGTTGTCATGGGTGATGACAATCACGGTTGTGCCAGCCGCGTTGAGCTCATTCAGGAGCTGCATGATGCCCTCACCCGACGCCGTATCGAGGCTGCCTGTTGGTTCGTCAGCAAGCAACAGCGGCGGCTCTCCGATGACCGCCCGTGCGATTGCAACGCGCTGGCGTTCGCCGCCAGACAGCTCCTTTGGTTTATGACCGATGCGGTGGCCGAGTCCAACACGGTCAAGGGCGTTCCCAGCCCGTTCCCTTCGCTGCTTGCGCGAGACACCGCTGTACAACAACCCGGTAGCCACATTGTCGAGCGCTGTCACTCCCTCCGCGAGGTGAAACTGTTGAAAGACAAACCCGATCGTGAACGCGCGGAGCGCAGAAAGCTCAGCATCCTTCAACACGTCCACGTCCCGCCCATCGATCCGTACCCTGCCAGCCGATGGCCGATCAAGCGTGCCCATCACGTTCAGCAACGTCGATTTGCCGGAGCCGCTCGGCCCAACGATTGCGGCCATCTCTCCCCTGTCGACGCTGAGGTCGATGTTGCGCAGCGCCACGGTTGGCGGAGAACCGTAGCTTCGCGATACTGAGGCCAAGTCAATGAGCGCGCTCATTCTGCGACCACCACGGTATCGCCCTCGGCAAGATCCCCACCAACGACCTCAACCTGCCCATCAGCAAACGCCCCAAGCTCAACCGGAACCGTCGCCGTTTTCCGCTTCGTTCCGGTACCCGTGACCCGCTCAACCGCAAACCCGCCGCCAGGCTGGGCCAGCAGCGCCGTCACCGGAAGGATTAGGGCATCGTCTCGTTTGACCTGGGTCAGCACTGCCGTCACCGTGATGTTATTCAGCGCGGCAACGATGGCGGCGTCGTCTGGCCGCACTTGGATCGGAATTTTGAGCGTCTTACCGCCCATCGGCGTCTCCTCTTCAACAGGCGACCCAACGCTCTCGATGGTTCCCGTTGTTTGGGTTCCGTCAGGCAGCTGGAGGCTCACGGAGGCTCCAACGACGGCAAGCTCGCTCTGCGCCGTCTCGATTGAAGCGCTCACCCGCTTGTCCGTGTTCGTCACCGTCATGAGCTCTGGGCCGGCTTGATCGCCAGCCGCAGCAACGTGGTCCGTTACCCGGACGTCCGAGGGCACAAAGAGGATGTCACCAACTGCGATCGTTCCGGTTTGTTCGAGACCAATCGATTTTTGCCAGGCCTTAATTGCTGCCGTTGTGAGCCAGTTGAACGTTTCACCCGGCGTGCCGTCCAAAAAACCCAGATCAAGCAGGTTCTGCTCGAGCTGTTGCACGTCGGGCCCGTCGGTCATGCCCTGCTCAAATGAACGCCAGGCGGGAAGCGTTCCCCTGAACAACACAACTGGCTCGTTATCGATGTAAAACAGGGCCTGCCCTTGCGCCAGTACGCTTCCAATATCGGGAAGCCAGGTGACCGTCCCCTGTTTGCTTGAGCCAATCTTTCGAGCGTTGGTGAACGCGAGTTTTCCTTTGGCCCGAACCCGTTCGGTGAGCTCGCCCCGACTCACGGATGCTGTTGTCACCTCAACGTCAGGCTTTGTTGCTTCTGCGGGGGCCGGTGGCCTGCTCAACATGATGCCCGCAACAACGGCACCAACAAGAACGAAAGCGCCGAGGCCAATCAGCAGCGGCCTCGATCGTTTGCGAGTTTCCGAAGTCATCACTTGCTCATCTTCATTTCGGGAAGGCCGGCTTCCTTATTGCACCGATCAAGATCGGCAGGGGCAAAGTCGTCAGCGCTTGTCGCAGCCATACCCATCGTCCCGCCCTCGCTAAAAACAGGGTCTGGATAGTCGTACCCGGCTTCCCGCATGCACTTTGCAAAAGCAAGCATGGAGGTCTTCATTTCTTCCTCATCCATGCCTCCTTCTTGCACTGGCGGCTTTCCGACCTCGTCAAGGCAGGTCTTACTCGCCTGCTCGTACGCTTCAAAATCCATGTCGCCGTCCATGACACGAGTGCTGGAGGTACCGCTTCCGTCAACAGCTTGGACCTCGGGCATATCAACGCCCTCCGCTTTCATACACTTGGTGAACTTCACGTTCCACGCGTTGAACTCCGAGTTGCTATCGCCGCTCTTCAGCTCGCCGTCGGCGTCGCTATCGCCAGTAACAGGCGAGCAGGCCGAGACGCCAATGAGGAAGACGATGCTGGCAAGCGCCACGCCCAGACGGGACAGTGTTGATTTCATGAGATGACCTTTCGCTCTATCCACCGGTTGTCGATGGATGTCTCTAGCTCACCAAAGCGCCGGTTGCGAGCAGGTAAAGGGTTCTCTTTACGTTTCTTTTATGCTCGGCATGTTTCACTGGGTACAGATCATCTGGGGAACAGCATCAATCGAAGGGCAGCAGTGCGCGTACTTATTGTGGAAGACGAGGCCTATCTGGCCGACGCCATCCGGTCGGCGCTCCGCCTCGAAGCAATCTCGGCAGATATCGTTGGCGATGGGAATGACGCGCTGAGCGCGGTTGAGGTCAACGAGTACGACGTTATTTTGCTCGACCGAGACATTCCGGGAACGCACGGCGACGACGTCTGCAAGCAGCTCGCCACAAGGCCGTGTCGCCCTGCGATCCTCATGCTCACCGCTGCGCGGCTGCTTCGGGACAGAGTCGGTGGATTAGAACTTGGTGCCGACGACTACCTCTCAAAGCCGTTTGAGTTTCCCGAACTCATCGCGAGGCTGAGGGCCCTCACCCGGCGTCAGTTCACGGCGTTGCCGCCGGTTCTGGCGATGAACGGCATCCAGCTTGATCCGTTCAGGCGCGAAGTCTTCCGCGAGGGTCGCTATGTGAACCTCACCCGCAAAGAATTCTCGGTGCTCGAAGTCTTGCTACGAGCGGAAGGCGGGGTTGTCAGCGCGGAGACCCTGCTTGAGAAGGCATGGGATGAAAACGCAAACCCCTTTACCAACTCAGTAAAGGTCACCATCAGCACACTGCGGAGAAAACTCGACGAGCCGTGGGTCATCAAAACCGTTGCGGGAGTTGGCTATGCAATTGAACAAGAAACTCGCTGAACTCCGCGAGAACCCTCGCACGTATCACCTCACGGTGCGGGCGCGGCTGACGCTCACCTACGCAGGCCTGTTGCTCATCGCCGGCGCAATCATGCTTGCCATTATTTATGTCTTCATCGGGCTCGTGCCAACGTATGAATTTGGCACGGCCACCTCGCTCAGCGAGCCGGCAGAACTCTACTCGACTCGCGGCTACGAGCTGACCGCGCCCGACTACGGCGCCGTCTTTCCCGACGGCACAACGGCGATTGCCCAGACCGTTGTTGTCAGCACTCGAGACGATATTCTCAGGCTGCTGCTCATTATTTCTATCGCAACCCTCATCATTCTCGGGGTCGGCGGCGCAATTGTTGGCTGGATCATGGCGGGCCGGATGCTCAAGCCACTCCAGTACGTAAACGCGGCGGCCAGCCGTGCAGCGAAGGGCGAACTCCAGCACCGCATCGAGCTTGATGGGCCGCGCGATGAGATCACTGACCTTGCAGCGACGTTTGACGAGATGCTCGGCTCGCTTGAGCGATCCTTTGGTACCTATCGCCGATTCGCAGCGAATGCCTCCCACGAGCTGCGGACGCCGCTGGCAACGTCACGGGCCATGATCGATGTTGCGCTGCTTGAGTCCGGCGAAAGCGAAAAGGCCATGCTGCTGCGACTTCGAGAGACAAACGAGCGAAGCATCAATACGGTTGAGGCCCTGCTCGATCTTGCCGAAATTGAGTCGGCCGAGCCGTCGCATTCCCCCGTCAACCTGCACCATCTCGCGCAGGAGGTCATTGACGAGTCAACGGCTGACGCGGTTGAGTCCTGCATCACGCTGGAAAGCAACCTCACCACCGCGGTTGCAAGCGGTGACCAGGTCCTCGCCAGGCAGCTGATCCGGAACCTCGTTGAGAACGGCCTTCGGCACAACGTCGACGGCGGCTTCGTCCGGGTGTCTACGAGCAGGGCCCCTCGCTGGGTCAGCATCACCGTATCGAACAGCGGGCCGGCGGTTGCGCCGGAATCGGTTGAATACCTCGCTGACCCGTTCTATCGCGACGGTGGCCGCACGAACACCACAGGCCAGCCGAACCGCGGGCTCGGTCTCTCAATCGTTTCGGCGATTGTTGATCGCCACGGCGGGACGCTTACCATCACACCGCGCGCGGGTGGCGGGCTCAACGTGACGGCAGAGTTTCCGGCGTTCGAGGCATAGCCAAGAACAAACGCCCCGTTACGATTTGCGCTACGGAAGCACCAGTTTCACGCCGAGCACAAGCATCACAACGGCAATGATTGCGTCAAGCACACGCCAAGCAATTGGCTTGGCAAACAGCGGGCGAAGAAGCCTCGCCCCGTATCCAAGAGCAGTAAACCAGATCACACTTGCCAAAACCGCACCGACGGCGAACCACCAGCGGCCGTCAATCCCGTGCGTGTTTGCGATTGACCCGAGCAACAGCACGGTGTCGAGGTACACGTGCGGGTTGAGCCAGGTGAGCGCAAGCACCGCTAGCACGGTGGCTCCAAGCCCGGCAGATTTTCCTTCTGTCGTGACGTCGAGCGAGTTCGCGGTGAACACACGTCGGGCCGCCAGCACCGCATACGTAAGAAGAAACGCTGCCCCTGCCCAACGAATAATCGTGATGAGCAGGGGTGCCCGCTCGATGATGACCCCCAGCCCAGTCACGCCAAGAAGGATCAACGCGGCGTCGGAGAGCGCACAGACGAGTACAACGGGCAGCACGTGTTCCCCACGGATGCCTTGACGGAGGACAAAGATATTCTGTACGCCAATGGCGATAATGAGCGAAAAGCCGAGGCCAAGGCCGGCAAGCATGTGGGGCAGAAACGTGTTCACTAGGCGAGCCTATGGTCGACACCTTATTGAAGTCTAGCTAATGATTTTACGGCTTAAGTAGTATTGCTAATGTGGACTTTCATTCTGACCAACTCAGGGCATTTGCCGCCGTCATTGATTGCGGCACGTTTGAGCTTGCCGCGCAGCAGCTCAACATCACCTCGTCGGCAGTCAGCCAGCGCATCAAAGCCCTCGAATCGGCGGTTGGCAGGGTTCTCCTGCGGCGAAGCAAGCCGCTGAGGCCAACCGATTCGGGACAGGTCATCCTTCGGCTCGCGAGGCAAACGGCCGCAATCCAGAAGGATGCCATTCAAGCACTCGACCCCGATAGGGCCGAATACACAAGCGTCGCTGTGGTCATCAACGCCGACTCGCTCTCTACCTGGGCGCTCCCAGCCCTCGCATCGATACCACCGGAGGCCCGCATCTGCTTCGACATCAGGAGGGAAGACGAAGCGCACTCAACCAGGCTCTTGCGCGAAGGAAATGTCATGGCGGTCATCACGTCAGACCCCGAACCAGTGCAGGGCTGCGTGGTGTCGCTCCTCGGCAAGATGCGTTACCTCCCCCTCGCGGCTCCCGCTTTTGCACAGCGCTGGTTGGACGGCAGGCAGCTCAGCGACGCGCTATCCGCCGCCCCACATCTTGTGTTTGACCAAAAGGATGAGCTGCAGGGCACCTACCTCCGCGAGCGGCACGGTGTTGTCACGAATCCCCCGCAGCACGTCATCCCCTCGGCAACCGATTTCACGAGGGCCATCGTGGCCGGGCTCGGCTGGGGCCTCGTTCCAGAAGATCTTGGTCGCGCCGAAATAGCGAACGGCTCACTTCTCAATTTTGACGAGGCTGGAGCGGTGGATGTTCCGCTCTACTGGCAGCAGTGGAGCCTCAGTTCTGCCCCGCTCACCGTTGTGGCAGATGCAATTGCAGCGACAGCGGCCAAGCGTTTGCGCTAACGAAGCGGCTACAGGCCGAGTTGTAGGCCGCTGTCCCAGCGCGGTCCTGTTGTTGTCACGCGGAGGATACGGGGCTCGATGGGCTCTTCACCCTCAGGGGTTTCGACGGTGTCAGCGCCGGCGCCCGTTGGCCGCTCAATGACAAGGTCAAGCAGCGAGTCGGAAATACCGTCAAGCATCCCCGCGCCCCATTCGACAACCACAACGGAGTTCATAAAATCGATGTCAAGGTCATCAAGCTCAAGCGCGCTCGACAGCCGGTAGGCATCAACGTGCACAAGCGGCGGGCCGCCAACCAGCGAAGGATGGGTGCGCGCCAGAACAAAGGTTGGGCTCGTGACGGGTCCTCTGACGCCCAAGCCCTCGCCGATGCCGCGTGTCAGCGTCGTCTTTCCCGCTCCGAGCGGGCCGGTCAGCGCAACCAGATCACCAGGCTTGAGCTGCCTTCCAAGCAGTATGCCAAGCTCGTGCATTGCATCTGGGTGAGAAACGGTCAACGTTGTCAGCATTTTCTACCCTATTCGGTTGTGTACTCGCGGTAAGCACGCGGGCCGACCCTGGTCACAATCTCGTAGTTAATCGTGCCGCAGGCTTCCGCAAACGACTCCACCGACGGATAGCCGTCGTTCGGATCGCCAAAGATGACGGCGGTATCACCCACGTCAACAGTATCGTCGCCAACATCGAGTACAAACTGGTCCATGGCGACTCGACCCGCAATGCGATACGTACGGCCCCGAACGGAGATCTGGGCCGAGTTCGAGGCGGCCCGTGGGATTCCGTCTGCGTAGCCGAGGCCAACAAGGGCGAGGGTGGTCTCCCCCGCGGTCCGGTACGTGTAATCGTAAGATACGCCAGCTCCTGCGGGAACGCGCTTCACGTTGAGCACGGTCCCTTCCAGGCGCATTGCCGGGCGAAGTCCAAGATCCGCGGAGGTTACTCCCTCGAGTGGGGAAAGGCCATAAATCACGAGCCCAAGGCGGACCGCGTTGACCGGCAACACGACGAGGTCTTCTGCCGAATAGCTCAGCGCGGCAGCCGAGGCTGCAATATGGATGAGGTCCGGCTCAAGCCCGGCATCCGTTGCCATCTTCACGATTCCGGCAAACGCGGCGATCGCCTCGCGATCATCCGCCTCAGATGCATTCGAGAGGTGGCTGAACAGGCCGCGCACGCGCAGCACGCCAGCGCGCTCCAGCTCGCGAGCCCTGGAGAAGACCGACGTGATCTGGTCGGACGGCACGCCATTTCGGCTCAGCCCGGAGTCGCATTTAATCTGGATCATGGCGGTAACCGGACCGGCCTCGTTGCCCAGCCGCAGCCGGGCGACCGCTGCAGCGACGGCCTCAAGCTGTGCAAGCGAGCTCACGCCAATGTCGATGTTCTTGGCGATTCCGTACTCAAACGCGGTGTTCGGTCCGTGGACCCAGCACAACAGCGACGAATCAATTCCAGCGCTGCGAAGCTCAATCGCTTCGTTCAGGTCTGCGACGCCGAGCCACGTCGCCCCGCCGGCGAGGGCCGCCCGTGCGGACGCAACGGCGCCATGACCGTAGGCATTCGCCTTCACGACCGCGATGACTGTCTGCCCCGCAAACCGAGCGCGAAGGCTGCGAACGTTTTCGGCAATGGCGCTGGTGCTCACGACTGCACGCCGGAACGGCCGCTGTTCAAGTACCTCGCTTGTCATGAGGGGTCTCCTTCCACCACCACAAATGCGGTAGCCATGCCACCGTCGTGGGTCAAAGAAAGGTGGATGTTCGTCACGCCAATCCGCTCACGCACGGCGGCAAGGGCCTCCGTCAGTTCAAAGCTCGGCCGTGCCCCGGCCGTTGCTGGAATAACCATGTCGTGCCAGCCAAGCTCGTGGTCTCCTCCGAGCGCCTTAATGAGCGCTTCTTTTGCCGCAAAGCGCGCGGCGAGTGACCAGACGGGAAGCATCCGCTCCTGTTCGGCAAACAGGCGCGTCGCAAGGGCCGGAGTGCGCCGCAGAGAGCGCTCGAATCGAGCAATCTCTGCGGTATCAACCCCAATTCCAAGAATCATGTGTGCAGTGCTTCCCGCAGACGCGACCGAGTTACTCGACGGTAACCGATTTGGCGAGGTTCCGCGGCTGGTCAACGTCGAGGCCCTTTGCCGTCGACAGTTCGAGGGCAAACAGCTGCAATGGAACCACCGTCAGCAGCGGCTGCATGAAGAGCTCTGCGATAGGAAGCGGAATGACCTCGTCCGCATACGGAAGCACCGCCGCGTCGCCCTTCTCTGCGATCGCGATAACGCGGGCGCCACGGGCACGAATCTCCTGGATGTTCGACACGATCTTAGAGTGCATCACCGGCGAGTTGCGCGGGCTCGGCACCATCACAAAAACCGGCTGTCCAGGCTCGATGAGCGCAATAGGGCCGTGCTTCAGCTCGCCAGCGGCGAAGCCCTCGGCATGAATGTAGGAAATCTCCTTGAGCTTCAACGCGCCCTCAAGGGCAATCGGGAACCCAACGTGGCGACCGAGGAACAGTACCGAACGGGTGTCAGCCATCCAGTGCGCAAGCGTACGAACCGTCTCAGTGACCTCAAGCACCTCTGCAAGCTGCTCTGGAACACCAGTGAGCTGCTCAGTGAGTTCGGCAAGCTCTTCTGCGGTCAGCGTGCCTCGAACGTTTGCCAGGTGCAGGCCGAAGAGGTACAGAGCGACAATCTGGGCAATGAATGCTTTGGTCGACGCAACAGCTACCTCTGGTCCGGCGTGCGTGTAAATGACGCCGTCCGACTCGCGAGGAATCGTTGCACTCTGGGTGTTGCATACCGAAAGCGTTTTCACTCCGGCGTCGCGGCCGTACTTCACGGCCATGAGCGTATCCATGGTCTCGCCTGATTGGCTGACCGAGATGAGGAGCGTGCGCTCGCTCAGCACCGGGTTGCTGTAGCGGAACTCGTGGCTGAGTTCGACAGTGACGGGCACGCGTGCCCACGCCTCGATCGCGTAGCGCGCGACGCTTGCGGCGTAGGATGCGGTTCCGCAAGCCACGATAACAATGCGGTCGATATCGCGGAGCGTGTCAGCACCGAGGCCCGCGAGCTCGGGAATCTCAACGATTCCGTCAACAATGCGGCCGCGGAGGGTGTTAGCAATAGCCTCTGGCTGCTCTGCGATCTCTTTGGCCATGAAGCTCGACCATCCACCTTTATCGGCGGATGTGGCGTCCCAGGCGATTTCAAATTCTTCGAGTTCAACGTGGTTGCCCGCAAAATCGGTAACAACAACCGACTCTGGCGTAATGACTGCAATGTTGTCTTCACCGATGGCGACGGCGCGGTGCGTGTGCTCGACAAACGCGGCGACGTCGGACCCCAAGAAGTTTTCTCCGTCACCAAGGCCAACGACCAGCGGCGAGTTGTGGCGAGCAGCCACAACGACTCCAGGCTCGTCACTGTGGACGGCGAGCAGCGTAAACGTTCCTTCGAGGCGACCGACAACCGCACGGAATGCGTCGCGAAGGTTTCCGACCTCGCGATACGCGCGGCCAAGCTCGACGGCAACAATTTCCGTGTCCGTTTCACTTTCAAACGTGTATCCGGCCTCAAGCAATTCGGCTTTAAGCGGCGCAAAGTTTTCGATGATGCCGTTGTGAATGAGCGCAAGGCGCCCGTCATCGGCAAGATGCGGGTGGGCGTTTACGTCGGTTGGTCCTCCGTGTGTTGCCCAGCGCGTGTGACCGATTCCGGTATTGCCCGCTGTGAGCGGGTGCGCGTTAAGGTCGTCGCTCAGGACGGCCAGTTTTCCGGCCTTCTTTCGGGTGTCAAGAGCCCCCGAATCGGTGATCACAGCAATGCCTGCTGAGTCATATCCCCGATATTCGAGTCGCTTGAGTCCACCCATCAGCACGCCGACGGTGTCATTATTTCCGGTGTAACCCACGATTCCACACATATGGAACAGTTTAGTGGCACTATTGGATACCGATGACAGCTACGACGCGCGCATGGCAGGAAGACCTCGCCAATCCCTACACTGAGATCTCCAGGTCCCAGTGGGCAGCGCTTGCCCCAAATACCCCGCTTCCGCTTACAGAAACTGAGATTGTGCAGTTGCGTGGCCTCGGCGAACCGCTCGATATGACCGAGGTCAACGAGGTCTACAGACCTCTCAGCAGATTCATAAATATGTACGCGGCTGGCACCAAGCGCCTCAACGAGCGGGCCCATTCATTTCTCGGAGACAACACTCGTCCCTCCCCGTTTGTGATTGGCGTTGCAGGCTCGGTTGCCGTCGGTAAATCGACCATGGCGCGCCTCCTTCGCGAGCTTCTCGCCCGGTGGGATGACACCCCTCGAGTCGATCTCATCACGACCGACGGTTTTTTGTACACCAATGCCGAACTTGAGCGGCGTGGCATCGCCCACCGTAAAGGCTTCCCCGAGTCATACGACCGCCGCGCGCTGCTCAAGTTTGTGACGCAGGTCAAGGGCGGAGCCGCCGAGGTGAGGGCGCCGTTTTATTCTCATCTTGTCTACGACATCGTGCCGAATGCCCACATCACCGTTCGCCAACCAGACATCCTCATTGTCGAAGGGCTGAACGTGTTGCAGTCGGCAACCGCACAGCATCCTCTGGCGGTCAGTGACCTGTTCGATTTTTCGATCTATGTGGATGCCCGTACCAGCGATATCGCGCACTGGTACGAAGAACGTTTCCTTGCACTGCAGAAGGGCGCGTTCACCGACCCAAATTCTCATTTCCGGCGATTTGCCGACCTCAGCGAAGAGCAGGCCCGCGCCGTCGCCGGCGAGTACTGGAAAAACATCAACGAGCCGAACCTCATCGAGAACGTGCGCCCAACTCGCTCACGAGCCTCGCTCGTGCTCAGGAAAGACTCTGACCACACGGTGCAGAAGGTTCTCCTCCGCAAGTTCTAACCTGCATCTATTTGCGAGTTTCTGCGAGAAAAGAGTCTTTTCTCGACAATTACTCGCAAATAGATGCAGGTACTAGAGCGCGGTTCGGGCGCGGACGACGTCCGCGAGGTCATTCGCTAGCTGTTCTGCCACATGCTGCTCGGCAGCCTCGACCATGACTCGGACAACGGGCTCGGTGCCGGATGGGCGCAGCAAGACTCGGCCTGATTCACCAAGCACAATTTCGGCCTGCGCAACTGCCTGCGCGATGACTGAGTCGGTTGCCGACTTTGAACGGTCAACACCCTTCACATTCACGAGCACCTGAGGATAGACGGTCATGAGCGTCGAAAGCTCTTTCAGCGTCTTCTCTGTTCGAACCATCTCGGCGGCAAGCTGCAGGCCGGTTAGGATGCCGTCGCCGGTTGTCGCGTGCTCACTCATGATCACGTGCCCTGATTGTTCCCCACCAAGCGAGTAATTGCCTTCGTTGAGGACCTCAAGCACGTAGCGGTCGCCAACCCCGGTCTCAACAATACTGATGCCGTGATCGCGCATCGCCATGCGAAGGCCAAGGTTACTCATCACTGTCGCGACAAGAGTGTGGTCTTTGAGCAGTCCTCGTTCAGACATTGAGACAGCAAGAATTGCCATAATCATGTCTCCGTCGACGACGTTGCCCTCATGGTCGACCGCAAGGCAGCGGTCAGCATCACCATCGTGTGCGATGCCAAGATCGGCACCAATCTCGACGACCGTTTTACCGATGAGGTCAAGATGAGTAGAGCCGACACCATCATTGATGTTGTAGCCGTCTGGATCGTTACCGATAACGGTCACCGTGGCTCCAGCGTCACGGAAGACATCCGGGGAAATACCAGCGGCAGCGCCGTGCGCACAGTCAAGTACAACGTGGATGCCATCAAGACGAACCGGCATGGTGCCAAGCAGGTGAAGGACGTAACGATCTTCGGCATCCGCAAATCTGCGAATGCGACCGACCTCGCGGCCCGTTGGGCTGAGCTTTGGTTCGCTGAGCGCGGCCTCGATACGGTCCTCGACCTCGTCGGCAAGTTTCTTGCCACCGCGGGCAAAGAACTTAATACCATTGTCGGGCGCTGGATTGTGTGAGGCAGAAACCATCACACCAAAGTCGGCATCCACATCGGCTACCAGGAAAGCGGCAGCCGGTGTGGGGATAACTCCGGCGTCGAGAACATCAACGCCAGAGCTTGCAAGTCCTGCCGCAACCGCGGCGGAAATGAATTCTCCCGAAACTCGTGGGTCTCGGGCTACAACGGCGACTGGGCGGCGAGAGTCTTCACGTGCAGAACGACCCAGCACCCGGGCTGCTGCTTGAGCAAGCCCGAGTGCCAGGTCGGCTGTAACGTCGATTCCCGCAAGACCACGGACGCCGTCCGTGCCAAAAAGGCGACGCAAGATCGTTCCTGATCCCGAAGCGGTTTAACGCTTCGAGTACTGAGGAGCCTTACGGGCCTTCTTGAGTCCGGCCTTCTTACGCTCTTTCACACGAGCGTCGCGGCTCAGGAAGCCGGCCTTCTTCAGTGCTGGGCGGTTGTTCTCTTCGTCGATCTCGTTCAGCGCGCGAGCGATTCCGAGGCGAAGGGCACCAGCCTGACCCGAAGGTCCGCCGCCCGAGATACGAGCGATAACGTCGTATCCGCCAACAAGCTCAAGAAGCGTGAAGGGGTCGTTGATGAGCTGCTGGTGCAGCTTGTTTGGGAAGTAGTCTTCGATCTCGCGTCCGTTGACGGTGATCTTTCCGGTGCCGGGGATGAGGCGCACGCGGGCGATTGCCTGCTTGCGACGTCCAACGGCTGCGCCGGGAACGCTCAGTGCTGGGCGAGCTGCCTTAGGAGCTGCCTCGGCTGGGGTTTCGGTGGTGAAGCTTTCTGAAGCTTCAATCTGGTCTGCAATAGTGGCCACGATGTCTAAAATCCTTTTATCTTTTATGTCTACTAGGCTTCGCGACTACTGCGCGACCTGATTGAACGTGAATGCCTTTGGCTGCTGTGCGCCGTGAGGGTGCTCTGCACCCGCGTAGACCTTCAGCTTGCGGAACTGGTCGGCTCCGAGCGAGTTCTTCGGGAGCATGCCACGGATGGCCTTCTCTACTGCGCGCTCTGGGTTCTTCTCAAGGAGTTCGGTGTATGAAACCGAGCTCAGGCCGCCCGGGTAACCCGAGTGACGGTAGGCGCGCTTCTTCTCGGCCTTGTTGCCCGTGAGAACAACCTTGTCGGCGTTGATGATGATGACGAAGTCGCCCATGTCCATGTGAGGAGCAAAGGTCGGCTTGTGCTTGCCGCGCAGAAGGGCGGCAGCGTGGGTTGCGAGGCGACCCAGTACCACGTCAGCGGCGTCGATTACGATCCACTCAGGTTTCTGATCTGAGGGCTTGGGTGAAAATGTGCGAGTCACTACTGTGCTGCTTTCTGTGTCGAAATGAGGTGTTCGTGAATCCCACTCCTATTGCCAGTTTCAGGAAACTGGTCGTCGGAGGGCTCAACTTCGGGCGCAGCACTACGAGAGCGCATGACACCAAGGATCAACACTACCACAGCTTTCCCTGCAAACGCGAGGCGAATTCCTCCCTGCATAATGAGGCATGGCCAATTCACCCTCAGGCGAATCCGTGGTGAGCCGCGTCGCCAGGATCCTTGATGCCTTCGACACGCGCCGAACGACCCTCACCGTCTCAGAACTTTCTCGCAGAGTAGGTCTCGCCCAAAGCACAACTCATCGGCTTGTGGCCGATCTCACCCTTGAGGGAATGCTCGAACGGGACGCGTCTGGACACATCCGACTTGGTCGTCGACTCTGGGAACTCGCATCAAGGGGCTCGCACACCGTTTCACTCAGCACGGTCGCCCTCCCGTTTATGGAGGACGTGCACTCCATCGTTCGGGAACACACCTCGCTGAGCGTGCTCGATGCGAACGAGGTGCTCTATATTCACCGCCTGTCTTCGCACTCGACGACCACAAACATCGCTGAGGTCGCGAGTCGCCTCCCACTGCACGCCTGCTCGTCAGGACTCATCATGCTTGCGTACGCCGACGATCAGCTGAGAAATCGAGTCCTCAACCGGCCACTTCAGCGCTTCACCGACCAAACCATCACCGATCCCAATGAGTTGAGACGATTGCTCACCGAAATCTATCGGGTTGGCTATGCCAGCGTGCCTGGAGTCATCGTTCCGGAGTCAACCGGCATCGCCGTGCCGGTGTTCGAGCGCGGACACAAGTTGGTTGCGGCTCTGAGCGTCATCGTGCACAGGGGTCAGGAACAACTCCCCTCGACAGTGCCAGCACTGCGCACGGCCGCCCGAGGCATTTCGCGCGCAATGGGGGACGAGGGACCACGCCCATACCGCATCCCCACGCATCCGTTGCCTTCCGACAACAACTAAGCCATACCCGTTCAACGGGTAACGCCGCGGAGGGGCATTCCCCCATTGCTACCGTCAATCTCCAATACACACGTCAGTGTCGACGGGAGAAAACATGCAGATTATCAGTGGGCCAGAACGAACAACCTACGATGTTGTTGTCATCGGGTCTGGGGCAGCAGGCCTCACGGCGGCCGCAACCGCGGCCAACCAGGGGCTACGCGTCCTCGTACTCGAAAAGGCAAGCTTGCTCGGCGGAACCTCAGCCGTGTCTGGCGGGATGCTGTGGGTGGCCGACAACCACCTCGCGCGGGCCGCCGGCATCTCGGATTCGCTCGACGCCGCGGCAACCTACGTTCGCGAGATTTCCCGGGGAAGGGGCCGCGAAGAACTTCTGACCGCGGCAATCCAGCACGGCGACGAGATGCTTCGCTTTGTGCAAGACGAGCTCGGCATTCGCTTTATCCTGCTTGATAATTTTCCTGACTACAGCCAGCAGCTCACCGGGGCCAGTCAGGGCGGACGAACCGTTGAGCCCGCCCTCTACAACGCGGCAGCGGGGTTTGCCCTCGGAACCCAGCTTGGTTTTCTCCTCGCTGGATTTGCGCCAACAATCGGCTTCGCCCTGCTCGGCGACGGGGTCAACGGCTGGGTGCCGGTTGCAGTCTTTACGGCAGGATGCCTGCTGATCTCGGCTATCTCAGCCTTCACCGCGCGGGAGACCTACCGCGTTCCGACGGTTGAACTCGGCAAACGACGTTCAGCGGTCAGCCAACCGGTGCCAGTACTCGTCGGCACTCGCTAGTCGTCGAGATCGTTTGGATCTTCGAGGGCTCTCCTGGCGCGGGTGAGTTCGGCTCGTGCCGACCACTCACTCGCGTCGGGATACGCAACTTGCTCAAGAGACAAACCGTGTGCTGGCATGACGATAAATCGGCTCCCTCGCTTTGCTTGATGGAGAACATCCAACAGTTCGTCAAGCGTCAGGCGGCCACTCCCAACGGCAACACACCCGCCAACAAGCGAACGCACCATTGAGTGGCAAAACGCATCGGCTCGAACGGTCGCGATAAGTACGCCTTCTGCGTCGCGAGTCCAGGCAAAATGCTGCAGGGTGCGAACGGTTGTTGCCCCTTCTCGCCGTCGGCAGAACGCAGCAAAATCGTGGAGGCCGATGAGCGATTGTGCGGCAGCCTGCATCAGGTCGAGGTCAAGATCTACATCAAGCCAAACGGTGTGCCGTCGATGGATTGGATCCTTGCGACCGGCAAGGTCGGCGATGCGGTACTCGTATCGCCGCCACAGCGCGGAGAACCGAGCGTCAAAGTCCTTCGATACTTCGGTGACTTCACCGACGGCAAGATCAACATTATTAATGCCGAATACTCCGCTCAGACGCGATCGAAGATTCTGGGCCGGGGTAACTCGCTCGCCGCTGTATTTCCGGTCCCCAAGGGCAGCAAGATGGTCGTCATTGAGGTCAACGTGCGCAACTTGTCCCCGCGCATGAACGCCTGCGTCAGTGCGCCCTGCAACGGTGAGCACTGGCGGGTTGTCAGGGTGCCGCGTAATCGTTCCGAGAGAGGTCTCAAGAACACCCTGAACAGTGCGAAGCCCCGGCTGCTTGGCCCAGCCCGCAAATTCCGTCCCGTCGTACGAAATAGGCAAAACGAATCGACGGGTGGTGGAGCTGGGCATAACTACTAATTTAGCCCAACTTGGCGGGGTATCCTTGAGGGACGCCAATTCGCAGTTCCCCTTGTTCCGAAATTTATGCAGCCTTTGTCAGTACTCCCTTCGCCCTCCCCCGGAGCGGCTCCGGAGGTGACCCCGGTTTCTGTAGGTGGCGCTCGTTTTGTCGGACTCGACGGGCTTCGTGCCGTTGCCGTCATTTTCGTTCTTATCTATCACCTCACACCGGGGATGCTGCGCGGCGGGTTCATTGGCGTCGACATATTCTTTGTCGTCAGCGGGTTCCTAATTACCAGTCTGCTTCTACGGGAGCGGGCGGCAAACGGGCGAATCTCGCTCAGCGGCTTCTGGCGAAGGCGAGCACGTCGTCTGCTCCCTGCGCTCGCCCTCGTTGTGCTGGTTTGCTCGTCTGCAGCTTTTCTCGTGCGCGGCGACACCCTCGTCAATCTCGGTCGACAGGTGTTTGGCGCCGCCACGTTCAGCAGCAACTGGATCTATATCGCCGACGGAGGCAGCTACTTCACGCGTGACACACCTGAGCTCTTTCGCAACCTCTGGTCCCTGGCCGTCGAAGAACAGTTTTATATCGTTTGGCCGCTCTTACTGCTGCTCATCCTGCTGCTGCGTTCCCGAGCAGCACCCGTTCTCGCGGTCCTGCTGCTTGCGCTGGTCTCCGCCTCACTCATGGGGCAGTCCTATGTGCCAGGATCTGACCCAACACGGGCCTACTTTGGGTCAGACACCCACAGTTTCGGGCTCACCCTCGGTGCCGCGCTTGCGCTATTCATGCGACCTCGCCAGAATACGTCGACGATTCCGCGCGCTGCGTCACCTGCAGTACTCTGGGCCGTCGGGGCCCTGTCCTCCGCTGCAATTGTATGGGCTGCAATCTCGCTTGAAGAAGAAGGCGGATTCACCTATCAAGGCGGCCTCTTCCTGGTGAGCGTCGCCGCTGCGGCCCTCGTTTGGGTCGTTACCAATCCGAAGATTCGTTTTGGCAACACACTCGATTCGCGCCCACTACGGTATGTCGGTGAACGATCGTACGGCCTGTATTTGTGGCATTGGCCACTCTTTGTCCTCGTACAGGCTGCTTTTCATGACCTCGGCCGATCAGCTCCCGTCGGCTGGCTCGCTGGCGGCATTGCCCTCACCTTCACGGTTGCCTTTGCCCACCTGTCATATCGATTCGTCGAACAACCCGTGAGGAAATTTGGGCTTCGGGGGGCCGCCCGAGCCGCGCTCTCATCGGTACACAGTGATCGGCTCCGTTTTATGACAGCGTCCATCACCGCTGCGGTTTTGCTCGTAACGGTAACAGGCAGCACTGCAGCTATCACGCTGAGCGTGACCGCCAACTCCGCTACTGACAACATTCTTCGTGGCGAATCGGCACTTCATAATCAGAACGGATCGACACCAACGAGTCCCGCTCCTACTGCTGTTCCACCGCCCCAGAAGCCGCTTCCTGCCGGCTCACAGCTGACCGCGGTTGGTGATTCCGTGATGCTGGCAAGCGCCCCCGAACTACAAGCTGCATTCCCAGGCATTTCCATTGATGCAGCTGTCTCGCGAAGTTTTTACAGTGGACTCGGCGTTGTGCAGGCAATGGCGGCTGCTGGAACGCTCAGCGATGTGCTTATTGTGGGTCTTGGCACAAACGGGCCCGTGGATGCGGATGATCTTGAGGCGTTGCGGGTGGCAGCGGATGGGCGTCCGATTGTTCTCGTTAACGCCTTTGCCCCTCGCGATTGGATACCTGGGGTCAACGACCTGCTCACCTCCTTCGCCGCCCGCTACCGCAACGTCGAACTCGCCAACTGGCACGACAGCATCGCACCGCATCTTGACCTGTTAGCCGGTGACCAGGTGCATCCTGATGCCGAAGGAGGAGCGCTCTACGCCGCGTCCGTCCAGGCCGCCCTCCAGCGCCTTGCGGATCTGCCGCCTCTGCGCACCGGCAACGATTTTGGGCTCGCTGGCCCGCCCGCGTAGACCCGTTCTCTGGCACCGACTCGAGCAATCCGAGATTGAGAACGACTCGACTTCACCTGTGGTTCCGACGGAAGGAACGCACCTGGCCAACTCGCACAGCGACATGCAACACCAATTCCTACCGGGTGGGATGCGTGCGCCTATCGAACAACGACCGTCAAGAAACAAGGCCAGATAGGCGAGGCATCGGCCCGGTTAACGCAGAGTGCCCCACACCGTACGGTGTGGGGCACTCTGCGTAGTGTCGCCAGAAGGCGAATAACTACTTAGCTTCTTCAGCCTCAGGAGTCTCTTCGACTGCTGCCTCTGCAGCTGCCTCGTCAACAACCTCTTCAGCAGGAGCTTCCTCAACGGGCTTCTCAGCCTTAGCGGGCTTCTCTGCAGCAGGCTTTGCCTTCTTTGCCTTTGGCGCTACGGGCTCAAGAACGAGCTCGATGACTGCCATAGGAGCGTTGTCGCCCTTGCGGAAACGGGTCTTCGTGATACGCGTGTAGCCACCTTCGCGCTCCGCCATGAGCGGGGCGATCTCGGTGAACAGCTCGTGGACAACGTCCTTCTGCGTGATGCTCTGCAGAACGCGGCGACGCGAGTGCAGGTCTCCACGCTTTGCGAACGTGATGTAGCGCTCGGCGTGAGGCTGCAGGCGCTTGGCCTTGGTCTCGGTGGTCTCAATGCTCTTGTGCGTGAACAGTGCAGCAGCAAGGTTCGCAAGCATCAGACGCTCGTGTGCCGGTCCGCCTCCGAGGCGGGGTCCCTTAGTTGGTCTAGGCATTTTAGTTTCTCTCTTGAATAAAAGTGTTGAAAGTCTTAAGGACTACTAGTTGGACTCGTCGTCGTAGCTGTAGAACTGTGCTCCGTCAAAGCCGGGCACGGCGTCCTTCAGCGAAAGACCAAGTTCAATGAGCTTGTCGCGAACCTCAAACACCGACTTCTGGCCGAAGTTACGGATGTTCATAAGCTGAGCCTCAGACAGGGCAACGAGCTCGCTGACCGTGTTGATGCCTTCGCGCTTGAGGCAGTTGTAGCTACGAACAGAAAGGTCGAGGTCTTCGATCGGAACTGCGAGTTCGTTGCTCAGAACGGCGTCAACCGGAGCTGGTCCGATTTCAACTCCCTCAGCAGCGGTGTTGAGCTCGCGAGCGAGACCAAACAGTTCAACAAGGGTGCTACCAGCCGAGGCGATTGCATCGCGGGGGCTGATCGCTGGCTTTGACTCAACGTCAACAACCAAACGGTCGAAGTCAGTGCGCTCACCGGCACGAGTTGCCTCGACGCGGTACGTCACCTTGAGAACCGGCGAGTAGATCGAGTCGATCGGAATACGACCAACCTCGGCGTCTTCGTTACGGTTCTGGGTCGCCGAAACATAGCCACGGCCACGCTCGATGGTCAGTTCGAGTTCGAACTGAGCCTTCTCGTTGAGCGTTGCAATAACGAGCTCAGGGTTGTGAACCTCAACACCCGCAGGTGCGGAGATGTCGGCGGCGGTAACCTGACCGGCACCAGTCTTGCGGAGGTACGCAGTGATGGGCTCGTCGTGCTCGCTCGAGACGACCAAATCTTTGATGTTCAGGATGATCTCGGTGACGTCTTCAGCAACACCAGGAATGGTGGTGAATTCGTGCGAAACACCCTCAAAGCGAACGCTGGTCACGGCTGCACCTGGAATCGATGACAGCAGTGTGCGACGCAACGAGTTGCCCAGGGTGTAACCGAAACCGGGCTCGAGAGGCTCGATCACAAACCGTGAACGAAACTCCGAAATGTTGTCTTCAGTCAGAGTGGGGCGCTGTGCAATGAGCACTGTGTGTGTCCTTTCGGCTAAGAGTCCGCTATATGACTCTTGCGTTGGCGTTGATGTTAAGTTGTGGAGTGCGCCGAGCCTCCCTAGCGGAGGCTCGACGCACCAAAACAGCGGATTAGCGCAGTTTTACGTTTAGACTCGACGACGCTTCGGCGGGCGGCAACCGTTGTGCGCCTGCGGGGTAACGTCGGTGATCGAACCAACCTCAAGGCCAGCTGCCTGGAGCGAACGGATAGCCGTTTCGCGACCTGAGCCTGGTCCCTTGACGAATACGTCAACCTTCTTCATGCCGTGCTCCTGCGCCTGGCGTGCGGCCGACTCGGCTGCAAGCTGTGCGGCGAAGGGGGTCGACTTACGCGAACCCTTGAAGCCAACTCCACCTGACGAAGCCCAGCTGATTACAGCACCGGTGGTGTCAGTGATCGACACGATGGTGTTGTTAAACGTGGACTTGATGTGGGCCTGGCCCTGTACAACGTTCTTTTTGTCTTTACGACGCGGCTTACGAGTAGCCGCTTTTGGTGCTGCCATTGTTTTCTCCTAAAACTTATTGGCGATAGCCCGCTGGCTAACTACTACTTGGCCTTCTTCTTACCGGCAACCGTGCGCTTTGGTCCCTTGCGGGTACGTGCGTTGGTCTTGGTGCGCTGTCCGCGTACGGGGAGGCCACGGCGGTGGCGGAGTCCCTCGTAGCTACCAATCTCTACCTTGCGGCGGATGTCAGCGGTAACCTCACGACGAAGGTCACCTTCTACCTTGAAGTTTCCTTCGATGTAGTCACGAAGAGCAACGAGCTGGTCGTCGGTCAAATCTTTTACGCGAATGTTTCCGTCGATCTCGGTGTCGGCAAGGGTCTTAAGTGCCCGTGTACGACCCACACCGTAGATGTAGGTGAGTGCGATTTCCACGCGCTTCTCGCGCGGAATATCAACGCCTGCTAGACGTGCCATGATGGCTTCTCCTGTTGATGAGTGGAGGTATGTCACAACACCTGTGCCCCGGCCTCCAACCGAGGGTGTCCCTTCACAAGGAAGTTCTGGTGTTGCTCGTTATTTATTCAGTTATGAGGGAGGAGCTGCTTAGCCCTGGCGCTGTTTGTGGCGCGGGTTTTCGCAGATAACCATAACTCGACCGTTGCGGCGGATGACCTTGCATTTGTCACAGATCTTCTTAACGCTGGGGTTGACCTTCATAATTTTTTATCCTTGTATCGCTGTCGTCGTGCCAGAGGGATGCCCCTGGCCGTTACTTACAGCACTCGTGCTTATTTGTAGCGGTATACGATGCGACCACGGGTCAGGTCGTACGGGGTCAGCTCTACAATTACGCGGTCCTCTGGGAGGATACGAATGTAGTGCTGACGCATCTTGCCCGAAATGTGCGCAAGTACCTTGTGCCCATTCGTGAGTTCAACACGGAACATGGCATTGGGCAGAGCCTCAACTACCTGGCCCTCGATCTCGATGACGCCGTCTTTCTTGGCCATAGCCTCACTGTCGCTAAAGTAATGATGAATGCTGGTCGTGCGGATGGCGTGTCTATACACGAAGGCATAAACCACCAAAGAGAAATCCTACCGCGAATCGCCGGGCTTGTCTATTCCAAACCCAAATCGGTCTGCTACCCTTCCCGGCGCTGCGCGTTGCGCACGGCTTCAACAAGGGAGTCGAAGAGAGGATGATCGGGGCCAAGCTCCGTGAGTCGTTCAACAATAACGCCCGGCGCCTCTGCGTTCAGCAACGCTTGCAGCTCTACGCTTTCTGGGTCGGCTGGAACATCAAAGCGCAGCAACGCGCCAACGGCATCCACAAGGGCAACGGTTGGGAGGCCCCGCTCAGCGAGTTCAGCGGCCGGCCCGATGAACCGTTCGTGACGAGATGCCTTGCGCATCGGCTGCCTTCCAACACGCTCAACAGTGTCAGTGAGGTGCGGGTTGGCGAAGCGGGTGAGGATCTTATTCAGGTAGGCCTCTTGCACGTCGGGGTCAAAGCCATGCTTTGCAACAACAAATGCCTTCGTCTCCTGAAGCACCGCATACACCCGGTCACGAATAGACGGGTCAGCAAGCGACTCGGCAAGGCCCTCATAGCCAGCAGCAAAACCATAATACGCCGTGGTTGCGTGACCCGTGTTCACGGTGAAGAGCTTGCGCTCGATATAGGGGGCAAGGTTCTCGACCCAGGTCACACCGGGGATGTCGAGTGTCGCACCGTCAAAGGGCCCCGACTCGATGGCCCACTCAAAGTACGTCTCAACAGTTACATCGAGCCCGGCATTTGGGTCTTGCCCAGGCACGATTCGATCTACCGCCGTGTTCGCAAAGATAACTCGCGATTCGAGCGTCGCCCACTCGGTTGCATCGGAAAGCCCTCGAATATGCTCAGCGAGCATGTCGGTCGCGTTGATGGCGTTCTCACACGCGAGTACCACGAGAGGGGCAGCATCCGCCGGCCGGGCCCTGAGTCCCTCAAGAATGACGGGCGCAACAAACTTCAGAATGTTTGGACCGACAGCCGTTGTCACGATGCGAGCACCAGCTATCTCAGCTTCAACCTGCACAGTCTGCGTTGAGCTATTCAGCGCACGGAATCCGGTGACAACGTGATCGGCAGACTCGACACCGACTTCGTGCACTCGATATGACTCTGCCGAGTCGAGCGCAGAAATCAGTTCGGCGTTGACGTCGGCAAAAACGATCTCATAACCGGCTCGGTTCAGCAAGAACCCAACAAAGCCACGACCGATGTTTCCCGCACCAAAGTGAACCGCCGTCATTACTCGTTCACCTCTTGAAGAAGGTCAAAGAGCTCGGCTGCCGAGCCTGCGGCAAGCAGCTTTTCAACGTCCATCTCGTCGGAGAAGATAATGGCAATCTTGGAGAGGATCTCGAGGTGTTCGTTGTTGAGGCCTGCGATACCAACGGCGAAGCGGACCTCATGACCGTCCCAATCAATAGGGTTGTCGTAACGCACAATCGAGAGCGCCGAACGCTTGATTTCTTCCTTCGCCTCGTTTGTGCCGTGCGGAATTGCAAGGTAGTTGCCCATATAGGTCGATACGGATGCCTCGCGGTCAAACATTGAGTCGACATACGCGGGGGTTACCGCTCCGGCTTCCACGAGCAAGGCACCAGCCTCACGAATCGCGTCGTCACGGTTGGTTGCGGTTCCTGGGACGCGAACTAGGTCAGCGGTCAGAATCGTGTCGTTCATGAGCGTCTCCTGCTTTCTGTTGTGACTGGTAAGGATGCAAACACGGTGTTACTCAGCGTCCTGGCTGGAAACTTCAGCAACAACCTCATCGTATTTGGGGCTCGACATAAAGTTGTCGACCGAAACGTGGCGGGCGCTCGGCGTTTTGCCAATTGCGCGCTCAGTGAGGTCTTTGTGCGTGATGATGAGCTCGGCCTCTCCGTCGACAAGGTTAGCGATAGCCTTGTTTGTCACCGTCACGCCCTCAACACCTGCCTTCTTCAGCTTATTGCGCAGTACGGATGCACCCATGGCACTTGATCCCATACCTGCGTCGCAAGCGAAGATGATGTTATGGACCGGCGCGACAGCGGTGGCAACGCCACTCGCCTGCGCGGTTGCTCCCGCGTCTCCGAGCAGCGAGCCAACACGGCTCGTGCCGCCCTTATTCGAGGCGTTCTGTTGCACGGCATCCGCGAGTTTATTCTCTCCAGCAGCTTCAGCTGCAAGGTCACGCTTCCGGCTTGCGCGAAGGATGACGCCAGCAACCAGGAATGAGACCGTGGCTGAGAGGATCACTGACAGAATGACGCCAACATAGCTGTCGCTCGCGGTCTGCAGCAGAATAGCGAAGATACTGCCGGGGGCGGCCGGCGCACGAAGCCCTGAACCAAAGATGAGGTTGGTTGCAACGCCAGTCGCACCACCTGCTACAGCTGCAAGCACCAGCATGGGCTTCATGAGGACATAGGGGAAGTAGATCTCGTGAATACCGCCAAAAAATTGGATGATCATTGCACCGGGCGCGCTCGCCTTTGCCATGCCAACGCCGAAGATCGCGAAGGCCAGCAAGATTCCAACACCGGGTCCCGGATTGGCCTCAAGCAAGAAGAGAATCGATTTTCCAGCTTCGGCCGCTTGCTCTGTTCCTAGCGGGGTCAGTACGCCATGGTTAATGGCGTTGTTCAGGAAGAACACTTTGGCAGGTTCGATGATGATGCTCGTGAGAGGAAGGAACCCAGTCTCAATGAGCCAGTTCACCCCTCCGCCAAGCACCTTGGTAATCCAGACAACCGCAGGCCCAACCGCATAGTAGCCAAAGATCGCAAGTAAAAATCCGAGAATACCGGAGGAGAACATGTTCACCAGCATTTCGAATCCAGGCTTGATCTTGCCTTCCCATAGCGCATCGAGGCGCTTCATGAGCCAAGCGGCAAGGGGCCCAAGGATCATGGCGCCGATAAACATGTGCGTATCAGGAGCCGCGACAATTGCGCCCATTGTGGCGATCGTAGCGATCACTCCACCTCGGGTCTCGTAGATCATCCGGCCACCGGTATTCGCGATGAGCAGCGGCAACAGGTAGTGGATGGTTGGGACAACGATGGAGGCGAGCCCCTCATTTGGGGTCCATCCCACGTCGATGAAGAACGCGGTGATCAGCCCCCAGGCGATAAACGCCGGGATGTTGGGCATGACCATTCCACTGAGGAACGTTCCAAATTTCTGGACGCCTACTCGGGCCCCTCCCTTTTTGGGAGCGGTCTCGGCGGTGCCGGTTGACTGCGTTGTCATGATGTTGCTTCTTTCTGTGCGATCGCGGCGATGACGGCGGCGCGGGCTGCCCCTGCGTCGTCGGCGGATACAGCAAGTTCGGCGAAGCGTTTTGCCTCGTCAAGGGTGTGGTTGCGTAGCTCTGCCCGCACATCCGCGAGCGCTGCTGGTGACATAGAGAGGGACGTCGCACCGAGGCCAACAAGGACAACCGCGAGCAACGGGTCAGCGGCGGCCTCGCCGCAAATGCCAACGGGTTTGTGCAGCTCGGCGCCAGCAGCGCCGACCATCGAGACAAGCGTCAGGACTGCCGGATGCCACGGGTCCTGCAGGTGCGCAACGCTCCCGAGCATCCGATCGGCGGCCATTGTGTATTGGGTCAGGTCGTTCGTACCGATCGAGGCAAAAGCCGCATCGCGCAGAATAGCCTTGGCGGTGATTGCCGCGCTCGGCACCTCAACCATCACGCCAACCGTTTTCAGCCCAAGCTCGTGGGCAAGGGCGGTAAAGTACCGTGTTTCTTCTGCTGTGGCGACCATAGGAGCCATAACCCAGAGGTCTGCGTCCGTTTCAGCATCCGCTTCGGCGAGCGCGGTGAGCTGCTCCCGCAGAATGTCCTCGTTTGCCCTCAGCGCCCGTAGACCACGAACACCCATGGCGGGGTTTTCTTCGTGCTCAGGGTTGAGGAAGGCGAGCGGTTTGTCTGCACCCGCATCCAGGAGTCGCACAACGACTTTCTGTTTGGGGAACGCCGCAAGGAGCTCGCGATATTTCTCTCGTTGTTCCTGCACGGTAGGCGCGCTCGTTGCGTCGAGAAATAGAAACTCGGTGCGAAAGAGACCTACGCCTTCAGCACCGGCCGCAAGGGCCGCGTCAATGCCTCCGGCCGAGCCAAGGTTTGCCAAGAGGGGTACCTCGGTTCCGTCGGCAAGGGCCCCCGGGGTGATCGGCGCAGTCGCCGCCGCCCGCCGCTCGTCACGGTCCACTTCGGCCTGTGCGAGTGTCGCACTGTCAGGGTGGGCCGTAACGGTTCCTGTTGCGGCGTCAACGATAACGGTCGTGCCGTCTCCAAGTTCGAGCGCCCCGGCGACGCCAACAACCGCGACAATTGCTTTATCCCTCGCAAGAATGGCCGTGTGAGCAGTCGGGCCGCCGTCGCTGGTCACGAGCGCAAGCACCTTATTGAGGTCAAGCATCGCGGTGTCTGCCGGCGCGAGATCTCTCGCAACGAGCACAAAGGGCTCGTCCGATTCGGGCACACCAGGAGCGGCAACGCCCTGAAGATGTGCAAGTACGCGGCCGGCGACATCATCAAGATCGGTTGCGCGTTCTGCCATGTAACCGCCCAGGCCCAGCAGCATGTCGCGGAAGCCACCAAACGCGGTCCACACGGCCGTTTCAGCGGTCTTTCCGCCCGAGAGGAGATCGCTAATGGAGGCTTTGAGGCTCGGGTCCTGCGCCATGAGGGCTTGCGCTTCAAGCACGTCTTTCGCCGTGCCGCCGGCGTGCGCCCCCCGTTGCGTGAGTTGCGCTGCAACCGCAGCGAGGGCCTCATCAACCCGAGCGGTTTCTTGCTCTGGCGTGAGTTCGCTCATGGTGTCACTCGGCGCTGGGAGTGGGTCCGGCATTCGAAGCACCGGACCGATCGCCATCTGGCGACCGATGCCAATGCCCTGGAGTACTGCTGAATCGGTCATGGCTCTAGGCGTCGTGATCGGTTTCGAGCAGAGTCACGAGCTCGGCAAGCGTCGCGTCTTCGTTCTCGCCCGTCACGCTCAGCGTAATCTCGTCGCCGTGGTTCAGCCCGAGTGCAATGACTCCGAGGATACTTGCTGCGTTCACTGGGGTGCCACCGGGCTTTGCGATAGTCACGTCATTGCCACTAGCAACGACCGCCTGCGTAAAGAGCGATGCAGGACGGGCGTGCAGGCCCTGCTTTGACAGAATGGTTACGATTTTCTCAGCCATGAGCTGAACTCCTTGCTTCGGTTGCTGTTGATGAATCTAAGGATGTGGATGCTTCGCCCGAATCGGCCTGCTCGCCGAGGGCAAGCGCAAGAGCTGCTTCTCCGTCGAGTGCTCTCAGGATGGCCTCGGTCAGCACGACTACAGTGGCACGTGGCTGCTGCTCCCGAAGAGAGTGCACCTCGGCTGCAAGATGGGGGCCAAGCAAAATAACGTCGCCTTCAGCCTGTGGCCTGAGGCCCACAAGGCTCGATGCCGTCACAGCGAGGTTCAAGCCTCGCTCGATTCCGACGGCTGCGACGCGGTGTGAGAGGAACGTACTGGAAACGCCTGCGCCGCACACAATTGTGATATTTCGCATAATGCCCTCTCTACAGCGCTGTGGCTAGTGTTCTCATTCTCACCCTCGAATCGGCGGCCGTCTACTGAATTCCTTTCCGGGTGGTAGGAAACGACCCGAACCAGGTGAGTCACGAATCCGCCAGCACACTCGCAAAACTGACACATAGACTGTGAACGTGTCTACCGAACGCGCGCGCGATCTCCTCAACTACCTTGCGTCAGTTGACGGCTGGGTGACAGCCGATGAGTTGGCGGGGCGCCTCGGAGTAACAACCCGCTCCGTGCGCAACTATGTGGTCACCGCGAAAGAGCTCCACCACCCTCACGACGTCATCGAGACTGGGTCACGCGGCTATCGGCTCCAACATGATGTATTTCATGCCGTTATTGCAGCGAGTGACGCTGAACGGTTCCAATCCCCCGCAGCCGAGCGCCCCGTCGACCGCCAGCGACGCATCCTTGAGTACCTCGTGTCTCTTGACGACCCCGTCAACCTGCACAGCCTTGCCGCTGAGTTTTACGTCAGTGAGTCAACGCTCGAGTCAGACCTTCGCAGGGCAAGAACGGTCCTTGGACACTCGGGGCTCGCCCTTGGCCGTATTGGCTCCGAGTTGAGGGTCCTCGGTTCTGAGCAGGACAAACGTCGGATGCTGGCACGCCTCTTTCTTGATGCCCAGTCTCGCCAGGTAATCGATCTACCCATCGTCGAGGCACATTTTGCCTCGCCCCCGCTTGGTCAGGTGAAGACGCTCATTCTTGACGGCCTTGAGCGGAGCGGCTACCGGGCAAACGAGTTTGGGCTTGGAAGCGTCTTGCTGAGCTTGGCCGTCGCGCTGCTTCGCATGTCAAACGGGCAGACTCTGCTTCCTGCGACTGAAGGAAGCCCAACTGATCCGGCTCTTGAGGCACTCGCGGCTGACCTCTTAGGTCCGCTGGTCGCTGCCCCGCCACCGCCAGAGGTGAGGCATCTCGCTCTTCTCCTCGATGCACAGGTTGCCCGCCCAACGGATGGCTCGCCGGCCAAAGCCGATGAGCCGGTCGTGGATGCTGCCGTCACTGTCATGCTTGATCGCGCCACTGAGGTCTACGGCGTAGACCTTCGCGATGTGGCGTTCCACAGGCGTCTCGCCCAACACGTAGTGAACGTACTCGGCAGGGCGAAGGAAAATCTTTCGTCACCAAATCCAATGACCAAGTCGCTCAAGGCAAATTACCCGGTCGTCTACGATATTGCCGTGTTCATGGCGAGCACCATTGGGACACGGTTTGACGTGCAACTGGATGAAAACGAGATTGCGTTTCTTGCGCTCCACGTTGGTACGTTTGTTGAACAACGCTCTCCCCGGTCTCGCCGGCTCCGCTGCGCCTTCGTCTGTCCGGACTACTACGGCATGCACGCGTTCTTACGTGATCGTATCGAGCAAGAACTCCACGACGTCATCGACGTCACATCGGTAGTCACCCGCACTGATCCCGATTGGGCGAGCATCGACGCCAACATCGTACTCTCGACCATTCCAGCACCCGCTGGGGTGAGCGACGTCATCCATATCCAGCCGTTTCTGACCGATGACGATGCGGCGCGCATCCGTAATCGAGTTGCCCGCATCCATCGATCCCAGCGACGCAACGAACTCAAGCAGCAGCTCCTCACGTATCTGTCACCAGAGTTCTTTGTTGTGGATCTTGCCGCGACCGACGACACGACTGCGATCAGAGCGCTCGGCGAACTGATGGTGAGCGCGGATGTCATCGACGAAAGCTACGTTCAGGCGGCACTCGAACGGGAACAGATGTCGTCAACGGCATTTGGTGACGTTATCGCGGTTCCGCACGCCATGGATATGACCGCGCGACGAACGGCAATAGCCTTTGCCGTCAATAAGTCGCCCATTCCATGGGGCGACAACAGAGTCCAGGCCGTTGCCCTTGTGGCGTTCGCTGCTGACGACCGGGCGGCTTTCCAGTCAGTCTTCGACCAGCTCGTCAGCGTCTTCAGCTCCAGAGAAGACGCCAACCGCATTATCCGCGCAACCGAGGACTTTGATACGTTCCTCGACGCGCTTACACGAGTCAT
Organism: Lysinibacter cavernae; assembly: GCF_011758565.1. Lineage (GTDB taxonomy): Bacteria > Actinomycetota > Actinomycetes > Actinomycetales > Microbacteriaceae > Lysinibacter > Lysinibacter cavernae. The sequence continues at coordinate 158,425 of NZ_JAAMOX010000002.1, forward strand.
GGAGAACTAAAACTAGTTCTTCTGGTTCGCCTCGAAGAAGGAAACAAAGGCGCTGTTGCTCTTCGGGTCGCCCTTGTAGACTGCGCCATTCACCACAACCGTCGGAGTAGATTGAACTCGCTCAATCTCGGTCGTTGCTGGCAGCGAATCACCTTCCATTGCGTCCTTCATCGACTCAGTTAGCCACGGACCAAAGGTGAGGTCTTCAATACAGGAATCCACGCCAGAAACGTCGAGATCGTCGGCAAGCTCTACAAAGATTTGGTCGCTCCACTTATCAGCGGCAAACAGCTTCGCGCTGTATTCAAGCATCACGTCTGGCGACTGATCGGCCACACAGGCGAGGGCATTCCCGGCACGGAACGATGAACCGTCAACCGCCCCGCGGTCAAGGAAGTAGAGGGGGTGGATGCGCACGGTTGCGTTATCCGTCTCAACGAGCGTTGTCAGGTAGTCGCCGTTGCTTTCTTCGAAGTCACGGCAGTGCGAGCACTGGTAGTCAACCCAGACATCAATTTCGTTGAGCCCGGTACCAACCTCAAGCCCACCGTCCTTTGCTATCGAAGGAACCTTGACCTCGTCCGAATCTGACGATGAGCTACTGCCCTTGTCTGTTTTGTCGCTGCTGTTATCAACGCTGTTCACCGTACACGCCGAGAGTGCGAGCAAAAGCGCAGCGGCCCCGGCCAGTCCAGCAAGACTCCGTTTGAACTTCGACATGGTGCTGCCTTTCGTTGCGCTCCGGAAAACCGGCGTACGTACTTAGAGTACAGGAACGGGCACAATACCGAGAGGGGCCAAAGCACTTGCTCCCCCGTCGTGCGCGGTCAGCACCCAGATGCCATCCGCGTGAACGGCAACGCTGTGCTCCCAGTGTGACGCGGCGAGGCCGTCAACGGTGGTAACAGTCCAATCGTCGTCTTGGATGAATGTATCTGGTGATCCAAGAACCACCATCGGCTCGATTGCAACAACCAGGCCAGGCTTCACTTCCGGTCCACGCTCGCGCACACGGTAGTTGAAGACTGGCGGGTCCTCGTGCATCGTGCGGCCGATCCCGTGCCCGATGTAGTCGGTAAGGATTCCGTAATCACCCTGAGACTCAATGTACGTCTGAATCGCATCGCCTACCTCGTTGAGGTGCTTGGCTTTTGCCAGACGTGCGATACCGTGCCAAAGAGACTGCTCGGTGACGTCAGAAAGTTTCTGCCGCTCAGCGACAACGTCTGGGCGAGTTGGGTCAGGAATCACGACGGTAATGGCAGAGTCACCGTTCCAGCCGTCTATCTCCGCGCCGCTGTCAATCGAGACGATGTCACCAGCTTCGAGCGGTCGATCGTTCGGAATGCCGTGCACAACATCTGCATTGACCGAGGCACACACCATGTGCCGGTATCCCGGAACCAGCTTGAAATTTGAATGTGCGCCGCGAGCAGCCAAGGCGGCCTCAGCCGCATCGTTGATCTGCAACGTCGTGGCACCGGGAACAATGAGCTCACGGGCGGCGACAAGCGAATCGGCCGTTGCCAGGCCAGGAGCGACCATCTTTCTCAGCTGTTCTGGATTCTTATACAGAGACTTACGAAAGATGCCCACGGTTTCCTTACCCACGCAACGGCCGAGGCCGAACGATTGTTACTTAGCTGCGCCAGCGAGCTCGAGAGCATCGGCAATGCGAGAGGAGACCTCGTCGACCGTTCCGATGCCGTCAACCCGCACAACAAGCTTGCGAGCGTCATACGTCTCGATGAGCGGAGCCGTCTGCTCCTTGTAGATCTCTTGACGGTGTCGGATGACGTCTTCGGTGTCGTCGGCGCGCCCCTGCTCCTGCGCACGCTTCAACAGGCGATCTACGACCACGTCTGTGTCTGCCTCAAGCAGGACAACCGCGTCGAGGCGGTCACCCGTCGTTGACAGAATGCGATCCAACTCAACAACCTGGTCCGTCGTACGGGGATAACCATCCAACAAGAAGCCGTCTGTTGCGTCGTCCCAGGTCAGACGATCCGCCACAATGGCGTTGGTCAGCGAGTCGGGAACAAAGCTGCCGCTATCGACGATGGACTTGATTTGAAGCCCAAGCTCGGTCTCCTCCTTGATGTTCGCACGGAAGATATCTCCGGTCGAAATCGCGGGGACACCGAGGCGCTCGGCCAAAATGGCGGCCTGAGTACCCTTTCCGGCTCCGGGAGGTCCAACAATCAAAAGGCGGCTAGTCGACATTATTTGAGCAATCCCTCGTAGTGGCGCTGCTGAAGCTGCGCGTCGATTTGTTTCACCGTCTCAAGTCCTACACCAACGATGATGAGGATCGAGGCGCCACCGAACGGGAAGTTCTGGTTTGCCTGTACCAAGGCGAGCGCGATCAACGGAATAAGAGCAACAAAACCAAGGTACAGCGATCCTGGGAACGTAATGCGCGTCAGGACGTAGTCGAGGTACTCGGCGGTTGGACGACCAGCACGGATACCGGGGATGAACCCGCCGTACTTCTTCATGTTCTCGGCAACTTCTTCTGGGTTGAACGTAATCGCAACGTAGAAGAAGGTGAATCCAACGATGAGTAAGAAGTAGAGCAGCATGTAGAGAGGCTGATCTCCGCCGGTGAGGTTGTTCGAGACCCAAACCACCCAGGGGGCGGGATCTTCACCAGGCTTGGCCTGGTTGAACTGTGCGATCAGTGCGGGCAGGTACAACAGCGATGAGGCAAAAATAACGGGCACAACGCCGGCCATGTTGACCTTGATGGGGATGTACGTGTTATTGCCACCGTAGGTGCGTCGTCCAACGACGCGCTTGGCATATTGAACCGGAATTCGTCGCTGCGACTGCTCGACGAACACTACGAGGCCGATGATCACGATACCGACTGCGATCACAAGCAGGAAGATGTCGAAGCCCTTTGCCTCCTGGATAGCCCAGAGGGAGCTTGGGAACTGAGCGGCGATCGAGGTGAAGATCAGCAGCGACATACCGTTACCAACACCGCGCTCGGTGATGAGCTCACCCATCCACATGATGAGACCGGTTCCGGCGGTCATGGTGATTACCATGAGCAGCACGGCGTACCAAGCGTTGTTGGTCAGCAAGTTCGTGCACTCTGCGGCGGTGTTCGTTCCGAACAGCAGACCGCTACGTGCGACCGTAATGAGGGTGGTCGACTGGAGAACAGCAAGCGCAATGGTGAGGTAGCGCGTGTACTGTGTGAGGCGGCCTTGACCGGCTTGGCCTTCCTTGTGCAGCGCCTCGAAGTGAGGGATTACGACCCTGAGGAGCTGGGTGATAATCGACGCCGTAATATACGGCATGATTCCCAGCGCAAAGATTGAGAGTTGGAGGAGAGCGCCACCGCTGAACAGGTTAACCAGTTCGTAGAGGCCAGAGGTGCTCTGGTTTTGGGCGAGACACGCTTGCACGTTGCCAAAGTCGACAAAGGGAGCGGGCACGAAGGAACCCAAACGGAAGATCGCAACGATTCCAAGTGTGAAACCGATCTTGCGACGCAAGTCTGGTGTCCGAAAAATTCGGCCTATGGCGCTGAACAAAAAAGCCTCCTGCTTTTAGTGACCGTGTCCCCCGACATGATGTGAGGTATACCGGCTAGTGGGCGTTCGCACTGTGCTAAACGAACTAGCGGTGTTTAGCGACGCGATACCCAACACTTACGTGTATTCAAGTGTCAAGACAACAGAATACACCGGTTGGGTATCGCGCCACACAAACGGTTTTAGTTTACGGAACCGCCGGCCGCGACAATCTTCTGCTCGGCAGAGCTGGAGACCTTGTCTACAGCAACTGTGAGCTTGACCGAAATGTCGCCGTCGCCAAGAACCTTGACACGCTCGTTCTTGCGAACAGCGCCCTTAGCAACGAGATCGCCAATGGTAACCTCACCACCCTTGGGGTAGAGTTCCGCGAGCTTGTTCAGGTTAACAACCTGGTACTCAACACGGAACGGGTTCTTGAAGCCGCGCAGCTTTGGGGTGCGCATGTGCAGAGGCATCTGCCCACCCTCGAAGCCAACGCGTACCTGGTAGCGAGCCTTCGTACCCTTGGTACCACGACCAGCGGTCTTACCCTTCGAGCCTTCACCACGACCAACACGCGTGCGTGCGGTCTTGGCTCCGGGAGCTGGACGAAGGTGGTGAACCTTCAGGACCTGCTCGCGCTTCTCGGCGGGCTCAGCCTTCTTGGCAGCAGCCTTGGTAGCTGGCTTTGCAGCCGACTTGGTCTCAGCCTTGTCAGCCTCAACCTTCTTTGCTGGGGCCTTCTTTGCAGGAGCCTTCTTGACCTCTGCCTTCACTGCACCCTTGGTTTCGACGTCTTTGGTTTCGTCAGCCATTAGTCGATCTCCTCAACCTTGACCAGGTGAGCAACAGTCTTTACGTAGCCACGGTTCACCTTGTTGTCCTCGCGGATGGTCGTCTGACCAATCTTGCGAAGACCAAGGCTGCGAAGCGTGTCGCGCTGGTTCTGCTTCTCACTAATTTTCGACTTGATCTGCGTAATCTTGAGCTGAGCCATTACGCACCTGCCTTTGCTGCCGCAGCTTCAGCTGCAGCCTCTGCTTCAGCGAGCACGAGACGGGCCGGTGCGACCTGGTCGAAGTCAAGACCACGACGGGCTGCAACTGCGCGAGGCTCTTCGAGCTGCTTCAGTGCGGTCACCGTTGCGTGCACGATGTTGATGGTGTTTGACGAACCCAGCGACTTGCTGAGTACGTCGTGGATGCCTGCACACTCGAGCACGGCACGAACCGGTCCACCGGCGATAACACCGGTACCAGCTGCTGCCGGACGAAGCAGGACAACGCCGGCTGCGGCCTCACCCTGTACGGGGTGCGGGATGGTCTTGCGGACGCGGGGAACGCGGAAGAAGTTCTTCTTCGCTTCCTCAACACCCTTGGAAATAGCGAGAGGAACTTCCTTCGCCTTTCCGTAGCCAACACCAACGGTGCCGTTACCGTCTCCAACAACCACGAGGGCGGTGAAGCTGAAACGACGTCCACCCTTCACAACCTTCGAAACACGGTTGATGGTAACGACGCGCTCCAGGAACTGGCTCTTGTCGTTGTCGCGGCTACCACGGTCTCCGCGGTTCGGGTTGCGCTCACGACTTCCGCGGCGTGCCTCACGAGGCTCGTTGCGGTTGTCCTGAGCAGTTGCTTCTGCGGGGGCCTCAGTCGCCTGAGCCGCAGTTGCCTCGGTGGTCGCAGCTTCTGCAGACACCTCTTGCTCCTTCGTTTCGTTGCTCACAGCTTCAGTCCAGCCTCTCGAGCGCCATCGGCGATTGCAGCTACGCGACCCGCGTACTTGCTTCCGCCACGGTCAAATACAACGGCCTCAATACCGGCCAGCTTTGCGCGCTCGGCAACCAGTTCGCCAACCTTGCGCGACTTGGCGGTCTTGTCACCGTCAAACGTGCGAAGGTCTGCTTCCATGGTCGATGCCGAGGCCAGGGTGTGACCCTGTGCGTCATCTACAACCTGAACGAACACGTGACGTGCCGAACGGGTGACTACGAGGCGGGGGCGTACAGCCGTACCCTCGATCTTCTTGCGAAGACGAGTGTGGCGGCGGGCGCGTGCCGCGGTGCGGCTCTTGCCACTCTTAACAACGGCCATGGTTACTTACCAGCCTTTCCAGCCTTGCGGCGAACAACTTCTCCCGCGTAACGCACGCCCTTACCCTTATAGGGCTCTGGCTTGCGAATCTTGCGGATGTTTGCAGCTGCCTCACCGACAGCCTGCTTGTCGATTCCGCGCACAGTGAGCTTGTTGTTGCCCTCCACCTCAAAGGTGATGCCTGCCGGCGGCTCGATAATGACGGGGTGTGAGAATCCGAGTGCGAACTCGACTCCAGAACCCTTTGCCTGAACGCGGTAACCAGTTCCAACGACCTCAAGGCCCTTGGAGTAACCCTCGGTAACGCCGATGATCTGGTTGTCGATCAGTGTGCGGGTAAGTCCGTGCAGCGAACGCGATTCGCGCTCGTCGTTGGGACGGCTAACCAGAACCTGGCCATCTTCGACTACAACCTGAATCGGCTGTGAGACGTTGAGCTTCAGCTCGCCCTTTGGACCCTTAACGGTTACATCCTGGCCGCTTACCGTAACGGTAACGCCGGCGGGGATGCTAATAGGAAGTCTTCCAATACGTGACATAAGTGACTACCACACGTAAGCGAGGACTTCCCCGCCTACACCCTTCTTCTCAGCCTGACGGTCTGTCAGAAGACCGGAGGAGGTGGACAGGATTGCAATGCCAAGACCACCGAGAACGGTGGGAATTTCTGTCGACTTTGCGTATACGCGGAGACCGGGCTTTGAAACCCGCTTGATTCCGACGATGGAGCGCTCACGGCTAGGGCCGTACTTGAGCGTGAGGGTGAGTGTGGTGCCTACGCGGGCGTCCTCAACCGTCCAGTCCGCGATGTAACCCTCTTTTTTGAGGATGTCCGCGATGTGTGACTTCAGCTTGCTGCCGGGCAGCTTCACCTGGTCGTGGTACGCCGAGTTGGCGTTGCGCAGTCTGGTCAGCAGGTCTGCGACCGGATCTGTCATTGTCATGAGTGTGTCTTCTTTCTCGCCTGGTTTCCTCAGCCGTTACACAACGGAGGACCTGTGGTGGTTGATGTGTTATTTAGTTATTGGAGATGGGGTGATCAAACGCGCGTGCGAAAGACCACCCCATCTACCTTAGTTGCTGGTTGCCAACTTGCCGTACACTCTTGGCAAATTGGCAACCTGCAGAACTACTTTTCTGAGCGGAAGGGGAACCCGAGCGCCTTCAACAGCGCGCGACCCTCGTCGTCAGACTGTGCGGTGGTCACGACGGTGATGTCGAATCCACGTACACGGTCGATCTTGTCCTGATCGATTTCGTGGAACACACTCTGCTCGGTCAGACCGAACGTGTAGTTTCCATTTCCGTCGAACTGGCGGTCACTCAGACCACGGAAGTCACGGATACGGGGAAGAGCCAGCGACAGCAAGCGGTCGAGGAACTCCCAGGCACGGTCACCACGAAGGGTAACGTGTGCACCAATGGCCTGGCCTTCGCGCAGCTTGAACTGTGCGATCGACTTGCGGGCCTTCGTAACCATGGGCTTCTGACCCGTGATCTTGGTGAGGTCGGCGATGGCACCGTCGATGACCTTGCCATCGCGCGCTGCTTCACCTACACCAGTGTTGACAACGATCTTCACGAGCCCAGGAACCTGGTTGACGTTGGTGTAACCCAAGTCAGCAGTGAGCTGTGCGACGATCTCGTTCTTGTACTTCTGCTTCAGGCGCGGCTGGATTTTGCCAGCGGGCGCGGCAGCCTCAGTTGCAGTCATTAGAGGTCCTTACCTGACTTCTTTGCGTAGCGAACACGAACCGTCTTGGTGACGCCGTCTTTCTCTACTTCTTCGACACGGTAGCCAACGCGAGTAGGCTTCTTCGACTTCGGGTCGATCAGGGCAACGTTTGACACGTGGATCGGGGCCTCGTGAGTTTCGATGCCACCCTCCTTCGTGCCGCGGTTGCTCTGGCTGACGCGAACGTGCTTGGTGACGTAGTTGACGCCCTCAACGATGACGCGGTTCTTCTCGGTGAGAACCTCGATCACACGACCCTGCTTGCCGCGGTATCCACCACGGCTCTGCTTGGCTCCGCTGATGACCTCAACAAGGTCGCCCTTTTTGATGTTTGCCATGATTAGATAACCTCCGGTGCCAACGAGACGATCTTCATGAACTTCTTGTCACGAAGTTCGCGGCCAACCGGTCCGAAGATGCGGGTACCACGTGGGTCGCCCTCAGTCTTCAGGATGACGGCAGCGTTCTCGTCGAACTTGATGTAAGAGCCGTCTGCGCGACGGGTCTCTTTCTTCGTGCGAACGATGACAGCTTTGACGATGTCACCCTTCTTGACGTTTCCACCGGGGATTGCATCCTTGACGGTTGCAACGATGGTGTCACCCAATCCTGCGTAACGACGACCCGAGCCGCCGAGAACGCGGATGGTAAGCAGTTCCTTGGCGCCGGTGTTGTCGGCAACCTTGACTCTGGATTCCTGTTGAATCACTTCTTACTCCTTCTTAAGTAAACCCGGAGGCTTACTTAGCCTTCTCGAGGATCTCGACCAGGCGCCAGCGCTTGGTGGCGCTCGTGGGTCGGGTCTCATTGATGAGCACGAGGTCGCCAACACCAGCGGTGTTGTTCTCGTCGTGCGCCTTCACCTTGGATGTGCGACGGATGACCTTGCCGTAGAGGGGGTGCTTTACGCGGTCCTCAACCTCTACAACGATGGTCTTGTCCATCTTGTCGCTGGTGACGATTCCACGGCGAGCCTTGCGGTAACCGCGTGCGGCCTCGTCGCGAACATCGTGTGCGGCCGACTCGTGGCCGTCGGTCTTTGCTTCGACCTTTGCCATGACTAGGCCTCCTTCGTTTCTGCAGCGTCAGCAGCCGGAGCGGCATCAGCCTTCTTGGTCTTCTTAGCCGCAGCCTTCTTCGCTGCCGCAGGGGCCTCGAGAGGAGCAGGCGTGGCACGAATTCCGAGCTCACGCTCACGAATAACCGTGTAAATGCGAGCAATGTCGCGCTTTACCTGGCGTACGCGGCCGTGGCTTTCCAGCTGGCCGGTGGCCGACTGGAAACGCAGGTTGAAGAGTTCGCCCTTTGCTTTGCGAAGCTCTTCGACGAGGCGCTCATCCTCGAATGTGTCGAGCTCAGCGGGGCTCAGTTCTTTAGATCCGATAGCCATTACGCGTCACCCTCCTCTCGCTTGATAATGCGGGCCTTGAGCGGAAGCTTGTGAATTGCACGGGTAAGTGCCTCACGAGCCAGTTCTTCGCTCACACCGGCGACCTCGAAGAGGACGCGACCCGGCTTGACGTTTGCAACCCACCACTCCGGTGAACCCTTACCGGAACCCATGCGGGTTTCCGCAGGCTTCTTGGTCAGAGGGCGGTCAGGGTAGATGTTGATCCATACCTTTCCACCACGCTTGATGTGACGCGTCATGGCGATACGAGCGGACTCGATCTGACGGTTCGTCACGTAAGCGGGCGTGAGGGCCTGGATGCCGTACTCACCGAAGCTCACTTTGGTGCCACCCTTTGCCTGGCCACTACGACCGGGGTGGTGCTGCTTGCGGTACTTGACTCGACGTGGAATCAGCATGCTTTACTTCTCCGCTCCTGCTGCAACCGGTGCCTCTACCTGCGCGTTGTTGTTACGCGGCGCACGACGGCGGTCACCGCGCTCGGGGCGAGACGACTTCTGGGCCGCCTGCTCGCGAGCGAGTTCCTTGTTGGTGATGTCACCCTTGTAGATCCAGACCTTCACACCGATGCGGCCGAAGGTGGTGCGAGCCTCGTAGAAGCCGTAGTCGATGTTCGCGCGAAGGGTGTGCAGTGGCACGCGACCCTCACGGTAGAACTCTGAACGGCTCATCTCGGCGCCGCCCAAACGTCCCGATACCTGGATGCGAACACCCTTTACCGTTGACGTGCGCTGTGCGCCCTGGAGTGCCTTACGCATTGCGCGGCGGAAAGCCACACGTGCGGAAAGCTGCTCTGCGATACCCTGCGCAACCAGCTGAGCATCAGCCTCGGGGTTCTTAACCTCGAGGATGTTGAGCTGAATCTGCTTGCCGGTGAGCTTCTCGAGGTCAGCGCGAATACGCTCAGCCTCTGCTCCACGACGACCGATAACGATTCCGGGGCGTGCAGTGTGGATGTCCACGCGTACACGGTCACGGGTGCGCTCGATCTCGATACGGGAAACTCCCGCACGGTCAAGGGTGTTTGCAAGCAGCTGACGGATCTTGATGTCTTCTGCTACATAATCTGCGTAACGCTGACCCGGCTTGGTGCTGTCAGAGAACCAACGCGACACGTGGTCGGTGGTGATTCCCAGACGGAAGCCATAGGGGTTTACTTTCTGGCCCATTAGTTGGCTCCCTTCTTACCGGCCACGGCCTCATCAGGCGTCGAAAGGACGACCGTGATGTGGCTGGTGCGCTTGTTGATACGGAACGCGCGACCCTGTGCACGAGGGCGGAAACGCTTGAGGGTTGCACCCTCATCAACGTATGCCTTCGAGACGTACAGGTCTTGCTCGTCCAGGTAGCTGTTCGTAGCGTCAGCCTTCACTCGAGCGTTCGCGATTGCCGAAGCAACCAACTTGAACACTGGCTCGCTCGCACTCTGAGGTGCGAACTTGAGGATAGCCAGGGCTTCCTCTGCCTGCTTGCCGCGGATCAGGTTAACGACGCGGCGAGCCTTCATGGGGGTTACGCGGATGTGACGAACGCGTGCGATCGACTCAACCATTCTCTCTCCTCCTTCACGTCGCCGCTTAGCGGCGACGGCCCTTCTTGTCGTCCTTCACGTGTCCACGGAAGGTGCGGGTGGGGGCAAACTCTCCGAGCTTGTGCCCGACCATGGTCTCGGTAACAAACACGGGGATGTGCTTGCGACCGTCGTGTACTGCGATGGTGTGACCCAGCATTGCTGGGATAATCATCGAGCGACGTGACCAGGTCTTGATTACGTTCTTTGTGTCGGCCTCGTTCTGTGCAACAACCTTGCTGAGCAGGTGGTTGTCAACGAAGGGGCCCTTCTTAAGACTGCGTGGCATCTTCTAAAACTCCTACTAGCGCTTCTTGCCGACGGTACGGCGACGAACAATGAGCTTGTCGCTTTCCTTGTTCGGACGACGGGTGCGGCCTTCCTTCTGGCCCCACGGGCTGACCGGGTGACGGCCACCAGAGGTCTTACCCTCACCACCACCGTGTGGGTGGTCAACAGGGTTCATGGCAACACCACGAACGGTCGGACGAACGCCCTTCCAGCGCATACGTCCGGCCTTACCCCAGTTGATGTTGGACTGCTCGGCGTTGCCGACCTCTCCAACAGTGGCGCGGCAGCGCGCGTCAACGTTGCGGATTTCACCCGATGGCAGACGAAGCTGCGCGTAAGGGCCATCCTTAGCAACGAGACGAACCGAAACGCCAGCGCTACGAGCCATCTTGGCGCCTCCGCCCGGCTTCAGCTCGATGGCGTGGATAACCGTACCAGTCGGGATGTTGCGCAGCGGCAGGTTGTTGCCTGGCTTGATGTCGGCGTTGGGTCCCGACTCCACAATGTCGCCCTGTGAGAGCTTGTTGGGAGCGATGATGTAACGCTTGGTTCCGTCCACAAAGTGGAGCAGAGCGATACGCGCCGTGCGGTTGGGGTCGTACTCGATGTGAGCTACCTTGGCGTTCACGCCGTCTTTGTCGTTACGACGGAAGTCGATAACGCGGTACTGGCGCTTGTGGCCACCACCAATGTGACGGGTCGTGATACGACCGGAGCTGTTACGGCCACCAGTCTTAGGCAGCGGGCGGAGAAGTGACTTCTCTGGAGTCGAGCGCGTGATTTCTGCGAAATCTGCAACGCTCGAACCGCGACGACCAGGAGTCGTGGGCTTGTACTTGCGAATAGCCATTTGTATATTCCTCTTGACTTCCTGGTCTAGCTAACGACCGTGAAGATGTCGATAGAGCCAGACTTGAGCGTGACAATGGCACGCTTGGTGTCTTTGCGCTTGCCGAGACCGAACTTGGTACGACGCGTCTTCCCCTTGCGGTTCAACGTGTTGATCGACGCAACCTTGACATCGAAGATCTTCTCGATAGCGAGCTTGATTTCGGTCTTGTTGGAGTCGGGAGCCACCTCGAAGGTGTACTGGCCGTTCGTGTCGATCAGCGTGTAGCTCTTCTCAGAGACCACCGGCGCGATGATGACATCGTGTGGGTTCTTGTTCAGGCTCATGCCGAAACCTCTTTCTTAGCGTCCTTCGCCGTAACGAACTCGTCGAACGCTGCCTTCGTGAAGACGAGGTCGTCACTCACGAGGACGTCGTACGCGTTCAGCTGGTCCCAGCTGATCACGTGCAGGTCTTCGATGTTACGAACGCTCTTCAGCGTGGCGTCGTCGCTGCGGTCAAGAACCATCAGCACACGGCGTCCGGGAGCAACAGTCGACAGGAGCGCAACAGCGGTCTTTGTCGAAGGTGCGTCGGCGAGGCCGATTGACTCGACAACGTGAACACGTCCGCCGCGTGCGCGGTCAGACAGCGAGCCACGGAGTGCAGCAGCAATCATTTTCTTAGGGGTACGCTGCGAGTAATCGCGAGGCGTTGGCCCGTGGACAATTCCACCACCGGTCATGTGAGGCGCACGGATCGAGCCCTGACGAGCGCGGCCGGTTCCCTTCTGCTTGAACGGCTTGCGTCCAGCACCAGAAACTTCACCACGATTCTTCGTCTTGTGCGTTCCCTGACGCGCAGCTGCGAGCTGAGCGGTGACAACCTGGTGGATGAGCGGAATGTTGGTCTCAACGTCGAAGATCGAAGCTGGCAGCTCTACGGTGCCGGCTTTCTTTCCCTTTGCGTCAAGAACATCAAGCGTGGTTGCGGTAGCCATGAACTACGCCCCCTTCACTGCGTTGCGAACGAATACGAGACGGCCACGGGCGCCAGGAACGGCTCCCTTGACCAGGATGAGGCCCTTTTCGGCATCCACGGCGTGAACCTTGAGGTTCTGCACGGTTACGCGCTCTCCACCCATACGTCCGGCCATTTTCATGCCCTTGAACACGCGGCTGGGCGTTGCCGAAGCACCGATCGAGCCGGGCTTACGGTGGTTGCGGTGAGCACCGTGCGATGCGCCAACACCCTTAAAGTTGTGACGCTTCATAACACCGGCGAAGCCCTTACCCTTGCTGGTACCAACAACGTCAACGAGCTGACCAGCGACGAAGACGTCCTGTGCGTTGAGTTCCTGGCCAGCTGAGTACTCAGCAGCGTCGGAGGTGCGGATTTCGGTGATGTGACGGCGGGGCGTAACGCCAGCCTTGTCAAAGTGACCGGCAGCAGGCTTGTTTACCTTGCGTGGGTCAATCTGACCAGCAGCGATCTGGATCGCGCTGTAGCCGTCTACCTCAGGGGTACGAACCTGGGTTACCACGTTCGGGCTGATTTCAATAACGGTAACGGGTACGAGCTTGTTGTTCTCGTCCCATACCTGGGTCATGCCAAGCTTCGTGCCTAGCAGACCCTTAGCGGTCTTTGCAGCAGTAGACATGATTCCCTTAGAGCTTGATCTCGATGTTGACATCGGCGGGCAGGTCGAGACGCATCAGTGAATCGACAGCCTTAGGCGTCGGGTCAACGATGTCGATCAGACGCTTGTGAGTGCGCTTTTCGAAGTGCTCGCGGCTGTCCTTGTACTTGTGAGGCGAACGAATCACTGCGATTACGTTCTTCTCGGTGGGAAGCGGCACTGGACCGATGACCGTGGCACCCGCGCGGGTAACCGTGTCAACAATCTTGCGTGCCGAGGTGTCGAGACCGGCGTGGTCATACGACTTAAGTCGAATGCGGATCTTTTGTCCCGCCATTTGTGACTCTCTCTTTCTAGTTGCGTCATACAGTTTTCACCGCATTGGACGTCTTGTGGACTAAACGTGAAACACTCTCATGTCACACCGCTGTTCTTCTATTAAGGGCTCGTTCCTGGCCGCGGACAGCACGCAAAAGCGATTCTGTCGAGGCTCTCAGGCAGTGAGCAATGTTCTGCTACCGGCGGCCTACCCCACAATCGAGGTGAACTCGATCGGGCTATGCACAACCTGGCAGTGATCCGCGCAGCCAGAGGCCACGCAAAATACTGAACTACGCAATTCTGCCATAGATTTGCATGTGTTTGCAACCCGGGCGTGTCGCATTCGTAGTTTCGGGCAATCCCAGTCGAGACAAGGCAACTCGGGAAACTGGTTCAATGCGTGCAAGTAGTGTTCAGCGCCGAGTTGCGAGAGAATAATCTTATGCCTAATTTCGTGCTCACTATTGCCGGTTCTGAAGCAACCGGCGGCGCCGGCGCCCAAGCCGATCTCAAAACATTTCAGGCCCGCAACGTCTTCGGGATTGCTGCCCTGACCTGCATCGTTTCGTTTAACCCCAAGGACAACTGGAACCACAGGTTTGTTCCTGTTGATCCTCAGGTCATCGCCGACCAGTTGGAGGCCTCGCTCACCGCGTACGGCCCCGACCAACTCGACACTGTCAAAATCGGCATGCTCGGATCCCCCGCCACAATTTCGGTTGTGGCTGAGGCGCTTGGAGCACGCAAATTCAAGAATGTCATTCTCGACCCCGTGCTGATCTGCAAAGGCCAGGAGCCAGGACACGCTCTCGACACCGACCAGGCACTCAAAACAAACATCTTGCCGTTCGCCTCGTTCGTTACTCCAAATCATTTTGAAGCTATTCAGTTGTCCGGTATGGAGTCAATCGAATCGCTTGAAGATCTCACGCAGGCTGCTAAACGCATCTTCGACTCGAGCGGGGCCACGGTACTTGCAAAGGGCGGCGTGCGCATCGCCGGAGACAACGCTGTAGACGTCTTCTACGACGGCACAACACTCGAAGTGCTGTCAGCGCCCAAGGTCGGCGAGGTTGCGGTGAGCGGCGCCGGCTGTTCACTCGCGGCAGCGGTGGCAGCCGAGATTGCCAAGGGGGTAAGCCCCCTCGAGGCAGCACATAATGCAAAAGACTTTGTTTATCGTGCAATTGAAAACCGTGCGCACTCAAATGCCCCATTCGACGCCGTGTGGCAGGGCAACTAAGACCACCCAGAAAGAGGGGCATTGGGTCGCAACAACGCGAACCAATGCCCCTTTCTCTATGTGCGGCGGCGTGAGCTACTGGTTTCCGACGTTCTTGTCGATGTTTGATTTCACATCGCTCACCTTGTCGGCAAACTTATCGCCCGTTGCTTTGTTCACCAAGCCTTCGGCTGTGTCCAAGAGCTTGTCGCTAATGTCTTCTGCCTTTTCGCTCTTGAACGTTTCGGCAATCTTGTCTTTGTTCTCGGTGACAAAGTCCTGGGCTTTTTTGAACAGATCATCCGTTGACATGGTTCCCCCGTAGGTCGGTGACTCGGCCGGCCCGAATCATGCCCTAATTGTGGCACCGCAGCACGCCCCGTTCAAGCAATATGTCGGGGAAACAAGAACGACCCCGGAGCAAAAGCTCCGGGGTCGTTCTCAGAAAGTACTGAAAGTAGTATTCAGACTTACTTGTTGATCTTCGTTACGGTTCCAGCACCTACGGTACGTCCACCCTCACGGATAGCGAAGCCGAGGCCCTCTTCCATAGCGATGGGCTGGATGAGTACTACCGACATGTCGGTGGTGTCACCAGGCATAACCATGTCAGTGCCCTCTGGGAGGGTGATGACGCCGGTTACGTCCGTCGTACGGAAGTAGAACTGTGGACGGTAGTTGGTGAAGAACGGGTTGTGACGGCCGCCCTCTTCCTTGGAAAGGATGTAGGCGGTTCCCTCAAACTCGGTGTGCGGCGTAACCGAACCGGGCTTAACAACAACCTGACCGCGCTCTACGTCCTCACGCTTCGTTCCACGAAGGAGCAGACCACAGTTCTCACCAGCCCAAGCCTCGTCGAGCTGCTTGTGGAACATTTCGATTCCAGTAACAGTCGTCTTCTGCGTTGGGCGGATTCCAACAATCTCAACCTCAGAGTTGATCTGCAGGGTTCCACGCTCGGCGCGGCCCGTAACAACGGTTCCACGACCGGTGATCGTGAAGACGTCCTCAACAGGCATAAGGAACGGCTTGTCCTTGTCGCGAACTGGGTCAGGAATGTGCTCGTCGGCAGCTTCCATGAGCTCGAGGATGGAGTTAACCCACTTCTCGTCGCCCTCAAGAGCCTTGAGTCCCGAAACCTTGACTACAGGTGCGTCGTCGCCGGGGAAGCCCTGGCTTGACAGCAGCTCGCGAACCTCGAGCTCTACGAGCTCAAGGATCTCTTCGTCCTCAACCATGTCCGACTTGTTCAGTGCGACCATGAGGTAAGGAACGCCAACCTGCTTTGCAAGAAGAACGTGCTCACGGGTCTGAGCCATGGGGCCGTCAGTAGCAGCAACCACGAGGATTGCGCCGTCCATCTGAGCAGCACCGGTGATCATGTTCTTGATGTAGTCGGCGTGACCTGGAGCGTCTACGTGTGCGTAGTGACGCTTTGGGGTCTCGTACTCGACGTGCGAGATGTTGATCGTGATACCACGCTGACGCTCTTCAGGAGCGGAGTCGATGGTAGCGAAGTCACGCTGCACGTTGGTGTCTGAAGGGTACTTGTCAGCAAGTACCTTCGAGATAGCTGCGGTAAGAGTCGTCTTACCGTGGTCAACGTGACCGATCGTTCCGATGTTTACGTGCGGCTTAGTCCGCTCGAACTTGGCCTTCGCCACTATGGTCCTCCTCAGGACTTTCGTGTAGTCACCTCTGAGGCAGCGATTGCTGCCTCAGGGCGCCTACGGGGGTTTGTGTATTTATGTTACTTGGTTGGCCGAGTACTTTCGACCACCCTGTGGAAGAAACTACTCGCCGTTAGTCTTCTGAACGATCTCTTCAGCTACGGCCTTAGGGACCTCAGCGTAAGAATCGAACGTCATCGAGAACACTGCACGACCCGAGGTCTTCGACCGCAGGTCACCAATGTAACCGAACATTTCTGAGAGCGGAACAAGGGCGCGAACGACCTTGACACCACTGGCATCTTCCATCGACTGGATCTGTCCACGACGCGAGTTCAGGTCGCCGATTACGTCGCCCATGTATTCCTCAGGGGTACGAACCTCAACGGCCATCATCGGCTCGAGCAGAACCGGGTTTGCCAGACGAACAGCTTCCTTGAAAGCCATCGAACCAGCAATCTTGAACGCCATTTCAGACGAGTCAACGTCGTGGTACTGGCCATCAAGAAGTGAAGCCTTGACTCCCACCATGGGGAATCCGGCAAGAACACCTACGTTAAGCGCATCCTGGATTCCGGCATCAACCGAAGGGATGTACTCACGAGGAATGCGACCACCGGTCACCTTGTTCTCAAACTCATACGTCTTCTCGCTTGTTGCCTCGAGAGGCGCGATAGCGATCTGAACCTTAGCGAACTGACCCGAACCACCGGTCTGCTTCTTGTGGGTGTAGTCGTGCTTGGGCACCTCGCGACGAATCGTCTCGCGGTACGCAACCTGCGGCTTACCAACGTTGGCCTCAACCTTGAACTCGCGACGCATACGGTCAACGAGGATATCGAGGTGAAGCTCACCCATACCAGCGATAACGGTCTGGCCGGTCTCCTGGTTGAGGCTCACGCGGAACGTGGGGTCTTCTTCAGCAAGCTTCTGGATAGCTGTTCCCAGCTTCTCCTGGTCGGCCTTGGTCTTTGGCTCAATCGCAACCTCGATAACGGGGTCGGGGAAGGTCATCGACTCAAGTACAACCTGGTTGTTTGGGTCACAGAGGGTATCACCGGTGGTGGTGTCCTTGAGTCCAATAACCGCGTAAATGTGGCCGGCGGCAATGCTGTCAACAGGGTTTTCCTTGTTGGAGTGCATCTGGAAGATCTTTCCGATGCGCTCTTTCTTGCCCTTGGTTGAGTTGTAGACCTGTCCGCCAGAAGCAACGTGGCCGGAGTACACGCGAACGTAGGTCAGACGACCGAAGAACGGGTGAACGGCAACCTTGAATGCGAGGCCGGCGAAGGGCTCGTCGAAGTCAGCGTGACGCTCGATGATGATGCTCTCATCGCGAGGGTCGTGAGCTTCGATGGCTCCAACGTCAAGTGGGTTTGGCAGGTAGTCAATAACAGCGTCGAGCATTGGCTGCACGCCGCGGTTCTTGAAGGCAGAGCCACAGAGCACAGGGTAGATGAGGCTGTTTACCGTGAGGTAACGGATGCCCTTCTTGATTTCTTCGATGGTCAGTTCTTCGCCACCGAAGTACTTCTCCATGAGAGCGTCATCAGTCTCGGCTACCGTCTCGAGCAGAAGCGTGCGGTATTCCGCGGCCTTCTCTTTGAGGTCAGCAGGGATCTCTTCGATCTCGTAGCTGGCACCCATGGTGACGTCACCCTTTGAGTCTCCACGCCAGGTCTTTGCGACCATCTCTACGAGGTCAACAACACCCTCGAAGTTGCTCTCAGAGCCAATTGGCAGCTGAATTACGAGCGGCTTTGCGCCAAGGCGGTTGATGATGGTGTCTACCGTGAAGTAGAAGTCAGCGCCGAGCTTGTCCATCTTGTTGACGAAGCAAATACGGGGCACGTTGTACTTGTCAGCCTGACGCCAAACGGTCTCAGACTGTGGCTCAACACCCTCTTTACCATCGAACACTGCAACGGCACCGTCGAGCACGCGGAGCGAACGCTCTACCTCAACCGTGAAGTCAACGTGGCCTGGGGTGTCAATGATGTTGATCTGGTTGTTTTTCCAGTAGCAAGTGGTAGCAGCCGAGGTGATCGTAATGCCACGCTCCTGCTCCTGCTCCATCCAGTCCATGGTTGACGCGCCATCGTGCGTCTCACCGATCTTGTGGTTCACACCCGTGTAGAACAGGATGCGCTCAGTCGTTGTGGTCTTTCCAGCATCGATGTGCGCCATGATGCCGATATTGCGGACCTTGTTCAGGTCGGTGAGCACGTCAAGTGCCACGGGTTCCTCCGAAAGTTTTGGGATGTCTAGATGGTGTGTGCTGGGGGCAACACCGGTTAGGGTACTGCCCCCAGCGGCCTAGCTACCGAAAAGTATCGCACGCGAAACTGAAGGTAACCAGAACCACTTCACTACCAGCGGTAGTGAGCGAAGGCCTTGTTCGACTCGGCCATCTTGTGAGTGTCCTCACGGCGCTTCACAGCGGCACCAAGGCCGTTGGATGCGTCGAGAATCTCGTTGGTCAGACGCTCGGTCATCGTCTTTTCGCGACGAGCCTTTGCGTAGCTGGTCAACCAACGCAGTGCCAGGGTGTTTGCACGGTGAGGCTTAACCTCAACGGGCACCTGGTAGGTTGATCCACCAACACGACGTGAACGAACCTCAAGCGTTGGGCGAACGTTGTCGAGAGCCTTCTTGAGGGTCACAACGGCGTCTGCACCGGTCTTGGCCGAAACGCCTTCGAGTGCATCGTAAACGATGCGCTCTGCAAGGCCCTTCTTGCCGTCTTTGAGGATCTTGTTAACGAGCTGGCTAACAATGGGGGCACCGTATACCGGATCGGCAACTACGGGGCGCTTAGGAGCTGGTCCCTTACGAGGCATTACTTCTTCTCCTTCTTAGCGCCATAGCGGCTACGGGCCTGCTGGCGACCCTTAACTGCCTGGGTGTCGAGCGCGCCACGAACAATCTTGTAGCGAACACCGGGGAGGTCCTTTACACGACCGCCACGGACGAGCACCATCGAGTGCTCCTGAAGGTTGTGGCCTTCACCGGGAATGTACGCGGTGACCTCGGTACCGTTGGACAGCTTCACACGAGCGACCTTACGCATCGCCGAGTTTGGCTTCTTAGGGGTGGTGGTGTACACACGGGTGCATACTCCACGCTGCTGCGGGTTTGCCTTCAGAGCGGGCGCCTTGGTCTTAGTGACCTTCGGCGTACGACCCTTCCGGACCAACTGCTGAATAGTTGGCACTTCTTCTCCTTGTTTGTGCTGCACGGTGACAGCTTTTGCTTTGGCAGTTTGCACTGCACGGTTTGCATTCGCCGCACCAGAAGGCGCTGATCCGAAGATCGTGGCGAGTTCATTTGGACCCGTCGAAAACCCAGAACTGGGTAATCTTGAATGACAGGTATGCCGTGGGGGCCACGCTCGTACGAGACGAGACCCTGAGGATTTCGACACCTGTCGCAGCACCGCACTATTTAGGCACGGCAAGACGGCAGGCAAAGAGCACCAAGAAAAAATACTAGCCTGTTAAACCCTTACTATGCAAGGTGAGAAACGTGACAGGCCGTGTCGGATCAACCAGATTTGATCTCTCAGGTGCTACGAGGGGAATTCGAGCGAGTTTGTGAGCTCATCCAGCATCGATTGAATCTGGGGCTCCACAAATGTTTCGACTGCCAACCGGATACGCGGGGCGTGGATTTTGACCGCACCACAAACCCGCTGCCCAGTCACAACGGCGCACTCATCGGCAAGTGCCATTTCGGATCGCAGTTCAGCCTTTTGATCGTCCGTGAGCGGCGGGCGGGGATCGTTAATCTGCTTGTCCAGCGGGGACGCGAGTCCTTCAAGTGTGAAAAGAAACGGCTGGCCCGGTTCTGGTTCGGGGTCAAGCTCGAGCCCGTCGTACTCGGGATCGAGCCCGTCATTTGGCCGATATCCAGCTTTCTGTTTCAGCGCATCCGCGGCATCAAGTTCCAACCTGAGCCCTGGCAAGCTTGCCGTGGTGAACTCGTCGACAGTCTTGTCAATGATTTTCTGCAGCCTCACGACGAGGGCGTGCTGTACCTGGTGGGGCACATCGTGACTCAGTCCTGCGGATGCCAGAATCGGCGACTGGTAGCAACGCCGACAGATGCGTGCGCGAGAACGAAACGACCCCGGGGTCCAACGAGGCAGCCATTCCAACCACGCGGCAACAGCGGCATCAACACGCGCTGCAATCATCGGGTCGGCCATAGTTCAACGCTACCCAAGCCAGTGACCGGTGCAAAGCCCCCACGGCGCATGACCTCGACTTTCCCGGCCTGAGTTTTGCTGCCGTATTGGCGAAAGTCCACAAACGACTACTCAATCGTTCGCTACGGCAATAGATTGAGACCATAACAACTCGTTTCAATTCCTCAAGAAAGTCAGGCGAATGTCAGCAGTCAAGCGGATGCCAAAACAAGCGTATGAAACAGAACTGCGCCGCCTACAGACTGAACTCGTTGCACTCCAGCAGTGGGTACGAGCCACCGACTCCCGAGTTGTCATTATTTTTGAGGGACGAGACGCCGCCGGCAAGGGATCCGCAATCAAGCGAGTCTCTGAATATCTCAATCCTCGGTATGCCCGCATCGTTGCATTGCCTGCCCCGAGCCAACGGGACCAATCACGCTGGTATTTCCAAAGATATGTGTCCCACCTCCCCTCAGCAGGAGAAATCGTACTTATGGACCGCTCGTGGTACAACCGCGCTGGTGTCGAACGAGTCATGGGTTTTTGCACCGATAACGAGTATCAGCGCTTCCTGCACCAAACACCGACGTTCGAAAACATGCTGATCGAAGACGGCATCATCCTCCTGAAATATTGGTTCTCCGTTTCGGATACTG
This sequence comes from Lysinibacter cavernae, assembly GCF_011758565.1. Lineage (GTDB taxonomy): Bacteria > Actinomycetota > Actinomycetes > Actinomycetales > Microbacteriaceae > Lysinibacter > Lysinibacter cavernae. The sequence continues at coordinate 179,581 of NZ_JAAMOX010000002.1, forward strand.
AACAAGAAAAACGTTTCCGGTCACGCCGCGATGACCCAATGCGCCGTTGGAAGCTCTCAGATATGGATGTACTCTCCATCACAAAGTGGGAAGACTACTCACGTGCCAAGGACGCCATGATGGAACACACGAGCACCGATGCAGCTCCGTGGTGGACAGTCGAAAGCGACGACAAGCGCGCCGCTCGCGTCAACGTCATCTCGCACATCCTTTCTCAAATTCCCTACTTCCACGAGCCACTTCCTACCGTCGAGATTCCAGAACGCCCCGCACAAGGCGACTACGTTCGACCCCCGGTTGATACACAAAACTTTGTTCCAGATCACGCTGCGAATGTTGCTCGGGAATACAAGAAGAACAAATAGTCGGCCCTCCACATTCTCCGTCGGAATCCTCGTCCCCCACATGCCGGGCGATGTACCGCGAATTGTCACCGTTGATTGCTAAAGTGACGCACAGTGTAACCGCAGGTCGCGATTCGAGGAGTACAGGCAATGAGTGACGAGAAGAACACCCCGGCAGATCAGGGTCAGCCCGTCGACGACGCAACAGTGTCGGAGGCCAACCTCTCCGATGCCCTCAGCCGTGCCCGCAGCGGAGACTTGACCTCGCCAGAGGGCGACGAGACCGCTTCCTCTGGAGCGCACCACGACCTTCCGAGCGCGAACCCTGTTGATGACGAACTCAGCACGGAGATCACCGACGCTTCACCTTCCGCGGTTCGGGCAAGCACGGGCCCCGTCGAGGAATCTGCCTCGGCAAACGCGGTCATCATTGAGCCTCTAGAAACGCTTTCGGCTAGCCAGAGTCTCGAATCGGAGACCGTCGTGAGCGACACGATTATCACCACGCCAGAGGGCTCAGAAGAAATCCTCACCGTTCGAGCAGATCATCCGATGGCCCCGCTGTACGTTCAGGCTCCCGTATTACCCGACATGCGAGGCAACCGCGGCGCCGGCGCTTGGATTACGGTGCTCGCGACTCTCGGGTTTGCCGCCGTCTATGCAGGAGTCATCGCCGCCATCCTCGCTCCAACGACAACGGCCAGTGCGTTCGTTGAGACGTTGACGGATCACTTGCTGACACCGCTGTTCTTTGCACCGGTGGCCGGGTTCTTTATTGGGCTCCTCATCCTCGTCCTGATCGTCAACCGTGCCGGCTGGTGGGCGTATGTTCTCGGCGGTTTCCTTGTTGGTGTTCTTGTCTACGGGGCAGCGGTCGCTGGCCTGATCTTCTCCGAGGCTCTCACCTCACTCTCTCCAAGCGAATCGCTCGACCGTCTTGATGAGTTCTTGCTGTCGCCGTTCACCATCTTGGCCGGTGTTGCCGCCCGTGAGGTGAGCGTTTGGTTCGGTGCTTGGATTGCCGCACGAGGCCGCAAGGTGAAGCGCGCCAATGCCGAAGAACTCGCCGAATACGAGACTCGACTGGCCGCATCACCACTTGCGGACCAGGTTGGCATCTAACGAGACTCGTTGAACGCCCCCGGCCGTCCGTCAAATGTTCGCCGCTACGCCATTGTTGCGGCGTTCATGGTGGCCATTCTTGCCTCTGCCGTTGTCATCACCACGTGGGGTTTTCTTGCCCTCTTCAGCGGAGCTGACCCAATAACAAAAGATGTTCCGCTGTTTGTCGGGCCCCTCATGGTTGGCTTTGGCATGATCGCGCTGCTCGGCATCCTGCTCTCAATTGGTCGAGAGCTATTGCTCGGCCGCCCCAAGTTTCCATGGCTTTTAGCGGTTTTTGCGGGCATCGGACCGTTTCTGGTCACCGGAATCGCGGGCTTCTTGAGCGGGCTCCCACCAACTGATACGTTTTCGAACTCGTTTGTGCTCGCGATCGTCCCCATCGGCTGGTTGGCTGCGCTTCTGTATTGGGCGGTAACCGTTCGGCAAATTTTCACCGATCGCCCGCGTCCCCGTTGGCGCTGGGAAAACGAGGACGACGAATAGGTGAGCGTCGCCAGCGGGCACATACGGCATAGTTAACGTATGACAACCGTTGCTGCCATCGACTGTGGAACTAACTCGATTCGCCTCCTGATAGCGAAGTCCGAACTCCAAGCTGACGGGACTTGGTCTCCGCTCGTGGATATTGTTCGCGATATGCGCGTCGTTCGCCTCGGGTACGGCGTCGATAAGACCGGGGAATTTGCCCCAGAAGCACTCGTCCGAACGCTCGAGGCGACTCGGTACTATGCCGAACTCATCCAACAACACAGCGCTGAGCGCGTTCGGTTTGTCGCGACTTCGGCGACAAGGGATGCCAGGAATCGCGATGAGTTCATCGCTGGAGTTCACGAAGCGCTTGGAATTGACCCCGAAGTCATCTCGGGAGACGAAGAAGCTGACCTTTCGTTTCGTGGCGCGGTGAGCGTTGTCGACTCGTTCGCTTCGGCGACGGATTCAGGTAACCTCGGCGCCCCCTATCTAGTTGCGGACCTCGGCGGTGGCTCAACGGAAGTAGTCCTCGGCACTGCCGCCCCGGAGGCCGCGTTCTCGATGGATATCGGCAGTGTGCGGCTTACTGAGCGGCACCAGGGAATCACCGACGCTGATGCCCGCCTCGCAGCTGTCACCCACGATATTCACGCAGCTCTGGATGTTGCCGAGCGGCATGTTGACCTGTCCAAAACTGCAACACTCATCGGCGTCGCCGGCACGGTCACGACGGTGACCGCGCACGCTCTCAGGCTCCCCAAATACGACCCTGCGGCCATCAACGGGGCTACCATCCCAACATCAACCTTTCTGGATGCCTGCGACGAACTTGCGTCGCTTCACAAGGAAGCGCTTGCCGCGCTTCCGTACATGCATCCCGGCCGCGTCGACATTATCGGCGTCGGCGCAACTATCTGGGGCGAGCTCATTCGCAGGGTGTCTGACCGGGTGTCCGCGGCGGGCGGACAGCTCCAAACCGTGACAACCAGCGAGCACGATATTCTCGACGGAATCGCGCTGAGTCTACTCAGCGCGAACAGCGACACGAACTCGCGCCCGGCGCTGGCTACCGACTAGAGCGGCACCTATCGCGATCGAAAGCGAGGCAAGCACCGAGGCCATGGCAGCACCCCATCCACTGATAGGCTCTGCGGCAGTCTCTGCGAGCAGCACAGGAACTTCGACGATATCAACCGGTGTCGTGATGATAATCTGACGACTGCCAGTTCCATCCGCGGGAGGCTGCGGCTCTTGCGCGCCTCCGGGTTCCGGAACCTCGGCTGGCGGGACTACCGGCGGGGCAGTAACAGGCGGCTGAGTAGTTGGAGGAATGGTTTCGGGAGGGGTGGTCTCCGGCGGTGTGGTTTCAAGGGGGTCATCTTCCGCGACAACGAGAGCATCACCGGCTGGCACGACAAGAACACCCGGCGAGGGTGTGATCTCGGATACTTGCTCTGAACCAGGCTGACCCTCACCATCGTCCTCAAACGATCCCCCTGTTGCATCTCCGTCGTCGTTGGCCGACGGCACATCGAACGGGCTTTCGGCTTTGCCGATGGAGGCCTGGCCAACCTGGTTCGGCAGCAACGAGGGCTCTCGTGGTGTCTCACCGCTCACGATCTGAATGCTGGCTTCGTTCTGGCCATCCGATGCGGTTGCCGCGGTTGGAGCACCAGCAACAAGGCCAGCGAATAGGGCGGCAGCAACACATGTTGAAACGGTTGCTGACATGGTAACCATCGTAGCTATTAGGCATACTTGTGGCTACCCCGTAAGCCGATCGCTTCCAGAGGCAAACGCTGTTGTGACGGCAGCGGTATCCGTCGGTCTCGAAGACAAGCACCTCACGACGCGTCACCAACAAAGTGGGTTAAATGTCGGAATGGGCTGTCCCCCCGAACAACCCATTCCGGTTATTAAGTTAGCATCGTTTGCTCGTTGATGCATGCTTTTTTCTTTATTTAACTTCGACAAAATATTCGGCACACCGAAAAAAGCCCCCCGGCCGCCACAAACATGGCTTCCGAGGGGCTTTTTGACCCACTACTTAGTTGTAAGTACCGGGCTTGAACTCGTCTGACGTGAAGCTTTCAAAGTCCACGAATGACAGGTCAGTCTCGTCGAAGTTGGCGTCATCAACGAAGATGCGGTTCGGGTAACGCTCCGCCTTCGCCTCTTCGGTAGCCTCAACCGTGACGTTACGGTAGCGGTCAAGACCGGTTCCCGCAGGGATGAGCTTTCCGATGATGACGTTCTCCTTGAGGCCGATGAGCGGGTCACGACGACCCTCCATGGCAGCCTGCGTGAGTACGCGGGTCGTCTCCTGGAACGAGGCGGCCGACAGCCACGACTCGGTCGCAAGCGACGCCTTGGTGATACCCATAACCTCTGGACGAGCCGTAGCGGCCTTCTTACCCTCAAGCAGAGCCTCGCGGTTCAGCTGAGCGTAACGCGACCGGTCAACGAGCTCACCAGGGAGCAGCTCGGTCTGGCCGTGGTCAACCACGGTAACCTTGCGCAGCATCTGACGAACGATAACCTCAATGTGCTTATCGTGAATCGGAACACCCTGTGAACGGTACACGCCCTGAACGCCCTCTACGAGGTACTTCTGGACCGCACGCTCACCTGGGATGTGCTTGCCGTTCTCGGTCGTACCAACCTGCAGCACGTCCTTCGGGTCAAGCGTTCCGGCGATGAAGGGCTGTCCGAGCTCAACGTGATCGCCATCCTCAATGATGAGGGTGGCACGCTTGAGGACCGGGTAGGCCTTCTCTTCGGTTCCGTCGTCGGGCGTCAAGATGACCTTACGGCTCTTGTCGGTGTCCTCAATCACAACGCGACCAGCAGCTTCCGCGATTGGCGACGCACCCTTAGGGGTACGAGCTTCGAAGAGCTCCTGAACACGAGGCAGACCCTGCGTGATGTCATCAGCCGATGCCGAACCACCCGTGTGGAAGGTACGCATCGTGAGCTGGGTTCCGGGCTCACCAATTGACTGAGCGGCGATAATACCAACGGCTTCACCGATATCAACGCGCTTACCGGTTGCGAGCGAGCGACCGTAGCAGGCAGCACACACACCAACGGCAGACTCACACGTGAGCACCGAACGAACCTTGATCTGCTCAACACCGGCGGCAACGAGGCCGTCGATGAGAACGTCTCCAACGTCGGCTCCGGCTTTCGCCACAACCTTGCCGTTTGCATCCTCGGCGTCGGAAGACAGCGTACGTGCGTACACCGAGTTCTCAACGTTCGAGTCGCGCGTCAGCACACCGTCAACAACGGTAGCAATTGGCAGCTCAAGACCGCGGCGCGTGCCACAGTCTTCTTCGCGGATGATGACATCCTGCGAAACGTCAACGAGACGACGCGTGAGGTATCCAGAGTCGGCGGTACGGAGGGCCGTGTCAGCAAGACCCTTACGAGCACCGTGCGTCGCGATGAAGTACTCGGCAACCGAGAGACCCTCACGGTACGACGAGATGATCGGACGAGGGATAATCTCACCCTTCGGGTTGTTCACCAGACCACGCATACCCGCGATGTTACGGATCTGCAGCCAGTTACCACGGGCACCAGACGAAACCATGCGGTTGATGGTGTTGTCCTCAGGGAACGCGGCACGCATGGCCTCGGCGACCTCGTCGGTAGCCTTGGTCCAGATGTCGACCAGTTCGCGGCGACGCTCGACGTCGGTCGTGAGACCCTTGTCGAACTGCGACTGCACCTTGGCGGCCTGAACTTCGTACTTGGCGACGATTTCCTTCTTGTTTTTCGGCGTCAGCACGTCAGACAGAGCAACGGTTACACCCGAGCGCGTGGCCCAGTGGAAACCGGCATCCTTAATGCGGTCAAGCGTTGCAGCAACCTCAACCTTTGGGTAACGCTCAGCGAGGTCGTTGACCAGCTGTGACAGCGCGCCCTTGTCTGCTACCTCTTCGAAGTAGGGGTAGTCGGCAGGAAGTGCCTCGTTGAAAAGCGCGCGACCAAGAGTTGTGTCTACGATCACTGGCTTGCCAGGTGCGTAGTTCTTGGGAGCGTTCTCTTCGGTGAAGACAACGTCGCTGAGACGGATGCGAACCTGTGCGTTGATGTCGAGCGAGCCCTGGTCCTTCGCGAGGATAGCCTCGGCAACCGACGAGAACGCACGACCCTCACCGGCGACGCCGGTCTTGAGCGTGGTCAGGTGGTGCAGACCGATGATCATATCCTGCGTTGGCAGGGTAACGGGGCGACCATCCGAAGGCTTGAGGATGTTGTTCGAAGCAAGCATCAGGATGCGAGCCTCGGCCTGTGCCTCAACCGAGAGCGGAAGGTGAACGGCCATCTGGTCACCGTCGAAGTCAGCGTTGAACGCTGCACAAACGAGCGGGTGCAGCTGGATAGCCTTACCCTCAACCAGCTGGGGTTCGAACGCCTGGATGCCAAGACGGTGCAGCGTGGGTGCACGGTTCAGGAGAACCGGACGCTCACGGATGATCTCTTCGAGAACATCCCACACCTGGGGACGGCTGCGCTCAACCATACGCTTTGCGGCCTTGATGTTCTGAGCGTGGCTCAGGTCGATCAGGCGCTTGATCACGAACGGCTTGAAGAGCTCGAGAGCCATCTGCTTTGGCAGACCACACTGGTGCAGCTTGAGCTGCGGTCCGACAATAATTACCGAACGACCGGAGTAGTCAACACGCTTACCAAGAAGGTTCTGACGGAATCGACCCTGCTTACCCTTCAGCATGTCGCTGAGGGACTTGAGGGCACGGTTACCGGTACCCGTAACCGGGCGACCACGACGACCGTTGTCGAATAGTGCGTCAACGGCTTCCTGCAGCATGCGCTTCTCGTTGTTCACGATGATCTCGGGTGCACCGAGGTCGAGCAGACGACGAAGACGGTTGTTGCGGTTGATCACGCGACGGTACAGGTCGTTGAGGTCAGACGTTGCGAAACGTCCACCGTCAAGCTGAACCATTGGGCGAAGCTCAGGAGGAATCACCGGAACAACATCAAGAACCATGGATGCGGGGCTTCCACCGGTCTGGAGGAAGGAGCTCACAACCTTCAGGCGCTTGATGGCACGGATCTTCTTCTGGCCCTTGCCCTCTGCGATCTGGGTGCGAAGCGTTTCGGCTTCGTTGGCCAGGTCGAAGGCGAGCAGGCGCTTCTTGATGGCTTCGGCGCCCATGTAGGCCTCGAAGTAGCTACCAAAGCGGTCGACGAGCTCGTTGAAGACGGCGTCTTCGGGCTTGAGGTCGCCAACCTTAAGGTTGCGGAACTCTTCCCAGACGCGCTCGAGGCGAGCAATGTCTTCGTCGTAGCTCTTGCGGATCGACGACATCTCTTTGTCAGCAGAGTCGCGGGCACGACGCTTCTGGTCGGCCTTTGCCCCTTCTGCCTCGAGTGCTGCCAGGTCCTTCTCGGCCTGCTGCTGGCGCTCACCGATAGAGGCGTCGCGCTGGTCGCCAAGCGTCTTGAGTTCGAGGCGAAGCTCGTTCTCAAGGCCGGGCATGTCTTCGTGACGGCCTTCTTCATCGATGTCGATGATCATGTACGCAGCGAAGTAGATGACCTTCTCGAGGTCCTTCGGTGCCATGTCGAGCAGGTAACCCAAGCGCGAAGGAACGCCCTTGAAGTACCAGATGTGGGTTACGGGAGCGGCAAGCTCGATGTGTCCCATGCGCTCACGACGGACGGAGGACTTGGTGACCTCCACGCCACAGCGCTCACACACGATGCCCTTAAAGCGGACACGCTTGTACTTGCCACAGGAGCATTCCCAGTCGCGGCTCGGTCCGAAGATCTGCTCTCCGAAGAGGCCATCTTTCTCGGGCTTGAGCGTGCGGTAGTTGATCGTTTCGGGCTTCTTTACTTCACCGTATGACCAGCGGCGAATATCCTCCGCCGTAGCCAGACGGATCTGAAGCTCGTCAAAAGTTGTTGCGTCGAGCAATTTTTCTCCTTGAAAAGAAATCTTCTAGTGTCTGGTTGCGGCTTAGATCTCGTCGATAGTCGACGACTCAAAGCGGCTCGAAAGGTTAATGCCGAGCTCCTCCGCAGTGCGGTGGGCCTCATCATCTGTATCGCGCAGGTTGACCGCGGTGCCGTCGGCGCCGAGTACTTCTACGTTCAAGCAGAGTGACTGCATTTCCTTCATCAACACACGGAACGATTCAGGAACACCAGGCTCCGGAATGTTCTCACCCTTCACGATGGCCTCGTAGACCTTCACACGGCCGAGGATGTCATCCGACTTGACGGTGAGGAGCTCTTGCAGGGCGTAAGCGGCACCATATGCCTCAAGCGCCCAAACTTCCATCTCACCAAATCGCTGTCCACCGAACTGTGCCTTACCACCCAGCGGCTGCTGTGTGATCATCGAGTACGGTCCTGTTGAACGAGCGTGAATCTTGTCGTCAACAAGGTGGTGCAGCTTGAGGATGTACATGTAACCCACCGAAACTGGCATGGGGTACGGCTCACCGGAACGGCCATCGAACAGCTGAGTCTTACCGGTTGAACCGATGAGACGCTCGCCGTCGCGGGTCAGGGTGGTGGAGTCAAGCAGACCGGCGATCTCTTCCTCGGTTGCACCGTCAAATACCGGGGTCGCAACCTTGGTGTTTGGCTCGGCGCTGAAGGCTTCCTTCGGCAGGTTTGCTGCCCACTCAGGCAGACCCTCAACGTTCCAACCCTGCTTGGCGATCCAGCCGAGGTGAATCTCGAGCACCTGGCCGAAGTTCATTCGACCGGGAATTCCGAGCGGGTTAAGGATGACGTCGACGGGGGTTCCATCGGCAAGGAACGGCATGTCTTCAACGGGCAGAATCTTGGAGATAACACCCTTGTTGCCGTGACGGCCAGCAAGCTTGTCACCCTCGGTGATCTTACGCTTCTGTGCGAGGTACACAACGACGCGCTGGTTGACGCCTGAGCCAAGCTCATCGTCCTGCTCGGTGTCGAACACCTTGACAGCGGTAACGGTTCCCGAAGTACCGTGAGGCACCTTGAGGCTCGTGTCGCGAACTTCGCGGCTCTTCTCGTTGAAGATGGCGCGAAGCAGACGCTCCTCGGCGCTCAGCTCGGTCTCGCCCTTTGGCGTGACCTTACCAACGAGGATGTCGCCGGGGCGAACCTCTGCACCGATACGGATGATGCCGCGCTCGTCGAGGTCCTTGAGGGCCTCAACCGATGCGTTTGGCAGGTCGCGGGTGATTTCTTCTTTACCGAGCTTCGTGTCACGAGCATCAACATCGTATTCCTCGATGTGGATCGACGACAGCGTGTCTTCCTTGACCAGGTTCTGGCTCAGGATGATCGCGTCCTCGAAGTTGTGACCCTCCCACGACATGAACGCAACGAGCAGGTTCTTACCGAGTGCCAGCTCACCGTTTTCGGTTGCGGGACCATCGGCGATAACCTCGCCAGCCTCAACACGCTCGCCAGCCTTGACGATCACGCGGTGGTTGTAGCTGGTGCCCTGGTTCGAGCGGTCAAACTTGCGCAGGTAGTAGCTCTTGCTGCCACCCTCGTCGAGCATGACGGTAACAACGTCGGCCGAAACCTCCGAAACGACACCGGCCTTCTCAGCGGTGATCACGTCGCCGGCATCGATGGCCGCGAAGCCCTCCATACCGGTTCCGACTACTGGGCTCTCGCTGCGTACCAGCGGCACAGCCTGACGCTGCATGTTGGCACCCATGAGGGCGCGGTTCGCGTCATCGTGCTCAAGGAACGGGATCAGCGAGGTCGCTACCGACACCATCTGGCGCGGCGAAACATCCATGTAGTCAACGCGCTCGGCGTCAACCAGCACAACCTCGGAACCCTGCGGACGAGCAAGAACCTGCTTCTCGGCGAAGCGGGCATCCTCGGTGAGGGGCGCGTTTGCCTGAGCAACGAGGAACTCGTCTTCTTCGTGGGCCGTGAGGTAGTCGATGTGATCGGTAACCACGCCGTCAACAACGCGACGGTACGGGGTCTCGATGAAACCGAAGGAGTTAATGCGGGCGAATGTAGCCAGCGAGCCGATCAGACCAATGTTTGGGCCTTCAGGAGTCTCAATGGGGCACATACGGCCGTAGTGGCTTGGGTGAACGTCACGAACCTCAACACCTGCACGCTCACGCGACAGACCACCCGGTCCGAGCGCCGAAAGACGACGCTTGTGGGTGAGACCCGCGAGTGGGTTGTTCTGGTCCATGAACTGCGACAGCTGGCTGGTTCCGAAGAACTCCTTGATCGCTGCGAGCACAGGGCGAGTGTTGATCAGGGTGTTCGGCGTAATCGCTTCGATGTCCTGTGTGGTCATGCGCTCGCGCACAACACGCTCCATACGGCTCAGACCCGTGCGGACCTGATTCTGGATGAGCTCACCAACGGCACGGATACGACGGTTACCGAAGTGGTCGATGTCGTCAGTGTCGAGGCGGATGTCAACAGGCTTGCCTTCGCGGGTTCCCGGCAGGGTTGCGGTTCCGGCGTGCAGGGCGACCAGGTACTTGATCGTGGCGACGACATCCTCAAGCGAGAGGACCGAGTCGGACAGAGGAGCTTCGAGGCCAAGCTTGCGGTTGATCTTGTAACGACCAACCTTCGCGAGGTCGTAACGCTTCTCGTTGAAGTACGAGTTGTCGAGGAGCGAGCGAGCGGCCTCAATGGCAACCTGCTCACCCGGACGCTGCTTGCGGTAGATGTCCTTAAGGGCGTCTTCCTGCGTAAGGATGTTGTCCTTCTCAAGCGTGAGCTCGATTGACTCGTAGCCCTTGTACTCTTCGAGGATTTCTTCGCTCGTCATGCCGAGCGCCTTGAGGAACACCGTAACCGACTGCTTACGCTTGCGGTCGATGCGAACACCAACCTGGTCGCGCTTATCGATCTCGAACTCAAGCCAAGCACCACGGCTTGGGATGATGCGTGCGGTGAAGACGTCTTTATCGCTCGTCTTCTCCTGGATGCGCTCGAAGTAGACTCCTGGGCTACGAACCAGCTGAGAAACGACAACACGCTCGGTGCCGTTGATGATGAACGTTCCACGCTCGGTCATCAGCGGGAAGTCACCCATGTAGACGGTCTGGTTCTTGAATACCTGGGTCTCTTTGTGGAAGAACTCGGCCTCTACGTAGAGAGGAGCCGAGTAGGTCTTGCCACGCTCTTTACACTCGTCAATCGAGTATTTCTGTTCGTCAAGGAACGGGTCCTTGAACGACAGCTGCATGGTTCCGCCGTTGTCTTCGATCGGCGAGATCTCTTCAAAGATCTCTTCGAGGCCGTTGCGAGTTGCGAGGTCATCGCGACCAGCTTTCTCGGCCTCGGCAACACGTGTCTTCCACGCGTCGCTACCGACGAGCCAGTCGAAGCTCTCGGTCTGCAAAGCAAGCAGATCGGGAGCGGTCAGGGTGTCGCTAATTTTGGCAAACGAGAGCCGCTGGTGAAGGCGGCCGTTCTTGGGCGTATTACTGGTGGATGCGTTGCGCGCAGCAGCCAAGGGAAATAACCTCCGTGGGCCCCGTCGGGCCAGTTCACTGGTGTAATTATTGGGAAGACTCGTCAGACGGGATGCGTCAACTCGCTTAGTGGAGCGAGTATGAAGGCCGACCGCAATATGAAGGCAAAGATGTCTGGGAGCGCAACTATCAACTATATGCGCTGACGACACTCCTGTCTAGCCTTGTTCTTGACCTCACAGGATTTTTCGAGTATGAGTACGTGCGCCTCACGCGTGCTGAACCGATCGCACGCGAAAATACGGCGGTGTTGAGCCCCTAAGCTCCTCACCGCCGGTTCTCACGGGGACCGAATTTTAACCGGCCTGGTGAGAACACTCAGATAATAATCCCCTTCGACGCCCATTACAAGATTTTCCTACGCTCGTGGGGTGCGTTCTCGCTCGTGGGGTGCGGATTTTCGCACCCCACGACGCAAAGTGCACCCCGCGAGCGCCGAGACGAGCGGCGGTTGGTAGAGTCATGAACGTGAACCAGCATCCCGAAAAGCGATTGAGCGTCAGCGGCTATATCGCCACAATTGAGAAGGATCGCTTCGTGCCCGGTTCGTACCAGCTGGTTGTTGATGGGACACCGCAGTCGCATGTGAACCTCGACGATCCGAGCGACCTCTTCTTCGAGTACATCCAGCGCATCGGCCACATCATCGACCTTGTCGCGATGCCAGGTCAACCCATTACGGCGCTGCATCTTGGCGCTGGCGCTCTCACGCTCCCCCGCTATGTGGAGGCAACACGGCCTGGATCGCGCCAGCAGGTTGTTGAGCTTGAGAGCGATCTTGTCGACTTTGTGCGAGCCGAACTGCCGTTGCCAAAACGCGCGGCCATTCGCGTGCGTCACGGCGATGCCAGGGAAGTTGTTGCAAAGCTGCCTGCTGGGCTTCACGGCAATATCGACCTCATCGTTGTGGACATTTTCTCAGGGTCGCGGACACCGGCTCACGTAACGAGCCAGGAATTTTACGAACTGCTCAAGCCGCTGCTCACTCCACACGGCATCATCGCGGTCAACGTTGCGGACGGCCCCGGGCTCAAGTTCGCTCGCTCTCAGGTCGCAACACTTCGTTCGCTGTTCCCCTATGTGAGCGCCATCGCTGAAGCACAGATCCTCAAGGGGCGCCGGTTTGGCAACGTTGTGCTCATGGCAGCGCTCAACGACCCCGACGCCGACTGGATGCCTCGGCTGCTCGCAGGGGGCCCGCATCCGGCCAAGTTCATGGAGGGCACCGAGCTTGCTGCGTTTGCCGCTTCTGCGCCGATCGTGACAGACGCGACCGCTATCCCGTCTCCCCCTCCTGCCCGCAATATCTTCCAGGTCTAGACCCCACCGAACACAACCCGCTGTCGGACGCGCGCCGTACTATTGAGTCGAGAATTGGCTGCGGTAACAAGGAGGCACGATGGCAGAACTCACGCGCGTCCGAGTGTGGGCGCAGGCCCTTATCAACCTTCACCTTGATTCGAACAGCTGGACCTTCGACTTCGACAACGCCAAGCGCAGGGCCGGCCTGTGTGATTACCAGAAGAAGCGCATTACAGTCTCTCGGTATCTTGCAGCAAAATACGACGACGACGAGATCCACCAAATCTTGCTCCACGAAATCGCGCACGCCCTTGCGGGGCACAGGGCTGGACACGGCCAAAAGTGGAAGGCGATCGCTGACGACCTCGGTTACGACGGCAAACGACTCCATGACGGAGAATCCGCCCACGAACTCGCACCCTATGTCGGAACATGCCCAGCCGGTCACCACCACTACCGCTACCGCAAACCCACACGGCCTCTTGCCTGCGGCCTGTGTGGCAGGGGGTTCCGCCAAGAGCACCTCATTACCTGGAGGACCCAAACGCTAGACCCCGGCGAGCGCCGTGCTCTGCAACGGGCTGCCCGCGAATAAACACCGAGTTCACAGCTTTGTGGTCCCGCGTTCACAGCAAGATGCTCTATTGTTGGTGAAGAGCACCCACTGATGGGTTGCCCGCGTCGTAGAACGCAAACTTTTATTGGGACCCAACGGGGTTACCGATTCAATCACTTTCTTACGGCGAACGGATGCGCGAACCCGCGCTTTCGCCACTCTCACACAGCTTTCCTGTGTTGCTTTTGCCGTGTTGTTCGCAGCGCGTTTTAAACCGACACAATGCGCGAGCGCCGCCACGTTTATCGGGGTGGTCTGGCGCTGGCGGGCGTGAGCACACCGCGCTGCCGCCTGCGCAGCGCAGAAGTTGGACAAATCTATATGACTACCTTTGCTGAACTTGGCCTTCCGGCCCCTCTCGTAGCTGTTCTTGAAAAAGACGGCAAAACGGAGGCGTTCCCCATCCAAGAAGACACGCTGCCAGATACGCTCGCCGGTCGCGACGTACTTGGCCGCGGAAAAACGGGCTCCGGCAAGACCATCGCGTTTGCACTTCCGCTGGTCGCACGCCTGGGTGGCGTGCTTTCCGGTGGGAAGCGCCAGCCTGGCCGCCCGCTCGGCCTCATCCTTGCTCCGACGCGTGAGCTCGCGACACAGATCGCCGCAACCATTGCGCCGCTCGCCGAGGCGTACAACCTGACCACGACCACCATCTTTGGTGGAGTAAGCCAGGGTCGCCAGGTTGACGCGCTTCGCCGCGGTGTTGACATCGTTGTGGCCTGCCCTGGCCGCCTCGAAGACCTCATGAAGCAGGGCTACGTCAAGCTCGACGCTGTTGAGATCACCATCCTTGACGAGGCTGACCACATGGCCGACCTCGGTTTCCTTCCTGGCGTCACGCGCATCATGGAGGCAACCCCATCAAACGGCCAACGCCTCCTGTTCTCGGCAACCCTCGATAACGGAGTAGACAAGCTCGTTCGCAAGTTCCTCACCGATGCCAAGATGCACTCGGTCGACGAGGCAAACTCGCCGGTCGCAGCAATGACGCACAACGTGTACGAGGTTTCCTCCGTAGACGCAAAGAAGGACCTCATCAAGAAGCTCGCTTCGGGACAGGGCCGCCGCATCCTCTTCACCCGCACCAAGCACGCCGCGAAGAAGCTTGCGAAGCAGCTGACGGATTCGGGCATCCCATCTGTTGACCTGCACGGCAACCTCTCGCAGAACCAACGAGACCGCAACCTCGCTGCATTCGGATCTGGCGAGGCCCGTGTCCTTGTTGCAACCGACGTCGCAGCCCGCGGAGTCCACGTTGACAACGTTGAGCTCGTCGTCCACGTTGACCCGCCGATGGAGCACAAGGCATACTTGCACCGCTCTGGCCGCACCGCACGTGCTGGGAGCGAAGGCCAGGTCGTCACGATCTGCCTCCCAGAGCAGCGTCGCGACCTTGGCGCACTGCTTCGAAAGGCCGCCATCACGGTTACGCCAGTGCTCGTCACGGCCAACTCCGACGTTGTCAACGAGCTCGTTGGACCAATTGCCGCATACGTGAAGCCTGCACCGCGCGCCATCCAGCCGCAGGGCGGCGGACGCTCCAACGGCGCAAACGCCCAGCGCAAGCGCGCCTCGCGTGGAACCGGCGGATTCGCCGGCGCGCCTTCACGTGGCGGCCAGGGCGGACGCTCAGGCGGACAAGGTGGTCAAGGCGGACGCTCAGGCGGACAGGGTTCAGGACAGGGCGGACAGTCTCGCACCGGTGGTGGACGGCCGGCACAGGCCCGCTCGCAGCAGCGCTCGCGCTAGACCTCAGGACGCATCAACCGAAGGCACCAACTCGAATGGGTTGGTGCCTTCGGCAGTTAACGGCAACATGGGAATAGTGACCAACAGCTGAGGGTTACCGTTCTGTATGGCCCAATCACATCTCTTCTCCCCGCTCACCCTGCGAAACACAACGTTCCGCAACCGACTCTGGGTCTCGCCCATGTGTCAGTACTCGGTTGATAAACACGACGGTGTTGCGACCGACTGGCACCTCGTACATCTTGGATCTATGGCGCGCGGTGGTGCCGGAGTGGTCATGCTTGAAGCGACTGCGGTGGTCCCAGAGGGCCGCATCGCCCGTGAGGATCTTGGCCTCTGGAATGACAACCAACGAGACGCTATGGTTCGACTCGTTGAAGTCATCCACTCGCACGGCGCTGGGGCAGCCGTTCAACTCGCGCACGCTGGACGCAAGGCATCCGTCTATCGACCGTGGGAGCCAGATCGCACGGGAACCGTTCCAGAGGCAGACGGTGGATGGCAAACCCTCGCGCCGAGCGCCATCCCTTTTGACGGCATGTCGGTTCCGCGGGAGATGACCATCGAAGATATTGACGCCGTCGTTGAGGCATTTGGCCTTGCCACTCGGCGAGCAGTCGAGGCAGGTTTTGATGCCGTCGAGATCCACGCTGCGCACGGCTATCTCGTTCACCAGTTCTTGTCCCCGCTCAGCAATACCCGCACGGATAGCTATGGTGGGAGCGCAGAAAACCGGGCAAGGCTCCTCCTGAGAATTATCGCCGCCGTTCGAGCCGAGATTGGCGAGCTGCCCGTGAGCGTTCGTTTCTCGGCCACCGACTACGCTGACGGCGGCTTGACCCCTGATGATGTTGCCGTGTTCGCCGGGTGGGCTGGCGTTGCGGGCGCCGATCTCATTGATGTCTCAACGGGTGGGCTGGTTGCGGGGGTCAGCATCCCGCTCTCCCCCGGGTACCAGGTTCCTCATGCCGAGCTCATCCGCCGCGAGACGGGGCTGTGCACCGCAGCCGTCGGGCTCATTACCGACGCCGCCCAGGCCGAGACGATCGTGTCAAGTGGCCAGGCTGACGTTGTCCTTGTCGGTCGAGAGTTTTTGCGCAACCCGCATTTTGCGCTGCAGGCGGCGGCAAAGCTTGGCGAACGCCTCAGCTACTCCCCACCGCAGTACGGCCGCGCACCCTACGAACACTAACCGCGTCAAAACCTGCATCTATTTGCGACTTTTTGTCCCGAATAGCGAAATCCGGCGCAGAAAGTCGCAAATAGATGCAGGTCGGCGGGGGTTAGAAGGCTCCTGAAGCGCCAAGTGCAGCACGCAAGAGCGCTCCCCTTCCGCCTTCCATCTCGTCGACGGTGGCGTCGCTCAACGCGTCGGTCGGGCTCAACCAAGTGATCTCAAGCGCATCCTGACGAGGGTCGCAGCTTCCCGTAACCGGGACGACAAACACCAGCGAAACAGCATGCTGACGCTCGTCAACGAACGGACTGATTCCCGGCATGGGGAAGTACTCGGCGACGGAAGCCGGAATCGGACTCGTGGGGAGCAGCGGGAAGGCCATCGGTCCGAGGTCTTTCTCAAGGTGACGGAACAGGGCTTCGCGCACGGTCTCGCCATACATGACACGTCCCGTGACCAGCATCCTCGTCATGGCACCCTCAGGCGTGGCCCTCAGCAGCAAGCCGACCTCGGTAATTTTGCCGAGGCCATCAACACGAACGGGGATTGCCTCAACACACACGATCGGCAATCGACGCCGAACCTGCGCCAACTCGTCATCGCTCAGCCAGCCGGGATTGGGGTCAGGGGTTCGCAGGTCCATGTGCTTATTCTGCACCACTCCGGCTGTGCGCGACCACAGCATCCGACTTACCCCTCCACGAAGCAAACGTCTAGGCTGGTTTCATGACTGGTTTGACGATCAACAACGCCCACGTGAGATGGTCAGTTCCAACTGAACAGGTCGCAACCGAGTTGGCCAGCAGACCGCTAATGATCCTTCTGCACGGCTACGGCTCGTTTGAAGGAGACCTTATCGGCCTCGCCGATCATCTTCCAAAGCAGTTTGTACTTGCCTCGCTGCGAGCGCCGCTGATCGCACCACCGCCAGTTGTTGACGGATACTCGTGGTTCCCTATCGATCCAGCCGGCCCCGACCCGAAGCGCGGCGCCGAGGCCGCTGCTGCCCTCATCGATTGGATTGACCGACTTGAAGCGTCAGTACCAACCGGGTTGCCACGCATCGCGCTCATGGGATTCTCGCAGGGCGGAGCGATGGTCACGCAGGCATTTCGCGCCCAGCCAGAACGCTTTGTGGCCGGCGTTAACTGCTCAGGATTTGTTTTTCGAGGCGAACAGCAGGGAGATGCCGTGCTCGCCCAACGCAAGCCCCCGATCTTCTGGGGCCGCGACGAAGGCGACCCCGTTATCACGCAGGACAAAATTGAACTCACGAATGCCTGGCTGCCGAGCCACTCAACGCTCACGGCCAAACTGTATCCTGGCATCCAGCATTCAATCTCAGCGGAAGAACTGAACGATATCTCAGCCTTCCTCAACGTGAACCTCCCCGCCTAGACATAGGTTTCTCTCAGAAGGGATCAGTACAGTCATGGGTATGAACAGCCTCAACGTTCTTCGCAACCCCGACAACGAACCATCGCAGGCTCCGCAGCCAAGCCGCGACCTGCTGCTCCATGAGGCCCTCACCGGCGAGATGAATCTCAGCGAGCTCCACTTTGCGGAAAACTCACACATCGCAGACATGAAGTCGCTCAGGAACGACTTCACGCGCTTCATGATGCTGTACAAATTTGCGATCGACGAGGTCACAACAAAGATCTCGATCCTGCAAGAAGAGTTCAGCCTCGTTCACGACTACAACCCCATCGAGCACCTATCCTCACGCCTCAAATCGCCGGAGAGTATCATGGCCAAGGTTGCCAGGCTGCAGTGTGAGCCGTCGTTTGACAACATCCGAAACACGCTGCACGATATCGCGGGCGTTCGCATTACCTGCAGTTTTGTCTCGGACACCTACAAGGTGTTTGACATGCTCACCAACCAAAAGGACATCAGGATTCTTGAGGTCAAGGACTACATCAAGAACCCGAAAGAAAATGGATACAAGAGCCTGCACGCCATTCTTGAGGTGCCTGTGTTCATGTCAACAGGAGTAGAACCCGTCAAGGTTGAGGTGCAGATCCGCACCATCGCTATGGACTTCTGGGCAAGCCTCGAGCACAAGATTTACTACAAGTACAACAAGGATGTTCCGGTCGCCCTGCTCGACGAGCTGAAAGTCGCCGCGACCACGGCCAGTCAGCTTGATGCCACCATGGAACGGCTGCACGATGAGGTCAAGCAGCTGGATGTGGACACCACCATGTCGGCAGAGGCCGAGGAATCCACACAGCATCCAAAGCTCAGCGATCGGCTCTTGAATGATCTCAACGAGGCACGCAAGAATTTCTTCCGCCGCGCGAGTAAAGAGGCTGGTCCGCCCAACCCCGAGTAGCCCCTAGCGCGCTCCCCGCACGTACGGTTCGCCAAGCGCCGGTGGGGTGCCTGATTTGCGCGCCGCGAGGACAAGCACGAGCATCATGACCACAAACGGCAGCATCTTGATGAGGTCGGTCGGAACGTTGAGCGTGGTGAGTTGCAGCACGGTTCCCGAGGCAACCGTAGCGCCGTAGAGCAACGATCCGAGTACGACCCAACGTATCCGCCCGCGTGCAAGCATCGTGACCACGATGGCGATGTACCCGAGCCCGTTGGTCATGGCCGGGGTGAACGTTCCCGCTGAGAGAACGGCCAGATAGGCGCCACCAAATCCGGCAAAGGTGCCGCCTATGAGGGCTGCCGCCGAACGCGTGCGGACGACATTCCCGCCTGCAGCATCGAGTGAGCCGGGTTGCTGCCCTGCGGCACGAAGCCGGAGGCCAGGGCGGGTCTTTGCGAGCATCCACGCGATGCCTGCCGCGAGCGCAAGCGTGACGAGGAAGTATGGTGGCTGGGCGAACAACCCCTCGCCTACGCCAGGCAGGTCGGCGAGTAGCGGGATGCGCCATACCGGTGCAAGACCAAGGCGCGGATTGGTTGCGCCAAACAGTTGGGTTGAGAGAACGCTTGTGATTCCGGTTCCCGCGAGTGTAATCGCCAGTCCGATCACGATCTGGTTGAGACCAAGCCACACCGTCAGCAGCGCAAACAGCGCCCCGCAGAGCGCCCCGACGAAGCCGCCGACGAGCATTCCGAGGGCAAATGAGCCGGTGGCGAGAACCGTCGCAAACGCGGCAAATCCGCCGAGTAGGAGCATCCCTTCGAGGCCAAGGTTGAGCACACCAGACTGTTCGCCAAGCGTCTCGCCGAGCGCCGCAAGCATGAGCGGGAGCGCAGCGGCCACGCAGGCAACGATGACTGCGGTCATGAGAGCCGGCGTCAAGAGGTCAGCCATTACTTCCGCCTCTCCTGGCCCCGCGTCGAAGTCCGTCAAGGAGACCGGGGGGAAGGTAGCTCTGGCCGAGGCTGCGTCTTGTGCCAAGAAATTCAATCAGCGCCATAAACACCAGGATGAGGGCGACAATAATCAGCAGAAAATCGACCGACAGCCCGCTCTCGTGCGCGGCAAGGGTCCCCCCGGTGGAGAGCACCGAGTAGAGGCCGATCAGCGGCACCGAGCCAAGCGGATTCAGCCGAGCGAGGAAGACAAACGGCATGACCGCCGCACCGTACGCGGGGTTCCAATTGGTGCGCAGGAATCCCCATTGCCCGAGTAGGTCGACCGCCGCGGCAAGGCCGATTAGCGCGCCACTGATTGCAAACAAAGCCATGATCATTGGCCGGCTGCGAATGCCAACGTGATGCGCGGCCTTCGGATTCGCCCCGAAAACGTCGAGTCGGAGGCCGACGGATGTCCTGGTCAGCACAACGTGCGCGGCAACGACAACGACCAACGCGATAATCAGACCAACGTGCACGCGGGTGCCTGGAATATACGGGAGCATGGTCTCCAGCGGCAGCACCCTCGTCTGCGGCACGATGACGTTGGGGTCTTGAAAGGGGCCCTTAATCAGCATGTTTGCAAGGCCGACTCCGATGAACGACATCATAAGCGTCGTGATGATCTCGTTCGTGCCGTACACCGCTTTGAGCGCCGCCGGAACGACCGTCCAGCTCGCGCTCACGATCATCGCACCAATACAGAGCAACGGGAGTGCGAGCCAAAGCGGAACGACAACAACAAGGCTAGGCCCAACCCCAGCGATGAGCACGGCACCAAGCAGAAACTGCCCGTCATAGCCAAGATTCCAGAGTTTTCCTCTGAACACCACGATGAGAGCGAGCGCAACTAACAAGAGCGGCGCCATGAGGGTGAGGCTCCGCTGCCAGCCGTTTCCAGCGAGACCGTAGTAGAGAATATCGCCAAAAAACGACAGCGGATTCTGCCCGAGAGCAAGCAACAAGACAGCGCTTGCGATCAGGGCAAGGACAATTGGGAGGCACGTGCGCAGCAGGATGAGGGCAGTCTTCCGCGCCCCTGTGGCTTCTCCAGCGGTCGAATTGGGAGCCAAGACTTCGGTCATCCGGCTCCCCCCGCCATGATTGAGCCAACGGCGGCCGCTACATCGTCGCCGTCATTCTTGACCACGGCGACGAGCCGGCCGCCCTCAAGAACCCCAATACGGTGAGCGAGCTGCACGAGTTCATCAAGGTCGGCAGAAAGCAGAAGGATGGCGCCTCCCCCGTCAACAAACCCTTTCAGCAGCGCCCTGACTCGATCGACCGTATGCGTGTCCAAGCCGTACGTCGGTTTGCTCACGATCAGCACGCGAGGGCTGTGAGCGAGCTCGCGCGCAAGCAGGAGCTTCTGCAAGTTGCCACCTGAGAGCGTTGCCGCCCGCGCATTTATACTCGGCGTGCGAATATCAAAATCACGAACGAGCTGCCGTGCCTCGGCATCGATCTGCCCTCGTTGAATGACGCCCCGCTTCCAGAATGGCCGCTCACCAATACGCTTGAGCACCAAATTGAGCGCAACGCTGAGACCACCAACGGATCCCTCGCCCGTGCGGTCATCCGTCACGTATCGAAGGCCTCTCCGCTGCCGTCCGCGCACTCCAACCGAGGTGATGTCCTCACCCTCAAGAACGAGCGAACCCGCCGCAGGCTGACGCTGCCCAGCGATGACCTCGGCAAGACCTCGCTGACCGTTGCCGTCGATGCCTGCGATTCCCATAATTTCGCCCGCGTGCAACGACACGTCGATGTCTGTGATTCGGCCGTCAACGGTGGCGGAAGTAGTGCTAACGCCTCGGAGTTCAAGTACTGGGTCTGAATTCAACTTCAGTGTGGCCGTCGCCGTCCTGTCATCCACGTCACCGCCTGGCCTGGGGCGGGTGTCCGTCTGAGGCGCAGTCATTTCCTCGCCAAACATGGCCGACACAATCTCGGGCTGAACATCGGCGATACCAGCCGAGCTATCGTTTCTTGTCAGTTCTTCGCGCGAATAACTCAACACCGATTTACCGGCACGCAAGACGGTTACAGAACTACCGACAGCAATGACCTCGCGAAGCTTATGTGTGATCAACACGATCGCGATGCCCTCGGCGGCAAGCCGGTTGATTGTCGTCTCGAGGTCTGCGATTCCCTGCGGAGTCAGCATGGATGTCGGCTCATCAAGAACCAGGATGCGAGAGCCACGCCAGAGGGCGCGCACAATTTCAACCTGCTGCTGCTGTCCAAGCCCAAGGTCACCAGCTTTCGCGTTCACGTCAACAGAAATGCCGAGCAGTTGGCTGAGCTCGGCAAACCTTCGCCGCGCACCGGAGCGGTCGAGCACGATTCCGCGAGAAGATGCGTCTTCCGTCAACATCAGGTTCTCAAGCACCGAAAAGGCAGGGATCAGTGTTGAGTGTTGATAGACCACCCCAATACCGTTTCTGAGCGCGTCCTGTGGCGACGCCAACCTGACCTCAACCCCATCCACAAGGATGCCCCCCGCATCCGGCTGCTGCATACCAGCGACGATGCTCACAATCGTTGATTTGCCTGCCCCGTTCTCACCGAGAAGACAACGCACCTCTCCCGGAGAAACGGAGAACGAGACGTGGTCGTTCGCGATCACGCCGGGAAACGCTTTGGAAATGCCGCGCAGTTCAAGCGCAGGCACGGCGGATGCAGACCCCTGACGATCACTTGGGCGCGCTTCGCTCACGCTGAGCCTCTCTCCTGTCGGATGCTCACCGAGCGGCCGACCCAACCCGCCTACTTCTTGGCGTCGATGATTGACTGTACCTGATCTTTGGTTGTCGCCCGAGTGACCGTTACCTTGCCTGAAGCGATATCTTCGGTTGCCTGTTTGACAGCGGCCGTGATGTCGTCTGTGAACGCATCCGTTTCTTGCAGGGTGAGTCCTTTATTCTCGACAGTCAGCGAGTATGTTGCTGTGCCGAAGGAACCATCCTCAACATCCTTGATGGCTTGAGTAAAGGTGTCTGCAAAGTTCCACTGCACCGTTGTCAGCACGGTATCTGGATTCGTTACGGCCTCGCTCACGTCGCCGATGGTCGCAATGTACTTGACATTTGGAGCGGTTTCAACAGCCTGGAGATAACCGACCGTTGCCCCGTCACCCATGCCAATAATGACATCGGCGCCACCAGCGATGAGAACCGAGGCTTGATTTTTCCCTCCGGCAGAATCTCCGTACTCGGCTGGCCCGATGTACGCGATAGTGACCTCGATGCTGGGATCAACACTGTACACGCCCTCTGCAAATCCACCAGACATGCGAAACCAGTTCAGGTCTTCGGCCGACACGACGATGCCAACCTTTTGTGTGGTCGTGGACTTGGCGGCAACAACACCGGCAAGATAGGCACCCTGCTGAGCCTCGGTTGTGACCGAAGCCACCGTGCCAGGAATGTTCTTCTCGTAGTCGACTACGAGCGTGGGCACGCCGGTCGCCTCGGCAACGCGCGCTGCAACCGTGGCAAAGCCGCTTGCGTGGGCAATGATGAAGTCGTTTCCGTTGTCGGCGACCTGCGTCAGAATCGTCTCGGTGTTGTCGTAGCCAACATTGGAGTTGTCGTCGAGTTCAATATCGAGAGACGTTGCAACATCCTTTGCTGCCCAGATGCCCTGCTGGTTCCAACCATGATCGGCCTCTTTTTCGGGCGTCACGATTGCGAATTTCTTGACAGTTGTCGAGGCATCGCTCGAGGCTCCCGTTTCGCTACCTCGCGCCGAACATCCCGCAGCGGCCAGCATGCCAGCGGCAACCATAATCGCGACTCCGGTGCGGACAATACGGCGGGCGGTAGCCCCAGAAGCGTTAGCATTCAACACAGGAAATGATCACCTTTCGCGAGGATGTCGGCGCCGTGGCAACCGCTGCACAAACGCCACCATTAGGTGGCTCCGATACAGAAATCATAACGGTGAACATATACCCTGCTCATCGCAGGCTCTCTGGAGAGGTCGATCGTTACCAAGATGAGTTCTCGTGCTCATCCTCAAACGACGGGGTATTTGAGTAGGGAACCCACTGGTAACAGGATTCCACCGCAGGTTCCGCGGTGAAGCCGCCGACACAGATCATGTCTCGGTAGCGCTGGGCTTCCTGGTTATCATCGTCAAGCTGTGTGTAATGGACTCGGCACAAAACTCTGAATTGGTCGGGGTTGTCGGAGATGGGATGCTCTGAGGGAGCCCAACAGTCAACGTCTCCGGTGACGCCGGCTACATTCGCGTCGCGCGCCGCGACGACACTCACGTCCTTGGTCAGTTTGGCGTCCTGATCGCTGGGCTTCGGTTCGTTGTTCGTGAGCGCTGACGAACATCCGGCACCCAGAAGCACAAGCAAGACCGCACAGGACAGGCGATGCAGGAGACGCGTAGACACCCGTCAACCGTAACTCACCAAAACTGATGGCGTTGCGACAAAGGGAAAACCCCGCCCAGCATAAGACTGGACGGGGTTTTGGCAGTTCAACACGCACATGTCAGATGCGAGTTCGTCCGGATAGGTTAGAAACGAACCGTGTAAATGATCTGTTCAAGCACGTTTGGGTGGATGTAGTACTCCTTGATGGTCTTGCCGTCGGTCGCAGCTGCGGCCTTTCGGAAGTCCCACTCTCCGGTGGTCAGCCGGCGAGCGTTATCGTCTCCGACGACCCAGACTCCTGAGTAGCTAATACCGTTCAGAACTCGGCCGTCGCCCGCCCAAATGCGCGAGACGCCGTTCTTATCCTGCGATGAGTTTGTCTGTGGACGTACGTGATAGGTCAAGGGTTCTTCCTCTTTCAATTCTGTTGGAGTTACGGGGGGTGCCGGGGTTGTTGGGGCAGTGCTGTGTGGAACAATCGTGTGCGTATATGGCGAGATTCTCCCGGAATAACCGTTCGACCAGTTAGGACTTGGCGGGAAAATCTCAAAATGGACGTGCGGTCCGGTTGCCGTGCCAGTCGCACCTACATAGCCAATGAGCTGCCCGCGAGCAACCGGTTGACCGACGTTGACGGCAAAACTGGTCATATGGGCGTAGCCCGAGTACCCCCAGGAATGCCTGAGGAGCACGAAGATGCCGGCGGGCGAGAGCATCCATGAATGGTTCTGACCCCACCCGTTTGCTTCGACGACTCCGGCGTCCGTGGCATAGATGGGAGTACCAGCAGGTGCAGCCAGGTCAATACCGTGATGACCTGGACCATAGCCCTGCGAAATATTCACTGAGGCGAGAGGCCATTCAATACTCAAGGCAATCACCTCGATCGATTACTGTGTAGGCAAGCATCTGGGCGAGTAGCGGAACGAAACCGTATTCTGTCATTTGCTCTCCTTTCGTTGGTTGGTTGTGTTGCGATTATTCGCGGGGTTGGCGGCCACCGTGCCGCAGCGCATCCGCCTCGCTCACTCGTGATCTGATGTGTTGTTGAGCAATAGGCGGTGTGCTATGGCAGCGGTGACCATCGCCACATACTGGTCGGTGGGAACAAAAATGCCCCGCTCTACCTTCGAGAGGTAGGCCACGGATGTGCCCGCTTCGTCTGCGACGTCGGCCAGGGTCATGCTGGCGAATTGTCGAAGCACCCTGAGGGTGTTTCCCATTCGTTCAACGTGTCTGGCCATGTCCAATAGTGTGACATAAATTGGACACGATAACCAGCGAGAAGTCCAATACCAGCATTTTTTATTGATTTAATGTCAAATTAGCCGTAAGGTTTTAGGCATAAAGTCCACCATCTACAGGAACTCTCATGACAACAACAAAGATGTCGGCAACTACCCCCACCGAACGCGCCGAGCTGGCCAAACAGATCAAAGCACTTCGGCAGTCCGCGGGGATGTCAAAGAAGCTGCTGGCGCACGAAGCGCAGATTTCTCGGCAAACTCTCGACAACATCGAAAACGGCGTCACCTCACCGCAGGCCGGTGTCCTTGAGCGCATCCTCAACACGTTGGGTGTCAGCACGGAGACCATCGGCTTTGACAGCGAAACGGACCTCTGGCTCACCATGATTGGCACACTCATCGAGCAGCTCCCCACCGAAGTCCGCGCTCAGTCAATTGATCGCGTTGTCCGCTCGCTCGCGCACGACATCAAGAACGCATCTGTGAATGTCACACCCGTAGGCCAAGATGCTGTTGTAACGCCCCTCCACAGCCGAGTTGACGACTTCGAAGAAGCGAGCGACGACGAAGTGGCAGAGGCGCTCAGCCTGCCGTTTGCCGCGCTCAACCGAGACGGAATAATCAACGAACAGGAAGCATCCCCCGACGCTTAGGAGGCCACATGGTGCAGTACCTCAAAGAGGAGGCAAAACGATTACGCGTTCACGTGAAGGTAGCCAAACTGGCCATATCCTTGCGGGGATTCTATAGCCCGGCCAAAAACACCATTTACGTCAACCGCTCGCTCACCCAAGACCAACGACGTGAGGCGCTTGCCCACGAACTCGCGCACTGCTTTTACGGGCACGACTGCACGAGCGAGTTCAACGAGAGACAGGCCGATCATCGAGCTGCGCTGCTCCTCATCGACCCCGACCTCTACCGCCAAGCGGCGCTTCTCAATCCGCATCCAAATTTTGTCGCCATTGAACTGGGAGTCACGAGCCACATCGTGCAGGTCTGGCAGGAACACTGGCTGCCACAACTTGCCGCCAAACGACGGGAATTCGAAGACGTTGCCTAAACAAAAACCGCCAGGCCGTGCAATGCACGAACCTGGCGGTTGTCTGTCGGGGTAGCGGGATTTGAACCCACGACCTCTTCGTCCCGAACGAAGCGCGCTACCAAGCTGCGCCACACCCCGATTGGCCGGTTAGGCCTCTACTATTCTAGACCACATTCATCGTGGCAAAAAACCCGGCACGAACCGCGTCCACACAGAATCCACAGGATATCTGAGGCCAACATGGGATAATCGGTTAAATGATTGCCAATCCCCTCCTCGTCGCCTTCGACCTCGACGATACCCTCGCCCCGTCGAAATCGGCCGTTGATCCCAGCATCCTCGAGTTACTCAAGCGACTGCTTGACGACCACGAAGTCTGCGTTATCTCGGGCGGCAACTACCCCCAGTTTGAAAAGCAACTCGTCAACAGCCTCTCCGACATTGGTGACGACCGACTCGCTAAGCTCCACCTCATGCCAACCTGTGGCACCCAGTACTACCGCCGCGTCAATGGCGCTTGGACCCAGATCTACGAAGAAAAGCTTGACCAAAACGAAACCGCAGCGGCCGTTGCGGCAATCGAGGCAAGCGCCCGCGAGCTCGGACTGTGGGAAGAGCAAACCTGGGGCCCGGTCATTGAAGACCGCGGCTCACAGGTCACCTTCTCCGCTCTCGGACAGCAAGCCCCGGTCGACGAAAAGCATGCATGGGATGCCGATGGCGCCAAAAAGGCGCGCCTCCGCGATCACATCGCTGTGCAGCTCCCAAACCTTGAGGTTCGTTCGGGCGGTTCCACCTCAATCGACATCACCCGCAAAGGCATCGACAAGGCCTACGGGATGCGCAAGCTCGTTGAACACAGCGGCATCCAGCTCGCCGACATGTTCTTTGTAGGTGACCGCCTCGATGAGGGCGGCAACGACTACCCTGTGCTCGCCATGGGCGTCGCCTGCCACAAAGTTGATGGCTGGCAGGACACCGCAGCATTTCTCACCGAGTATCTCGGCCAGAAGACGAGCGCTTAGCCAACCCGTGGTGCAGGTTGCATAACCTGGGCCTACTCAGCGGATAGCTGGCCGCCGCTCTCCTGCAGGTAGCACTGCCCACACAGCGACTCGTATCCAACGTGGACTCCGTCGATTGCTACCTGGTCTCCGTCAAAGACAAAACGATCACCAACTCGGCGTCCGTTAAACACCGCGTTACGCCCGCAACGGCAAATCGTCTTCATTTCTTCAAGCGAATGAGCGATCTCAAGCAGCCGTTGGCTGCCGGGGAAGGCCTTCGTCTGAAAATCGGTTCGGATGCCGTAGGCAATAACCGGCACGTCATCAAGCACCGTGATCCGCAGTAGGTCATCAACCTGACGCGGAGTCAGAAACTGGGCCTCGTCAACAAGGAGGCATCGGATGTCTCGCTCGCCGAGGGATCGGACGGCCTCCCGGTGTCGGTCGACCTCAGCGCGGACATCCGTGGATTCTCCAACCAGAAAGTCAACAGGGCGGGCCACTCCAAGCCGAGACTGAATGCTCGCCGCAGCCTTCACGTCAACGGCCGGCTTCGCTAAAAGGACGCGGTGTCCACGCTCTTCGTAGTTATGGGCGGCTTGCAACAGGGCGGTGCTTTTGCCCGAGTTCATCGCTCCGTAGCGAAAGTAGAGCTTAGCCACAGCTCTGGTGCCTATACGTTAACGTGCAGCGCCTCGGCAGTTGCCTTCAGCGACTCAGCGGCGGCGGCTGGGGAAGCGGAAAGTTCGGTCCCGAAACTTGGAACCATCTCTGCGATGGGTTTGCGCCACTGTTCGAAGTGTTCTGGGAAGCATCGCTCCAGCACCTCAAACATGATGGGAGCAGCCGTTGAGGCTCCAGGTGAGGCACCAAGCAGTCCAGCGATGCTTCCATCGGCGGCCGTCACAACCTCGGTACCAAACTGCAAGACTCCGCCGCGCTTGGCGTCCTTCTTCATGACCTGCACACGCTGTCCCGCAGTAATAATGCGCCAGTCATCGTTCTTTGCCGTTGGCATAAATTCGCGGAGCGCGCGCATCTTCTTGTTGCGCCCAGCCAGCACCTCGCTAATGAGGTACTTGACGAGGTCAAAGTTGTCGCGGGCGACGGCAAGCATCGGTCCAAGGTTGTGGGTGCGAATCGAACCGGGAAGATCCCACCAGGAACCCTTTTTGAGGAACTTGGGGGTGAATCCGGCATACGGCCCGAACAGGAGGCTTGCCTGACCGTCAACGATGCGAGTATCGAGGTGCGGAACGGACATCGGCGGGGCACCAACAGCGGCCTTGCCGTACACCTTGGCTTGGTGCTGCGAGACGATCTCTGGGTTGTCGCAGCGGAGGAACTGCCCGCTGATTGGGAAGCCGCCAAAGCCCTTGATCTCGCGGATCTTGGACGACTGCAGAAGCGAAAGCGCGCCTCCACCAGCACCAACAAACACAAAACGTGCATTCACGGTCTCAACCGTGCGTCCGACGTCGTTGCGGATGCGAAGGTTCCAGGTCTTATCGGCTGCGCGAGTGATTTTCTTCACGGTGTGCTCGGTGCGAAGCGATGCTCCTGATGCCGTGAGCGCGTCGAACATTTGGTGGGTGAGCGCCCCAAAATCAACGTCGGTTCCCGCCGGGATGCGTGTGGCAGCAATGGGCGTGCCTTTTTCTCGTCGATCGATGAGGAGCGGTGTCCATTCAGCGATCTTCCATGGGTCTTCGGTGTATTCCATGCCGGCGAAGAGCGGGAGGTCTTTGAGGGCTTCGTAGCGCAGCTTGAGGTAGTCAACGTTGCTCTGACCCTGAACAAAGGTCATATGTGGTGCCGCGTTGATGAAGGTGTTTGGCTCGTCGAGCACACCCTTCTCAACGAGGTGCGCCCAGAGCTGGCGGCTGATTTGGAACTGTTCGTTGATGCTGACGGCTTTGGCAGGGTCAACACTTCCGTCAGCTGCCTGTGGCATGTAGTTGAGCTCGCACAGGGCAGCGTGTCCGGTGCCTGCGTTGTTCCAGGCGTTGGTGCTTTCTTGCGCGACTTCGCCAAGTTTTTCGTAGACGCGAATGGTCCAGTCTGGCTGTAGCTGTTGGATAAGGGTCCCGAGGGTAGCGCTCATGATGCCGCCACCGATGAGGACTACATCAACCGTCTTTGCTGTGCTCACCCAACCAGTTTAGCCCTGAAGTTGAGCGCTCCTGACCGCCCGAGCACCGGTTGCTTGCGTTTGGGATTATTTGCGTGTGATTGTTGTCCGCATTGCGGCTATTTTGGCGTCTGCGAGGGTGCCGGAGGATGCGTCGATGAGCGTCCCAAACCCGAGACGCTTTGCCTCGTTTGCCCGCTGCTTATCAGCGGGGACGGCACGAATCTCGCCAGCGAGGCTAATTTCGCCGTAGGCGACGAGACCGTGGTCGTACGCTTTATCGTTGGCCGCCGAGGCAAGGGCGAGCGCGATCGCGAGGTCTGCGGCCGGTTCGATGAGCCGCACCCCGCCAACGGTGGAGACATATACGTCTTTGCTGCCAAGCGCCACGTTTGCGCGGCGTTCGAGGACCGCAAGGATCATGGCGACTCGCGCTGAGTCAACGCCACTCGTGACGCGACGCGGATTGGGTGTCGAGGATTCTACGATGAGCGCCTGGACCTCAACAGGAAGCGCACGTCGCCCTTCCATTGCCACCGTGATGCAGGTGCCGCTCACGGGGACTTCGGAGCGACTGAGGAAGAGACCGCTTGGGTCAGCGACCTCGGCGATGCCGTCGCCGGTCATCTCGAAGCATCCGACCTCGTCGGTTGGGCCAAACCGGTTTTTGAGGGCACGGATGAACCTCAGTGCGGAGCGACGGTCACCCTCGAAGTGGCACACCACGTCGACAAGGTGCTCAAGCACTCGCGGGCCAGCGATAGAGCCGTCTTTAGTGACGTGGCCTACAAGGATGACGGGAAGGTCTCGCTGTTTGGCGAGGCGGATCAGCGTGCTCGCGACTTCACGCACTTGGCTTGGCCCGCCAGCAATGCCTTCTACGGCCTCGCTCGCGATGGTCTGCACGGAGTCAGCAATAAGTAAGGATGGCTCAATAGCGTCACACTGGCCGAGGATGCTCGCGAGGTCGGTCTCAGCGGCAAGAAAAAGGTTGTCGCTCATGGCGCCGGTGCGCTCCGCTCGGATGCGCACCTGGGCGACAGACTCCTCTGCGCTGACGTAGAGCACTCGCTTGCCTGACTTGGCGATGCGCGCCGCTACCTCAAGCAGCAGGGTTGACTTGCCAACGCCTGGTTCGCCGGAGAGCAGCATGGCGGCACCGGGAACGATGCCGCCACCGAGCACACGGTCGAATTCGGCGACACCGCTGGTCGAGCGCACGGCGGCAACAGTTGACACCTGCGTAATGGGTTGAGCCCGCGTGCGGTCGGTAGGTGCGATGGGAGCGACCGTGCGGCGGAGGCCCGTGCGTTCGGCGGCATCCACAACCGTGCCCCACTGCTGGCACTCGCCGCAGCGTCCGACCCATTTGGCGGCCTGCCAGCCGCATTCGGTGCATCGGAATTGAGTGGTAACTTTTGCCATGCTGCGAGCCTAACCGGCACCACCGACACGGGCGGATGGGCGGGCCGAAGCCGAACGATTTTGGAGCATCCGGAGCCGAACATCGGGCCTCGGCCAAAAAACTTTCGTCTCGATTGGCGCTCAGGGGCGCTTTCGCATAAACTCATTCGCGGTGACGTGTCCGAGCGGCCGAAGGTGCAACACTCGAAATGTTGTGTAGGTTCAAAGCCTACCGTGGGTTCAAATCCCACCGTCACCGCCACCACGAAGGCCCCGAGTTCCCTGAGAAATCAAGGGAGCTGGGGCCTTTGTCATTCCATTTGTGTCACGATCACACGACGTAGTTCGAGACCATTTTCCGCTATCAAGCGCACGCCGGCATTCCTCGATATTTCCTCGAGTTTAAGCCCCAGCTGGGTATCGATGAAGCGAGATAACGACTTCTCGAACAGGCAACAAATACCCAACACCCTGCGTCAAGTAGCTAGCGGTTTGAAACCGGGCGAGATGTTCTTCATTGGACGAAATAATCCTTTAGAAGGGAACAACCATTCGTGAGCATGTTCCCCTTCGTTGACAACCATCATGACACCTTCACTATCAAAGAGATTTCATGTGCGCGACATATTTTTGGTAGGTGGGTGTCTTGTTCTGATGGCGGGTCATTCATCCCCCTCCCCCATGCGCCGTCCCTACGGCGCGACCCGCCAACTCGCATTGCACGGCAATGTTTGAGGACGGGGCGACCATCCCGCAGTACCCCCCTCTTTCCGGCTGGTCGCCCCATTTCAGAACTATGAGGCCTAAGAGTAAGGGACACAAAGGCGATTGAGATTACTTTGAGCGGCGCCAACCAAGACCTATACGAAGCTCACCCCGCACGGAGCAACTATTCACACCGACGGTTTGCGGCTTGAAACCTCAGACCGGCTCATGATCCACAATCTGACCGGGAGCCAATATCCAAAACAATCGATCGTAGTCGAGTTCATACCATAAGCCCTGACGGAACGTTCCTTCACCAAACCATCACTCATGGTCACAGAAACTCGATCAGTCGAACGCTTCCGAAAGTAGGCAGCCAAACTACGCCTTTGATGAAATACTGCGCGTGCGATAGATTCCAACCACTCAGGTGTCTTGATTATGATGTGCGCATAGTTCGTGCGCATTTAGTAATCTTTGAGGAGTATTGAAGTGAGACTTCAAATGGGGAAAATAGTCTCCGCCGCCGCTATGTCTGCCGCGCTCGTATGGGGGAGCGCAACAGCGGCCCAAGCCATCCCGTTGCCTGATAACGGACCCGAAGCCGGTGGTACGACAGTGACCGTGCCAGAGCCCCAGGGCCCAACATTCGCCACTATCTCCGCAGGTTTCCTCCAATCGGTGGCAATTTTGCCTGATAATAAGGCATACGCATGGGGATGGAATTCGAATGGTCAGCTCGGCAACGGGACCAACACTGACACCAACGTTCCAGTATTGGTGCAGACCCCCTCTGGGGTTACATTCACACATGTCTCTACCGAGGGAAGTCATTCGTTGGCCGTAGGGTCTGATGGCAACACCTACGCCTGGGGACACAACGCGTACGGTCAGCTCGGCAACGGGACCAACACAGACAGTAATGTGCCCATCTTGGTGCAGGCCCCAGCCGGGGTTACCTTCACCACCGTTGATGCCGGCGGGTACTATTCGCTAGCGATTGGATCTGACGGCAACACCTACGCCTGGGGACACAACGCATACGGTCAACTTGGGGATGGGTCGTCGACGAACAGTAACGTTCCGGTAATGGTGTTACCACCTGCCGGGGTCACATTCACCGACATCGCTGCTGGGACTATTCACTCGTTGGCAATTGGGTCTGACGGCAACACCTACGCCTGGGGAGACAACGTGTCTGGTCAGCTCGGTGATGGGACGAACACGGACAGTAACGTGCCGCTGTTGGTGCAGGCCCCTGCCGGAGTCACATTCACCAACATCACCGCCGGGATTTATTTTTCGTTGGCCATTGGGTCTGACGGCAACACCTACTCCTGGGGAGACAACCTGTTTGGCAACCTCGGGGATGGGACAAACACGGACAGTAATACTCCAGTGTTGGTGCAGACACCTGCAGATGTCACCTTCGCCAGCATCTCGGCCGGAGGTGACTTTTCGTTGGCCATTGGGTCTGACGGCAACACCTACTCCTGGGGGAACAACTCGTCTGGACAGCTCGGAGACGGGACAAACACGAACAGCAACCTTCCACTGTTGGTGCAGACGCCCGCCGGAGTCACCTTCACCAACATTACGACCGGAGGGGATTTTGCGTTAACCTTTGGGTCTGACGGCAAGACCTACTCCTGGGGGAATAACCTGGAGGGGCAACTCGGGGACGGAACAAACGTGAACCGTAACGCCCCAGCCCCAGTTCTGGTGCTGGCGCCTGTACCTGAGGTAGTCGTGACAGGTATTACCTTTGGTGGGCTTGATGGTACGAATCTGGCCGATAACGGTGACGAAACTTGGTCTGTTGATACTCCTGCGCATGCCGCTGGTCAGGTCGATGTTGTGGTGTTCTGGACGTTGGGTGGTGTGCCTCAGGCACCGATCACGTACTCTAGCGGGTTCACATACAGTCCGACTCCGGTTGCGCCCACTATCACGAACCCCGGAGATCAGACCGTAGCTAACGGCAAGACCACAGCCTTCTCAGTCGAGATCACAGGTACTCCCACCGCTACCGTCACCTGGGAGGTTTCGCGCGATAGTGGATCTACGTGGGAAGCGATCACCGCCGACCAAGGAGCCACACCGTCACCAGACGGACTCACACTCTCAATCCGGGGAAGCAAAACAAATGGTGGTTTCCACTATCGTGCCACTGCGACAAACAACGTTGGGAGCGCGACTAGCCAGTCTGCACGGCTGACCGTTACCCAACAACCGGTCGTGACGGACCCAGTCGATGGGCCAGGTACGACTAACCCGGGCGACAACGCAGGCAGCACCGATAAGAACGTTGACACGGCGCTTGAGATTACGGGCAGCGACCCCGATCTAGGATTTCTTGTAACCGCTCTTGTCACGCTACTGCTCGGTGCCGGACTCGTCACCGCGAACCTCGCCGCGAGGCAACGCATCACCCGCTAAACAAACCCGTTCGTGTTTCCGCGGCACAATCACCGAGGAAACACGAACGATACCCAAACAGATTCGCAAACCTGTCGTCCGTAGCAACCTGGGAAGCGGAGGGCATCATCGTAAACGACTTGGCTGCACATCTCAACGCGACCGAACTCCGGACAGTGGCTGACCGCGGGGACGGAATCCAGACAGGGGCACCAGGATAACGCTCGGGGTCACACAAAATCGAGTATTGTTCCTGCGGCTCAGAACGAGCGACATATTTTTGGCAGACGTGTGTCTTGTTCTAGTGGCGGGTCATTCAACATTCCTCCCCCAAGCGCCGTCCCAATGGCGCGACCCGCCAACTCGCATTGCCAGACAATGTTTGAGTATGGGGCGATCACCCAGCAATACCCCCCTATTGCCAGATGATCGCCCCACCTGAGGATTATGCGGAATAATAGTAGGAACACGAAAGCAGCTGTTATTGGGGTTCTTATGAACGACGCTGACCAGATCAAGTTGGCGCAACAGGGGGACGATGCTGCTGCGGCTGCCATTATTTCGTCATACCTGCCCTACTGGATGAGCGCGGCCCGGCAGATCATCGCGACAGACGTCCGCACATACAGCACGGGTGGGCCAAGAGTGGAACCCACTGACCTGGTTCAAGAAGCTGTGTTGAACCTGCTGGATCAGTGGAAGAAGAAGCAAGGTGCCGCGTCCAATCCGCGATCTTACGTGACCGCGACCATGCGAAACAATTACGCAAACAAATTTCGTTCACCGCGCTCACGTGAGCGTTCAATTGATGAATTCGCTTTTGAAGAAACCCTCATCGTCGATGATTTTGAGCCAATCGATACCTCTCGCGAAACTGCATTGATGCGTAGAGCGCTGACGAGCTTGGCGCCGGACCATCAAACGGTTCTACAATCCGTCACAATCGAGGGGATGAAACCGGGCGACCTGACAGTACTGCTTGACCGACCAGCTCCCGCAGTCTCGAATTTGCTCGCCCGAGCGAAGAAAGCGCTGTTCCGTCAGGTGCTCATTGAGCACCTTCGCGAGGGCGGCACCACGTGCAAGGAGAACGCGGAAAAGCTTCCCGCTCGTGTGTCCGATGACCATGGCTCTCATGGTTCCGCTGAGCCAGGAGTGGACCATGTGCATAAGTGCGAAGATTGCCAACGGAACTGGCGACGCTTCGCCACGATCATGAGCGCATTCGGGCTGCTGCCTCTGTTGACGGTCACGCAACTCGCCAATGGCAGTACCCCCGCAGCAGCGGCCGGGGAATCCACGTCAGGCCAGGCTCCGTTGGACCCTTCGCACGCAATATACATCTCGCCCGACAGTAGTGGAAACAGGCTACCGTCCGATCCTGGTCAAGCAGAAACAGCCGCTGCAGCAGAAAACAAGATTTCGGTGACGTCAACAGCGCGAACAACTGGTCGGCTTTTGAGTGTGCTCTCATCTCAAGCTGTGCTTGTAATAGGCGTTGTCAGTCTCTCCGTCTTTGCGCTAGCACTCGGCGCGCATACTTTTCTTGGCAGCAAGCCGCACCAGGCTATAACGACGTCAAGCGTTATCGACGGAAAGAATCCATACGAGGTTAGCTTCGACGTCGCGCTGGAAACAGCAGACAACGGCGCACTACTCAGTATCAGAGCTAATTTTGCTGCACAGGATCAAGTGAACCTCACCGTCCACCAGATGACGCTGCAGCTCTCACCCGGCACGGAGCTACGCTCAACACCGAACGGGTTGCAATGCGAGACGGCAAATAAACTCACCACCTGTGATCCGGTTGGGGACCACTACGCAGAGCAATCAATCGTATTCGAGGTCAATAATCCGGACCCCGGAGGCTCATTCGATCTGAAGATCGACGCTAGAGCTGGCGAAGACTCGATCCGGGGGAAAGCCTCCGGGCAGTGGTGACCGAGCTGCGCCAAACACAGCGCATAGTTACCTCATCCTGATAACCGAGACGAAATCAACCTCTCTAAGCAGAGGCCGTCGTGCCGGTTTTGTGAGTTATGGGCGGATACCCGTCACCGTTTGATAACAAAGATACATAAAATAATCAAAATGGCTCATCCCTCTTGGCCAACCTGCCAGAATTGGGGCATGACTACCCCCCAAGATCAGCAGAATCCCCCTGCCTACCAGCAGCCAGCACCTTCCTACCAGCAGCCGATGGCCAAGGCCAGCAGCGGCCTCGCAATTGCCGCACTCGTTGTCGGCATCGTTGCCTTCCTCATGGGATTGCTTCCCGTCGGCGGCATCATCGTCGGTATCGTTGCCGTCGTGCTTGGCATTATCGCCCTCGTCAAGAAGCAGTCAAAGGCCATGGGAGTCACCGGTCTTGTCCTTGGCACCATCGGACTTATCTC
This sequence comes from Lysinibacter cavernae, assembly GCF_011758565.1. GTDB lineage: Bacteria > Actinomycetota > Actinomycetes > Actinomycetales > Microbacteriaceae > Lysinibacter > Lysinibacter cavernae. Next base: position 215,935 of record NZ_JAAMOX010000002.1, read on the forward strand.
ATCGATTGTTGTCACGATTATCGCCGGTGCCGTCACTGGTGCGATCGTTGATGAAATCGACAAGCAGTCGCAGGTAACAGTTGAGGGCGACGCCGACGCAGGAACGCGCGACAACCCCGTTGCACTCGGAACCGCGATCAACGGTAAAGACTGGACCGTGACGATCAACAGCTTTGACGCGGCGAGCACCCAGGCTGTGCTTGACGCCAACCCGCTCAACGAGGCCCCAGCAGAGGGCATGGTGTACGCCGTCGTGAACGCTACGTACACCTACACCGGCGAAGATTCCAGCATCCCCGCCCTCGTAACCATTGCCTATGTGACCTCCGACGGCACGGTCATCACATCAGCGGATGGGTTCGCTGTTGCTCCAGAGCCAACGCTTGGCCTGGATGAGCTCTACAACGGCGGCTCGGTCACGGGCAACACCGTGCTCCTGATTCCAGAAGCAGCCGACGGAGTGCTTCGCGTCACCCCCGGACTGCTCGCAAAAGAAATCTTTGTTGCGACCAAGTAACAACGCTATTTGAGCGAACGATGCCCTCCCGGCAGAAGAACCGGGAGGGCATCGTTGTATCTGCATGTCGTATCCACCCCGTAGGATGCCGGAAAGGAGAAGTTGATGGCGAGATACTTTATTGCCGACGTGCATCTCGGGCACGCCTCGGTTGCTACTCGACGAGGTTTTTCGACGGTTGAGCAGCACGACGAGACCGTGCTTGGGCAGTTGCAAGCCCTCACCGCGTCCGACGAGCTCTACATTCTTGGAGACCTCTCGAGCGGTCGACCACACGAGGAAGACAGAGCCCTTGAGCTTCTGAGCGGCATCCAACCGCTCACGCACTTCATCGCCGGCAACCACGACAGCATCGCGAGCATCAACCGCAATGGGTGGAAGCGGAGGGCCGCCTTTGACGCTGTGTTTGCAAGCGTGCGAGACTTCGCGGTCATCCGCGTCAACGGCCAGCAGGTGCTTCTTTCGCACTACCCCTATGCGGCCACGGGCGATGGGCCAGGTCGCGGACCGGCGCGCTACACCGAGTTTCGACTTCCGGATGTTGGCGAGCTGCTCATCCACGGCCATACCCACCAGTCAACGCCACACGCGGATAATCCTCGCGAGCTCTGCGTCTCGTGGGAAGTCCGCCGCGGCATCGCTCACGAAGCCGAGGCGAACGAGTGGGTCGCCGCGCGCAGGGCAACCCGCGAGGCCTTTTAGCGAGTCATTGAGGCAAACGAGTAGTCGACGAGGAACTCGCCGTCTGCTTGCGTGAGCACCACGGTAACCGTACGCTCACCGTTGTTCAGCGAAAACGACTGAATCTTCTTATCGTCAGTGTTGCTGCCGTGGATGACGTAGCCCTCTTGTTCGAGGTCGCTCACGGCCCGCTTTTGGGCGGCCTCGTCGTTCACCACAACGGTGACAGCCCAGCCGTCGTCACCCATCGTGTCCGCTTCGATGATTTTGCCGTCGGTCACGGTGAAGTCTGAGGGGAACTCAGCGGGAAGTGATACGGCGGGCCTCGATTCCTGTGCCCCACCACCATCCGTACAACCGGCCAGAAGCGGCGCAGAAATGAGCGCCCCGATGAGAGCAAGAGAGGCGGCGATCTGGCGTGACTTCATGTGGTCCTTCTTTGTTGAGAATGCGTGAAAAGGTGCTTTCACCCCCTCAGGGGATGGGCCCACCGCTCGAAAGCGGGGACCCACCCCCTTCAGGATGTGTGATGCGTTGGGTTAGCTCGTGAGCTCGCCCTCGGCCTTCTCGTTACGACGACGAGTCGCCATCACGATGAACCAAGCGCCTGCAAGCAGCAGGAGCATTCCACCAGCGGCTGGGAACAACATGTCCCCACCCGTAACAACCAGCGGTGGCTGAACTTCTGCAGGTGCAAGAACCTCAAACGTTGCTGATGTGTCTCCGCTGAAGTCAGAGGTCAGAGTCACAGTGTGAACTCCGCTCTCGAACGGCTTCGGCAGGGTGAAGCTAAAGGTAACCTCACCGTTTGCATCCGCGACCTGACCGCCAAGAGCGATCGGTTCGGAGTGCAGGGTTGCGGTAACCATTTCGCCAGGCTGGAATCCGTAGCCGTACGCTACCTGGTCGCTACCAGGAGCAAGCTCGGCTTCCTTCAGCACAACCCTGGTCAGGCCAACACGGATGACCAACTGATCAGAGATGTTCCCCGAGGGGTCCGTCACGTCAACAGTGATCTTGTCACCCGGCTTCTGCGGAGTGTCAAGGGAGATCGTGAAACGGCAGTCATCGTCCGTCGTTCCAGTTCCAATAACGTTTCCATCCTGATCACGAATCGTGATGGTGGTTCCGGCCTCTGCACAACCAGTAATCTCGTTTCCGTCGGTGGGGTCAACCACTGGCGGCTTCGGCTTACTGGTGTCGACCTTCACGGCTACCTGTACGGAGTTACCAACGGAGTCGGTCACAACAACAAATACCTTGTCAGTCTCCTTAAGTGGAGTCTTCGGGGTAAAGGTGAAGCGGCCGTTCTCGTCGATGGTAATCGTTCCAGGAACTTCGGCTCCCGCTCCATCAACAACCGTTAGGAAGTCTTCAGAAGCGATCGTTCCGCCCGTGACCTTGAGCCCGTTTGAGGGATCAACGATCGGCGCAGTTGGGGCAGTCGTGTCAACAGGTACCAGTACCGGTTCACTCGTGTTGCCAGCCTCATCAGATACAACCACATACACCTTGACGTCTTCCGTCAGTGGTGTCTTTGGCGTAAACGTGAAGTTACCGTCTGCATCAACCACAACAGTTCCTTCGACAGGGTCACCCTTGCCGTCAACCATCGTCACCTTGCCATCCTTCTCAACGTTCGAGCCAGTAACGACCTTTCCGTTGGAATCATGGACCACAGGGTCAACCGGTGGCGTGGTGTCAACGATTACGTCGATCGGATCCGTCCCGTTACCCGAAGGATCAGTGATAATAACCTGAACCTTGTCCTCCTCAGTCAGAGGAGTCTCAGGAACAAAGGTGAAGTTACCGTCAGGATCAACAACTACCGTTCCCGGCACCTCTTCACCCTTCTCATCGATAACCGTAACCTTGTCATCCGTATCAATAGGACCACCGATAATTTCCTTACCGTTGGAGTCCTTGATGTCCGGAACAACAGGCGGAACCTGATCAATGTAGATCACCGTTGCAGGCGAGTTCGTACCAGCAGGGTTCGTCTGAACCACACTGACCTTGTCACCGTGCTTCAACGAATCAGCAGCAGGAGTAACACTCCACGAACCGTCCAGCTCAACTGTGACCTTCGCGTCAGGAACACCAGGCAGCGAAACCGTAATCGTGAACCCAGGGGTTCCCGTTCCAGTAATCACATCACCCTTCGACGGCGCCACATACGGAGCCATCACTACTGAACCATCAACCTTGACAGGAGTCGCAGGCGACTCGTTGCCAACAGCATCCGTAGCCGTTACCGTCAGCTCCGTTCCACCCGCAAGCTGCGGATCAAACGAAATACTGAACGAACCGTCAACAGAGTCAGCCTTTACCTCAGCGATAACGTCTCCGGTCTTGTTGTATACCTTCACCGTTGAGCCAGGCTCAGCAGTTCCGTACACAAGCGTTCCGTTCGACGGGTTCACCACAGGGGCAACCGGAGCGATGGTGTCAATTTCAACATCAACCGGCTCCGACGTGTTACCAGCAGGATCAGTAACAACAACCTGAACCTTGTCACCCTCAGTCAGAGGGGTCTCAGGAACGAAGGTGAAGTTACCCTCAGGATCAACAGTTACCGTTCCCGGCACCTCTGACTTGTCCTTCTCATTGATCACAGTAACCTTGTCACCCGCATCAATCGGACCACCGGTGATTGTCTCACCGTTGGATTCCTCAACATGAGGCTGAGCAGGCGGAGTCGTGTCAATCGTGACGTCAACCGGCTCCGACGTGTTACCAGCAGGATCAGTAACAACAACCTGAACCTTGTCATCCTCAGTCAGAGGAGTCGTAGGAACAAAGACGAAGTTACCCTCAGGATCAACAGTTACCGTTCCCGGCACCTCTGACTTGTCCTTCTCATTGATGACCGTAACCTTGTCACCCGCATCAATCGGACCACCGGTGATTGTCTCACCGTTGGAGTCCTTGATAACAGGCTGACCAGGGTTCGTCGTGTCAACAGGTACCAGTACCTGTTGGCTCGAGTTACCGGCCTTATCAGTCACAACGATGTATACCTCGTCATCCTCGGTGAGAGGAGTCTTCGGGGTAAACGTGAAGTTACCGTCTGCATCAACCACAACAGTTCCTTCGACAGGGTCACCCTTGCCGTCAACCATCGTGACCTTGCCATCCTTCTCAACGTTCGAGCCAGTAACGACCTTTCCGTTGGAATCGTTGACGACAGGATCAGCAGGATCGGTGGTGTCAATCGTGACGTCAACCGGCTCCGACGTGTTACCAGCAGGATCAGTAACAACAACCTGAACCTTGTCACCCTCAGCCAGAGGGGTCTCAGGAACGAAGGTGAAGTTACCCTCAGGATCAACAGTTACCGTTCCCGGTACCTCTGACTTGTCCTTCTCATTGATCACAGTAACCTTGTCACCCGCATCAATCGGACCACCGGTGATTGTCTCACCGTTGGATTCCTCAACATGAGGCTGAGCAGGCGGAGTCGTGTCAATCGTGACGTCAACCGGCTCCGACGTGTTACCAGCAGGATCAGTAACAACAACCTGAACCTTGTCATCCTCAGTCAGAGGAGTCGTAGGAACAAAGACGAAGTTACCCTCAGGATCAACAGTTACCGTTCCCGGCACCTCTGACTTGTCCTTCTCATTGATGACCGTAACCTTGTCACCCGCATCAATCGGACCACCGGTGATTGTCTCACCGTTGGAGTCCTTGATAACAGGCTGACCAGGGTCCGTCGTGTCAACAGGTACCAGTACCTGTTGGCTCGAGTTACCGGCTTCATCAGTCACAACGATGTATACCTCGTCATCCTCGGTGAGAGGAGTCTTCGGGGTAAACGTGAAGTTACCGTCTGCATCAACCACAACAGTTCCTTCGACAGGGTCACCCTTGCCGTCAACCATCGTCACCTTGCCATCCTTCTCAACGTTCGAGCCAGTAACGACCTTTCCGTTGGAATCATGGACCACAGGGTCAACCGGTGGCGTGGTGTCAACGATTACGTCGATCGGATCCGTCCCGTTACCCGAAGGATCAGTGATAATAACCTGAACCTTGTCCTCCTCAGTCAGAGGAGTCTCAGGAACAAAGGTGAAGTTACCGTCAGGATCAACAACTACCGTTCCCGGCACCTCTTCACCCTTCTCATCGATAACCGTAACCTTGTCATCCGTATCAATAGGACCACCGATAATTTCCTTACCGTTGGAGTCCTTGATGTCCGGAACAACAGGCGGAACCTGATCAATGTAGATCACCGTTGCAGGCGAGTTCGTACCAGCAGGGTTCGTCTGAACCACACTGACCTTGTCACCGTGCTTCAACGAATCAGCAGCAGGAGTAACACTCCACGAACCGTCCAGCTCAACTGTGACCTTCGCGTCAGGAACACCAGGCAGCGAAACCGTAATCGTGAACCCAGGGGTTCCCGTTCCAGTAATCACATCACCCTTCGACGGCGCCACATACGGAGCCATCACTACTGAACCATCAACCTTGACAGGAGTCGCAGGCGACTCGTTGCCAACAGCATCCGTAGCCGTTACCGTCAGCTCCGTTCCACCCGCAAGCTGCGGATCAAACGAAATACTGAACGAACCGTCAACAGAGTCAGCCTTTACCTCAGCGATAACGTCTCCGGTCTTGTTGTATACCTTCACCGTTGAGCCAGGCTCAGCAGTTCCGTACACAAGCGTTCCGTTCGACGGGTTCACCACAGGGGCAACCGGAGCGATGGTGTCAATTTCAACATCAACCGGCTCCGACGTGTTACCAGCAGGATCAGTAACAACAACCTGAACCTTGTCACCCTCAGTCAGAGGGGTCTCAGGAACGAAGGTGAAGTTACCCTCAGGATCAACAGTTACCGTTCCCGGCACCTCTGACTTGTCCTTCTCATTGATCACAGTAACCTTGTCACCCGCATCAATCGGACCACCGGTGATTGTCTCACCGTTGGATTCCTCAACATGAGGCTGAGCAGGCGGAGTCGTGTCAATCGTGACGTCAACCGGCTCCGACGTGTTACCAGCAGGATCAGTAACAACAACCTGAACCTTGTCATCCTCAGTCAGAGGAGTCGTAGGAACAAAGACGAAGTTACCCTCAGGATCAACAGTTACCGTTCCCGGCACCTCTGACTTGTCCTTCTCATTGATGACCGTAACCTTGTCACCCGCATCAATCGGACCACCGGTGATTGTCTCACCGTTGGAGTCCTTGATAACAGGCTGACCAGGGTTCGTCGTGTCAACAACGATCTTGACCGGCTTCGACTTGTTTCCTGCAGGATCGGTAACAACAACAAATACGTTGTCCGTTTCCGTGAACGCGACGTCAGGGACGAACGTGAATTCTCCCTTGTCCGTAATCGTCGTGTTTCCAGGGATCGGGTTACCAATTGAGTCCACAACGGTCACGCTGTCGAGAGGCGCAATCGGGCGCCCCTTCACAACGGAGCCGTTGGAGTCATCAACGTCAGGCGATTCAGGGTTTACCTGATCAACCTTTACCGAGACAACTGCCGACCTGAAGCCGTGGGTATCCGTAGCAACTACGAACAGGTCATCCCCATCCTTGGTGGGAGCGGTGATCGTGATCGTGAACTCACCAGTCGCACCTGACGTGCCAGTACCAACCGTTTCACCCTTTGCGTTGGTGACGGTAATGCTGGTGTTGGCTTCGGCCTGACCGGTTACGGTCGTGCCGTTGGTGGGCTTCACCACTGGGGCAGTAGGCGTCTTGATGAACTCGACCGTGGCCGTGTTCTTCGATTCCTTGCCTGCAACCGCAAAGGTAAACACAGCGTCGCCGGCGGTGACAGAGGTGACGGTAGCCGTGTAGGTACCATCTCCGTTGTCATCAACCTTCGAAACAGTGCCACGGGTGCTGTTGATCGTGACAGCGTCGCCTCCATCAAGAACGGGGTTACCGAACTCGTCAAAGAGCGTTACCGTCACGGTCGCCTTGTGCGTTCCGTTTGCCTCAGCAAAATCCGGTGTAGCCGTGATCGCTGCGGAACTGCTGTTCGCAGTTCCAGCAACAAACGTGATCGACTTTGCGTCGCCGATCGTCGCTGCACCAATTTGGCTGCTCACCTGGTAGGTGCCTGCCTTCTTCGAACGGAACGTTGCGGTTACAACGCCGTCCTTATCCGTGACATACGGCCCTTCCGAGATGATGACGTCGCTTGGAACGGTGAATCCGATCGCAGTGTTAGGCACTGCGTTCTCGTTCTTGTCCCGTACGGTTACGGTAGCCACAAACTGGTCAGAACCATCAGCGGTGACCGTGCCGGATGGCGTGATCTCCCACGTTGATTCTGGAGCGAATGGAGCTCCCGAGATGAATTCAACAGCCTGTGGGCTGTTCTTCAGCTCGATTCCATCCACCTGAGCGGACACCAGGTAGAAACCAGCCGTTGCCGAAGTAACGCTTACAGAAGCGATACCTTGCGCGTTGGTCGTACCCGTCGCTGCGGATACGTTCGATCCGTCTTCCGACTCGAACGCAACCGTTACACCCTCTACAGGGTTTTTGTCTGCATCAAGGATGGTGGCTGTCGCCGTGTGCTGTGCAACACCGTCGGCCTCAACCTGTCCGCTCGTGACCGAGAAGACAGACGTTCCAGCAGTACCTACGGAAGGATCACCCGCGATGAACGTTGCCGTTACCGGCGAGTTCTTCAACGGCGTACCCGCAACAGTTGCGGTCACGTTGTAGGTGTCCGCCACAGCCGACGTAATGTCTGCTGTTACGGTTCCGTTGGCTCCGGTCGTCCCCCTTGCGGGGGTTGCCGTTGCGCCCGTGGCAGCTGCGAAGTCGACAACCACACCGGAAACTGGGTTTCCGTTTTCGTCACGGACGGTTGCCGTGGCGGTGTGGGGGTCGGTTCCGTTTGCGACACGGTCACCGGTGGTGATGGAGAGAGCGGATTCGCCTTCCTTACCAAGATCAGGCGTACCTGCGGCAAAGGTGACGGATGCGGGGCTTCCCTTGAGGTTAGACCCTGCAGCGTCTGCGGTTACCGCGTAGGTTCCCGCCTTCTTGCTGGTAACGGTGATTTCAGCGATTCCGTCTTCGTCGGTCGAGACCTTTGCAGCGGATACCTTTGCATCTGCATCGGTTCCAAAGCTCACCTCAACGCCCTCGACAGGGTTGCCGAACGCATCCTGAACGGTTGCGGTTGCCACGTGGGCATCCGTTCCGTTTGCGGTGCGCTCGCCATCCGTTACCTCAAACGTGGAGAGACCAAGGTCACTCACTGAGGGAGCGCCGGCAACAAACGTCACGTTTGCTGGGCTTCCCTTGATGGTTTTGCCCGAGAGCGTTGCAGATACGGCGTACGTTCCTGCTTCGGTCGAGGTGATCGAAGCAGTGGCGATACCGTTTTCTCCGGTCTGCACTGTTGCCTCGGCAATGTCGGCTCCGGCCGCTGCAGCAAAGACGACCACGGCGTTCGGGACAGGGTTGCCCTTCGCGTCGCGAATAGTTGCTGTTGCAGTGTGGGTGTCGGCGCCGTCAGCGGTCTTGTCCTCTGTGGTTACCGAGAACTCTGACGTGCCATCCTTTTCAACTGACGGCACATCGGCGATGAACGCAGCCGTTGCCGGCGAGCCCTTCACCACGATGCCGTCAACCAGGGCAGTAATCGCGTAGTTGCCTACCTTTTCACTCGTAACGTCGACAGCTGCACGGCCGTTTTCGTCAGTCGTTGCCTCGGTCTTGGAGAGCGTCGCACCGTTTTCAGCACCGAACGTTACCTTAACGCCCTTGACGGGGTTATTGAACTTGTCGGTGACGATCGCGGTTGCGGTGTGCTTGTCAGCACCATCTGCGATTCGTGTTCCAGGAGAAACAGCAAACGTAGAGGTTCCGGTTTCGCCAACGTTTGACTCTCCGGCGGTAAAGACGATGTCCTTTGCCTTGCCAATCGTTTCGGCGCCCATCTTGGCTGAAACGGCATAGGTGCCGGCTTCAGTCGAGGTGAACGTTGCCGTAATGACACCCTTGGCATCTGAAACATACGGTCCAGCCGAAATAGAAACTGCGGCAGGAACGTCAAAGCCAACAGCCTGTTCGGCTACCGGGTTCTTGTTCGAGTCGCGTACCGTAACGGTTGCGGTGTATGCCTGCTCGCCATCAGCGGTTACGGGGCCCTCTGGGGTAACGGTCCAAGATGACTCCACCGCGGTGGGGGCACCTGACTTGAACTCAACCTCAAGCGGGCTGTTGCGTACCGTGACTCCAGCGACATCAGCGGAGATGGCATAGAAGCCAGCCTTCGTTGATGTGATGTCTGACGTCGCGATTCCCTTGCTGTTGGTCACAGCAGATGCTGCGCCCAGCGATGCGCCGGAATCGGCACCGAAGTTGACGGTTACACCCTCAACTGGGTTTCCGTTAGCGTCAACCAGGGTCGCCGTAGCCGTGTGCTTTGCAGTTCCGTTCGCTTCGACGGCACCAGAGGTCACAGCAAAGCTGGACTTTCCGGTGTTGTCAATATCGGGCAATCCCGCTACGAACTTCACCGAAGCAGGTGATCCCTGAGGCGAAACGCCACCAACCGCTGCAGAAACAGAGTAGTCTCTCGCCGTGGCAGAGGTGATTCGACTCGTTGCGATACCGTTGACATCGGTCAGAGCTGCAGCTGGTGTTGCCGTCGCTCCGGCCTCGACCGCAAAGTTAACCGAAATACCTTCGATGGGGTTTCCCTTGGCGTCACGAACAGTCGTGGTTGCCTCGTGGAAATCAGCACCGTTGGCTGTTCGCGTTCCATCGGTTACGCCGAAGGATGACTTTCCGTCCTTGCCGAGATCTGGCAGACCAGCGATGAACAGTACACTCGCGGGGCTTCCCTTAATCGCGGTACCCGAAATGGAACCAGAAACCAGGTACGACTTGGCCGTCTGGGAAACGATGTTTACCGTAACCTTTCCGTCCTTGTCAGTCGCGCCGGAGGTCGCCGACAGGGTTGCCCCTGCCTCAACCTCGAAATCAACAGTTGCGTTGATGACGGGGTTGTCGTTTGCATCGCGGATGATGGCCGTTGCGGTGTGCTTATCAATTCCGTCGGCCGTCTTGCCACCCTGGGTGACCTCAAACGTTGACGTTCCGTCTTCTTCAATAGAAGGCACATCGGCTACAAACTTGACGCTTGCGGGCGAGCCCTTGAGAGCAGTTGCGCCAAACTTGGCGCTCACCGCGTAGGTTCCGGCAACCGTTGTGGTTACCTTTGCCTCTGCGACTCCATCTTTATCGGTGGTGACCGCGGTAGCGTCTAGTTCAGCATTTCCGGCGCCGAACTCAACAACAACATCGGGGACTGGGTTACCCTTTTTGTCCCGAACGATTGCAGTTGCGGTGTGGAAGTCGCTGCCATCAGCAGTCTTGTTCCCGTCAGTGACAGAGAAGGTTGACTTACCGTTTTCATCAACCGATGGTTGACCAGCGATGAAGGTAACGCTTGCCGGGCTGTTCTTTACCTTCGTTCCTGCAACCTCAGCAGAAACGGCGTATGAGCCAGCTTTTTCACTCGTAACGAGTACAGAAGCAGTACCACCCGCAGTTGTGACGGCGGTCGTACTCGAGATCGAAGAACCAGCTTCGGTCGCGAACGTTACCGTTACGCCCTCAACAAGGTTTCCGTTGGCATCCCGAATGGTCGCCGTTGCCGTGTGAGCGTCCTCACCGTCGGCAAGCTTCGCATCGGTAGTTACCTCGAAGTCGGACGTTCCGCTGTCACCAACAGATACGTCACCCGCAACGAACTTCACCGTTTGTGGGCTGTTCTTTACGGTCTTGCCACCAACCTGAGCCGATACCGAGTACTCGCCCGATTTGAGAGACTTGACCGTAACGGAAGCGATTCCGTCCTTGTTCGTCTCTGCCTGCGCGCTACTCAGCGTTGCGTCTGTGTCTACAGCGAAGTCAACGAGCACACCAGAAACTGGGTTGCCGTTCTTATCGCTGATAACAGCCTCTGCCTTGTGCGTCTCAACGCCGTCGGCCTTCTTGGTTCCGCCGGAAACGCTGAACTCAGACTTTCCGGTGTCGCCAAGCTCCGGCTCGTCTGATACGAACGTCACGTTTGCCGGTGAGTTCTTAACATCCTTGCCGTCAATCGTGGCCGCGATCGCGTAGGTGTTGGCAACCTTTGAGGTTACGTCAACCGATGCGATTCCGTCCGTATTGGTTTTGGCTGTTGCGGCCGAGAGCTTTGCGTCAGAAGGAGCAGCAAACGCAACCGTAACGTCCTTGACCGGGTTGCCGTTGGCATCCAGGATCGTGGCCGTTGCGACGTGCTTGTCTGACCCATCTGCGACACGCGTGTCACTCGTGACCGTCAGCGACGACTTTCCGTCCTTACCGGTCGTAGGCTCGCCAGCAACAAACGTGATCGAGAGAACCTCACCAATCTGCTCTGCTCCAAGTGCAGCGCGCACGTCATAGGTACCGGCCTGTGTCGAGGTCAGCTTAACCGTCGCGATTCCCTTGCTGTTGGTTACATACGGACCAGCAGAAAGGTCAACATTGTCGTGTGACGTGAGACCGATTTCGGTGTCCTTCACAACGTTGTTGTTCTTGTCGCGAAGCGTGATCTCAGCGATGAAGGCCGCTGAACCGTCAGCTGTCAGCTCGGTGTCGGGAGTAATCTTCCACGACGACTTTGCAGCAGCCGGCGCACCGGTCACAAAGGTGACGTCGAGCGGGCTATTCTTCACAGCGTCCGAACCGACGGTTGCCGAGATCGAGTAGGTGTCAGCAACAGTCGACGTGATGTCGACCTTCGCGATACCGTCCTTGTTGGTAACAGCGGTTGGTGCCGAAAGGGTTGCCCCGTCAGCAGCCGCAAAGCTCACCGTAACGTCCTTGACCGGGTTGCCGAAGGCATCCTTGATCGTGGCCGTTGCGCTGTGCTTCTTTTCTCCATCTGCCTCAACGGGGCCCGAAGTTACTTCAAACTCGGACTTGCCGTCTTTGGTGACTGACGGCGGTCCAGCGATGAACTTCACCGTGGCGTCCGACCCTGGCAGCGTCATGCTGTTCACGGTTGCGGCGACCTTAAAGTCACCAATGTCTTCGGACGAGATCGTCATCTTTGCGATGCCGTCTTCATCCGTCAACACTGGGTCTTCGTTGGCAACTGTTGCCTCAGAGGTGAATACAACGGGCACGTCAGCCTTAGGGTTACCCTTGGCATCCTTAACCGTCGCGACAACCTCGTGGCTGCCTACGCCCGCAATTTTTGCGTCCGTTGGCACGACCAGGCTGGAAGTGTCCTTTTCAACTGGTCCGGCAATGAACGTTGCGGACTGCGGCGAACCGGTAACGGCGTCTCCACCGAGCGCTACGTGGACCGTCTTTGTTCCGGCCTTCGTTGACGTGAACTTTGCCGTGTAGGTACCGGCCGTCGTCGTCTCGACGAACGTGCCGATGTCGGTACCCTCGTCTGGGTCGGCAGAAGCGGCAATTGCCAGGCCCTGACCAGAAACTGCGTTACCGTTCGGGTCTTTCAACGTGACAGTAATGTCGTGGTTGTCATCCCCATCTGCGAGGCGTGACCCCGTCGAAAGAGACATGCTGGACTGTGCCGCATCAACTGGCGCTGGGTTGAACTTGACCGATGCGGTCGTAGGAATTTCATCCCCGTTCACCGTTGCCTTTACCGTGGCGTTTCCGGAAGCAAAAGACTTCAACGTTGTGGAGAAGGTGCCGTCATTGTTATCCACAATCGGACCGACATCTCCAAGGCTGGACGTAATCCCAACGTTATGGCTGTATTCGGCAATTGGCCCACCCACGGTGTCGTTAACCGTCACCAGGATGTTCGAAGCTTCTGCGCCGTCTGCCACAAGCTCGGTTGGCGTAGCCGTCACCAGAGACTTGGTGAGATCGATAACCGGGCTCACCTTAACCGTCACGCCTGGTCCACAGAGATCTGGCGAGTCCACGTCACACGGCGTCAGGTCGATGTTCGGCGAAGACGTACCCGTAATGGCGTTGTTGTAGGTCCCCTTCGCGGTCGCTTTCGCGGTGACCGTAATCGTTGCGGTGTCGCCAACGGCAAGTGCCCCCGCCCGCCACGTTCCCGTGGCTGGGTCATAGGCGCCGGATGCGGAGTCCTCAACGTAGGTCAGGCCCTCCGGCAGCAGGAATCCTGCTTGGCTACTTGGTGCAGCCGCTGGGCCGCTGTTGGAGAGACTCAACTCATAGGTGAGTGTGTCGCCGACATTTACTTCCGTCTTATCAACGGTGACCTCGGAGGTGAGGTCAGTAAATTTCAGGTCAGAACGGTACGAGGTGAAGTACGTGACCGTTTCGGAGCCGTTGGCGGGGATCGTCCTCTGCCATTTCATCGCAAGCGAGTTGTCCTGGTCGGTTGAACAGGCCCCACCAAGGCACGAGTTCGTCAGCGCTCCGTAGTTTTTCGCGGCGCTAAACACGTCGTTGGTCCTACCGGCCGCAACCGTAGAGCCAGGAGTCAGCGCGATCATGCTGATCGTGGCTCCTGCGTTTGCGCCTTCCGTTACGAGGCAGTGACCTTGGCCTGCCCCAACCTTTGAGGCTCCCGAGTCAGAGCCGCCCAAGTAGCAGTCAAGGAACGACCCGATATAGGCGGGGATAGGCGCATTGGTGGTGTTTGTGGCGGTAATGTCGTTGCGCACGTAGGCCGCACCGGCAACGTAGGAGACCTTCTGGGTGATTTTAATGTCACCCGCAGTAGCTGCAGTGTTGCCGTTACCCAACTGACCGGCATTACGAATAGTCTTTGCCGAGGTCGTGGTCAGCCAGGCGGGGTTCGCGGGGGTACCCCTACCACCGCTACTCATCGCTGATTCGTTTTGCTCACTAGGTGAGAACGGACCACCGGTTTGAGGAACAACAAAATCCAGCGTGTTCTTCGCGCCGCTCCATTCCTCCGTGTAGTTGGGGTTGTAGAAAGCGCGGCCAAGGCCAACCGCCATCAGCTGCTTCTTACCATTACGGTTGAGCGCAACCTCCTGCACCGTGTCGGGATTGTTGACCCGAATCATTCCAGCCCAGGTAGAGGTATATGGCTCATCAGCGGCCTGTGCCGAGGTTGCGTTCCCAACAAATGAGCTCGTGAGCAACAGCGTGGCTACTGCCGTGGCAACAACCTTTTTAAGTACGTTTGACGACGGTGATTCGTCGCTTGAGGGGGCGAAGCGCCTCGGGCGCCGTTCCCTGATCGTCGGGGATATGAGCTTATCGTGCAATGAAGCTTCCCCTCTATCTCTCTGCATGTCATTCCTAACTGTGGAAACCGTGCACAGGTGAGTGCACTCCGGGTAGCGGCTATGCATGCCCCCATGATCAGCGCGCGCATTTCGTTGAGCGCGCGCACATAGCCCTACCACTCTTAGAGAGCGATAGTTTGCCGGACTCTTACACGATGGTGGCGGGAGTTTTTCGGTCACAAAACACGTCAGCAAAGACCGGCCGAAACGGCGTGATTTCCCCCACCGCGCAGAGACGGCTCTTGCCCAAATACCCCTATTTACGGCAATTAATTAAATACTATCGGACGCAATCCATAAGATACCTGTGAATTATCAACATATAGATGCTTAGCTTTAACACGATACTTCAAGTGGTTTCTCAGGAACATTCATCAACAACCTGGTTGACTAGATTCCAGGGGTAACGCGGAATTGGGGTTCCGCATTTTTCTTTTCGATCGTGTAAGAACGATCATTCTCTCGCCTCTCTACTCAGTGAAGGGATGCCTGTCGGCGCTCACAATAGCCGACGGTAAATGAATTCAATGGTCAAGTACGCTGCACAAACAGATGAAACGCTCATCGCGCAGAGTCGCGCTGGCGATAAGGATGCCTACGGCGAGCTCTGGCGACGCTACGCGCCGGGAGGAATCCACGTTGCACGAGCGTTCTCGCGAGGGTTCGACCCAGACGATGTCGTTTCGGAGGCGTTCACCAATGTGTTCGCAAGCCTCCAACGAGGGAACGGCCCACAAACGGATTTTAAGTCGTACCTCTACGTGGCTATCCGCAATGTGGCCAGGCGCTGGGGCAAAAACAGCGTTGAAAACAACGACGTCGATCTTGAGCTCATTGCCGATGAATACCAGCCGGCAAACGACGGCTCTGCGGTCGGCGAACGGATGCTGCTCGCATCCGCATTCAAGGCGCTCAAACCCAAGGACCAAGAGCTCCTGTGGTTCACCGTCGTTGAAGGGCTACAACCGTCCGAAATCGCAAAACAGAACGGGATGTCCGTCAACTCGGTCACTGTTGCTTCCCATCGTGCACGCGAGTCACTTCGACAAGCATGGATTCAGGCGCACCTCACCCAGCATCCGACTGAACCGGAGTGCGCCTGGACGATCCAGCGACTCGGCGCACACGCACGGGACAAAGCACGAGTACGCGACCACGAACGCATCGAGCGTCATCTCACGTCGTGTTCGTCCTGTCAGATGGTGTACTACGAAGCATCCACCGTTGCCGTTCGGCTTCGATCGGCGCTCGTACCGCTCGCCGTTGGCATCAGCGGCGCTGCTGGACTCGCCCTGGTCAAATCGTCCATTCCCACCTCAGTATCCGCCGCCAAAGTCTCATCAGTTGCCATTGGTTCCCTCAGCGTTGGCGGAAAAGCCGCTCTCGTTGCGGCCTCGGCCGTTGGCGCGATCGCCATTGCCACAGCAGTTGTTGTTCCCCTTTCCCAAGCGCAAAGCGAGTCATCAAATGCCGCCCCGGTGCGAAACGACGCTTCTTCGGAAGTTGAGACATCCGTCGCTGCCGGCGTCAACGCATCCGATTCGCAGCCCGCAGGACCTGCCAGGGTAGACAACGCAGATCGAACGGTCGCGTCCTCGCCACAGAACAATCATTCCTGGTCGCTTGCCAACAGCATTCCAAACCCGCTGGAGGCCCCAACGTTTTCCTTTGTTGACGCGACGGTATTCCCCTCGTCAGATCCCGTCATTCGAGGGGAAGCGCTGCCGGGCGCGACGGTGACGATTGTAACTGCGGGGCTCGGAATTGGCTTTGTGGTGTCGAGTGCACTCGTTTCGGACGAGGGCACCTGGTCAACGCCACTCAGCAATATGCCAAACGGCGAGTTCACGGCACGGGCGTATCAGACCACCGAAACCTCTCGTCGCTCTGGAACCACGTCGACGGAGTTCGTAATTTCGAATCAAGAGCCGGTCGCTGCCCCAGAGGTCGCGAGCGTTGACACCGGGAATGGACGGTTCACCCCGCTACTGAGCGGCACTGGCTCACCCGGCCACCTTGTGCGTGTGTATGTAAACGACGCGGTTAATGGAGTCTATGTGGATGCAGACGGCACCTGGTCAATTGACGCGGTCAGAGGCGCGCGCATCGGAACAAACGCGGTATCGGTCACGCAGGAAAACGTACTCAGTCACGTCCACTCGCTCGAGACCACAGTGGGTTCGGTGGAGCTCGTTGCCCCGTCCGCGACAGGAACCATGCTCAATGAGCGCCAAGGGCAGATTATTGTCGAGTCGATCACCGACTCAACGGTGCTGGTCACCTCAGCGGTCGCTGGGCTCACGCACACCATCAGCCCAACAAGCGGGCTCGACACTATCTCGGTCTATCCGCGACAGTGGACGATTGACCCGGCAGTTGGGTTCGTCGTTGAGGCACAGTACACCAACAGCCATGGCACCCGGTTGGGACCGGTTAACCTGAACTAGCTGGCTGCGCTCGCGAGCCGCCAGAGCGAGGTGATTTCTGCTGACCGTGCGGCATGGAGTGGGTCATCTGTGTCAGTGGCGCGAGCATGCGTTGGTGCGGTTTGCAGCTGACCCACAACGGTGAGCCCAGCGGCCGAAATGATGCCAGAGAGCTCGTCGGGACGTCGCAACTGAAGCAGCTCAGCAAGATTCGAGAGCACTAACCAGACTTCACCGTTCTCAGTCAGGTGCTCACCCGCAAGCCGCAGAAATCGACGAAGCATTGCGCTGTCGTTATCGTAGACCGCGTAGTCAAGGCTCGAAACTGGTACCGCGGGGATCCACGGCGGATTACACACGATAATGTCGGCGCGCCCCTCGGGAAACAGGTCCGTCTGCAGGACCTCAACGGTATTGGCATAGCCGAGCCGCTCCAGGTTGTCGCGGGCGCATTCAACGGCCCTCGTATCCTGATCCGTTGCCACGACCGAGCCGACGCCACGAGCCGCCAGAATTGCCGCAAGCACACCCGTCCCCGTACCAATATCAAACCCAACGGTTGCGCCGTCTGGAAGTGGGGCCGATGCCACGAGGTCCAGGTATTCTCCCCTGATGGGCGAGAACACTCCATAGTGCGGGTGGATGCTGGAGCCGAGCGCCGGCACCGGCACGCCCTTTTCCCGCCACTCATGCGCACCGATGACGCCCTGAATCTCACGCAACGAAACCAGACTTTCGCCGGAGGCAGGGCCGTAGGCTTCTGTACAGGCAACGCGAACATCCGGCGCGCGTCGCAGGTCAATCGCGTAGTCCGCTGAGAGCGGGATCAGCACCCGGCCGAGCAGGTCAGCAAGCATGGCACGCTCTGCGCGGTGACGACGAAATGCCTCCGCCGGATTCCTGCTGGGCGCGCGACGCTTGCGGAGAATCCGCCGAGACACCGAGCTCAGCAGTTGCCGCCCATTCTGGAAGTCGCCTCGCCAGATGATCGCCGAGCCCGAACGCAGGATACGCAAAGCGGCATCCGCACTCATCGAATCGTCGGCGAGCTGACCGTGAACAGCGCCGTCTGCAAACCTCGTTTGAGCAAACCAGGTGAGCGTCACGGTCTCACCGTCGTCAACGTATTCGACCTCGTGGGCAAACCCACGGGGCGCAGTTGCCTCAAACTGAATTGAGTCGGTATCAAGATCCACAGATTCTCCTGACCACGGATGGACGTCAAACGGCCAGCGAGCGGTCGAGGCAGATGGCTACTGTTAGTTTACGCGGGCGGCTGATGACCTGGCTGAGCGTTGCCCGGCTGCTGCTGGGGCTGGCCAGGCTGAGGAACCGGCTGCCCGGGGAAGGCCTGGGGCGGCATCATCGGCTGCGGCTGGCCGTAGCCCTGCGGAGGCATCCCCTGCTGCGGCATGCCTTGCGGAGGCATCCCCTGCTGCGGCATGCCTTGCGGAGGCATGCCCTGCTGAGGATAGCCCTGCTGCTGTGGAATCGGGGCGTACGGTTGCGGCATTGGCGCACCCTGGCCCTGAATCGGCTGATACGCGAATCGCGCCCCGGCACGAGCCTGGTTGAATGCCGCGGCCTGCTGTTGCTGGGCCGCACGCTTTTCGGCACGGACGTCAGCGTTGAAGTACCACTGCAGCAGCATCGTGATGGCAAAGAAGAGGCCGGTCAGGATGAGCACGGCAACGGCGATGCGCCAGTAGAGTTCCGAGACCTCAACATCAAACGCCTGGATACCGAGCGGCGCCGTAAACATGATGCCTGACAGGATCGACAGCACCCCTGTCGTAAACGCAAAACGAGTGAGGACGGACGACGATCCGGCGGTAAGCCTCAGCAGCCAGTCAGCCGCAAAGATGACCAAGCGAGTTACCCCGATGACCACAACGCAGTACCAGAGAATACCAACAAAGAGCAGGTACTCATCGTTCTTTGTGATCCAGATGATGATCAGCGAGAGGCCAAGCATGTACGTGTTGCCAATGAGCGCAAGCGGCGCATACCACTCGCTATTCTTGCCAATTCTCGTGTCGAGAGCGGTGAACAGCGTGAACGCGGCAAAGAGGCCGAGCGTGCTGAACACGCGCACGAAGCGGCCGTCAAAGTCGCCAACAAACAATAACGCGATCGAAGCAACCGAGACGATCACAAGCAGCACAATGCTGACCTTCAAGAACGTCGTGAGCGTGCGCTGCTGGGACGTGGCAGGAGGTTGGGTCTGCTGCTGGTGCTGCGGTTGTGCTGGCTGCTGGGCAAACTGGGGGTTCGGCTCGTGACCGAATGGCGGCTGCTGATGCTGCGTCATGATGATCTCCTCAAAGGACGGATATCAAGCGTACCGCGCGACGGTTCTTAGAAGAGCATAAACGGCGACGGCGTTTTCGTTTCGACCCCGCCAAGGGATACCGTGAGGCGATAGGTTGCACCGCCGGCCGGAACCGACTCACGGTCGGGCAGGTCGCAAGTATCAGGCGCGCTGCGCGTGCGGTCCCAGGAAATAGGCGCCGTCTTCTTTGGGTCGCTCGGCTCGAACGTCACCTCGGTATCCTGCGCAGCCGTCTGGCAGTCAGTCGAGGTCCAGTACACTTCGTCGCCACTCATGACGGTCAGCACCATCTGCGAGGTGCCCGCGTTCACCGTGCACGGCGTTGTGCCCGAGTTTGAGATGGTCATCGAAAGCTGCGGATTCTCGCCTTCCTGGTAGGAAGTCTTGTCTACAACGGGAAGAACGACAACGGCACCGGGGGCACAAGGCTCAACCGCTGGCGTCTCCACACCGGCAGAAGCGTCAGGAGTCGGGGCGGCAACTGGTTTCGCGTCGCCTGCCCCTGGTCGCACGATAATGAGCACAATCACGGCGATGACCGCGACAAGCCCAAGCAACACAACGAGGCGGCGGCGCGCATAGACACGACGAGACTCGGGACCGACCGGGTTCTTGATCGTAGACATGACCACAGGGTAGCGAGAATTCGGGCCAGAACGCCGGAGACACGGCGGGATTCAGCTGTCTACAAGTGTTTGAGCATACGAGTATTGCCAAGCGTATTTTGTTTGACGCGGGCGAGTTCGAGGAACTCAGCGATTCCCTCGTCTGGAGAGCGAACAAGCTCAGAATACTGTTCGGCGTCGATGATGTCACCGCTCTGGGGGTCGCGGAGCGCTTCAAAACCGTTCCGTTCAAAAAAGTCAACCTCGAAGGTGAGGCAAAAGAGTCGACTCAGTCCGAGGTCACGGGCGGCATCCTCAAGCGAGGACAACAGGGCACGACCAACACCGTGCCCCTTCGCATCCGCGCTCACGGCAAGCGTGCGCACTTCGCCGAGGTCTTCCCACATGACGTGGAGTGCCCCACAACCGAGAACCTCGCCCTGAGCGTTTTCGGCAATACGGAACTCTTGCACCGCCTCATAGAGCACAACCTTCTCTTTACCGAGCAGGATGCGAGCGTCAACAAGAGGTTCGATCAACCTCTGAATGTGCGGGATGTCGGAGGTGCGGGCCGGCCGCACCGTCACCGTGGTCTGTTCCGTCATCCCTCAAGCCTAGCGGGGCTCGCGGGGTGCATTCTCGTTCGTGGGGTGCGATAAATTGCGCCCCACGAGAAAAAGCGCGCCCCACGAGCGGGGGTTAACGCAGTTGTGCCGCCTTTCCCAGTAAGGAAAGGCGGCACAAGCTTAGGCAGCGAGGCTAGCTGGCGATTTCGCCAGGGGTTGGGGCGGTGGATGCCGCTGCCGCAGCAGACGACGCAACCGACGAACCAACCGTCGACTCTTCGCGCGAAATGGTCTCAAACGTAAACGCACGGTCTACGAAGTCCACCTTGACGTGGTCTCCTGCCTTGAGTTCTCCGTTGAGGATCTTCTCGCTGAGCTTGTCTTCGATTTCGCTCTGCACGGCGCGACGCAGCGGACGCGCTCCCAGAGTTGGGTCGAAGCCAACCTCGATGAGGCGCTTCTTGGCGGGCTCCGAAACCTCGATCGACATATCGCGGTCGAGCATACGGTCGCGCAGTCGGGCCACAAACAGATCGACGATCTGCAGGAGCTCCACTGGGCTGAGCTGCGGGAACACGATGACGTCGTCAACGCGGTTGAGGAACTCTGGCTTGAAGTGCTTCTTGAGCTCCTCGTTGACCTTGCCCTTCATCTGGCTGTAGTCGGCCTCGGTGTCACCCTCAACCTGGAAACCAACGGGGCCGCCAGCGATGTCGCGGGCGCCGAGGTTGGTCGTCATGATGATGACGGTGTTCTTGAAGTCAACAACACGGCCCTGACCATCGGTGAGGCGACCCTCTTCGAGGATCTGCAGCAGCGAGTTGAAGATGTCAGGGTGGGCCTTCTCGATCTCGTCAAAGAGCACAACGCTAAAGGGCTTGCGGCGTACCTTCTCGGTGAGCTGTCCGCCTTCTTCAAAGCCAACAAATCCGGGAGGGGCACCAAACAGTCGCGAAACCGTGTGCTTTTCGCCGTACTCGGACATGTCGAGCGAGATCATCGCGTCTTCGTCGTCAAACAGGAACTCGGCGAGGGCCTTGGCAAGCTCGGTCTTTCCGACACCGGTTGGGCCGGCGAAGATGAACGAACCGCTCGGGCGCTTCGGGTCTTTGAGTCCGGCACGCTGGCGGCGGATGGTGCGGGCGAGTGCCGAGATGGCCTCGTCCTGACCGATCACGCGCTGGTGCAGGGCCTTTTCCATAAAGACGAGTCGCGAGGACTCCTCTTCGGTGAGCTTGAAGACGGGGATGCCCGTCGCCTGAGCCAGCACCTCTGCGATGAGACCCTCGTCGACCTGAGCGGTGGTCTGCACGTCGCCGGCACGCCACTTCTTCTCAAGGCGCAGGCGCTCGCCGAGCAGGCTCTTCTCTTCGTCGCGCAGCGAGGCTGCCTTCTCGAAGTCCTGGTCTTCGATCGCCGTTTCCTTTGCGTGGCGGACTCCGGCGATCTTCTCGTCGAACTCGCGCAGCTCTGGTGGCGACGAGAGGATCGAGAGGCGAAGGCGGGCGCCAGCCTCGTCGATCAGGTCGATTGCCTTGTCTGGCAGGAAGCGGTCGCTCACGTAACGGTCGGCGAGGTTGGCCGCCGCGACAATTGCGCCGTCGGTGATGGATACCTTGTGGAATGCCTCGTACTTGTCGCGCAGCCCCTTGAGGATGTTGATGGTGTGCGGCAGGCTCGGCTCTGCGACCTGGATCGACTGGAAGCGGCGCTCGAGCGCGGCATCCTTCTCGAAGTGCTTGCGGTATTCGTCGAGCGTGGTCGCACCGATGGTCTGCAGTTCACCACGGGCAAGCAGCGGCTTGAGGATGCTGGCAGCATCGATCGCGCCTTCTGCGGCTCCGGCGCCAACGAGCGTGTGAATCTCGTCAATAAAGACGATGATGTCGCCACGGGTCTTGATCTCTTTGGTGACCTTCTTGAGGCGCTCTTCGAAATCACCGCGGTAGCGGCTTCCGGCGATGAGCGATCCGAGGTCAAGCGAGTACAGCTGCTTGTCTTTGAGCGTCTCGGGAACATCGCCCTTGACGATGGCCTGGGCGAGGCCCTCAACGACGGCCGTCTTACCAACGCCTGGTTCACCGATGAGGACGGGGTTGTTCTTGGAGCGGCGAGACAGGATCTGCATCACGCGCTCTACTTCTTTTTCACGACCGATAACAGGGTCGAGCTTGCCGTCGCGGGCGGCGTGGGTGAGGTTGACGCCGAACTGGTCAAGAACCTGCGATCCCTTGTCGTTGCTGGCGCTTTCGTTTCCACCAACGGCAACTGCTTCTTTGCCACTCTGGTAGCCGCTGAGCAGCTGGATGACGGTCTGGCGAACGCGGTTGAGGTCTGCTCCGAGCTTAACGAGCACCTGGGCGGCTACACCCTCGCCCTCACGAATGAGGCCAAGCAGGATGTGCTCGGTGCCGATGTAGTTGTGGCCGAGCTGGAGCGCTTCGCGGAGGCTGAGCTCGAGCACCTTTTTAGCGCGCGGGGTGAACGGGATGTGCCCGGTCGGCTGCTGCTGCCCGGTGCCAATAATGTCGGTCACCTGCTCGCGCACTGCGTCGAGCGAGATGCCGAGCGACTCAAGCGCCTTGGCGGCCACGCCCTCACCCTCATGAATGAGACCGAGCAAAATGTGCTCGGTGCCAATGTAGTTGTGGTTGAGCATCTTGGCTTCTTCTTGCGCCAAAACGACCACTCGACGCGCCCGGTCGGTAAATCTTTCAAACATTGGTCACTCCTCACGGTGGGCATGTGTTGCCTTGTATAGAGAGTAACGACCGAAGCTCGGAAATATGCCGGTGTTCGCCCTAGGCATACCGCAGGCTTCTTGACTGAGTCTCGTCGCGAATGCTGGCGCATGCGACAGCGGGCACAAGCCATAGCGCGAGCGACGTCCCATGGTCAGTCGCAGCCGCAGTAGCAGCCGTGCGAAGTGAGGCCAAGGCAATGAAACTCACCGAGATGAGACACCAGCCCCTCGCCCACATATCCGCCTCGACCAGGCACCAACGTGGGCCACATCCTCCACCAAACGACATCGAGGGCGGGTTTTCTCCCCACTGTTGCGAGAAATAGGGAGGACTTCCCGCCCTCGATTCCCCAAGGCACCTTGGCTGTGTGGCAGGAGGGATACCTCGGTTGTGTCATGGCCGTCGCAAGCTCAGGTTGCACTTATTATCGATTATCGTTATGTTAACGATAATCGATACATAGATTCGTTCATTACCCCCTGGAGCACCATGCACGCGAGCACCAAACAACCATCCCGCGCCGAACAACGGGCAAATAAAGCACTCGTCTGGGTGGTATTTGTTGGTGCCATCGTCAGCGCATTCGCAACGCTGGCGATGGCCACTGTCGCAATCGTTCGTCAACTCACAACCGGCGAATACGACGTCAGTCTGAACGCCGAAACCCCGGCTCCAGCGAGCTTTGGATCGGCAACCATCAACGAGGGGACCCTCAGCGCCGCGCAGCTGACCGTGTCAGACCTCACACCGGGAGCTTCAGCTCTACTCATCGGCGGACAGGTGGCGTTTCTCCTCACCGCACTCTCAATCGCTGTCGCCGTGGCCGTCCTGTGCTGGGGCAACCTCAAGGGCAAGCCGTTCACCCGCGGGGCGTCCCGCAGCTTCGCACTGCTCGGTGCCGCGCTGCTTATTGGTTCGCTGCTCAGCCAAGCGCTCACCGGATTCGGCGGATGGCTCGTCGCCGAGCAGCTCAACGGAGTGGGCGAGAGCAACCAATACTGGCCGCTCAGCCTCAATATCTCTGCGCTCCCAATCGTGGCCGGATTTGTGGTCATGGTCATTGCGCTGAGCTTTGAAGTTGGCGAACGGATGCAGCGCGACACGGACGGGCTTGTGTAGTGGCGCCCGCCGATGACGCCGAGACGGGCATCCACTGCCGCCTCGATGAGCTGCTCGCCGAACGGGCCATGACGCTCACTCAGCTCAGCGAAATCGTTGATATCTCGATTGTGAATCTCTCGGTGCTGAAAAACGACAGGGCAAGGGCTATCCGATATTCGACGCTGTCCGCAATTTGCGAAGCGCTGAACTGCGAGGTTGGTGAACTCTTGGTCCGCCGCGTGTCCTAACGCGCATATACCGCAGTTGGGTAGCCCTCAATCTGATGCACCCGGATCGGGGTGTCAAACACGTCGGTGAGCGTCTCGTCCGTCATGATCTCGTTTGGGGTGCCGCTATGGATGAGCCGCCCATCTCGAAGCGCAATCATCCGATCAGAGTAGGCAGCGGCCATATTCACGTCGTGGATGATAAGCACGATGGTTTTGCCAAGCTCGTCGGCAGCCCGCCGAAGCTGGCGCATCATGAGCACCGAGTGTTTCATATCGAGGTTATTGAGCGGCTCGTCAAGCAGCACATAGGTTGTGTCTTGGGCAAGGACCATCGCGACATAAGCGCGTTGGCGCTGCCCACCCGAAAGCTGGTCGAGGAAGCGGTCCGCAAGCGGTTCAAGGTTCAGAAAGTTAATGGCTTCGTCCACCAGCTGCTTGTCCGCATCCGTGAGTCGACCCTTGGAATGCGGGAAGCGTCCAAAAGCGACAAGCTCGCGGACCCGTAGCCGAGCCGTCATATGGTTTTCTTGCCGAAGGATGGAGACCACCTTCGCAAGGTCTTGGGATTTGCTGGCCCGAACATCCAGCCCGCCAACCGTCACGGTTCCCGTTGTTGGCTCAAGCAGCCGGCCGATGACGGTGAGCATGGTTGACTTACCTGCACCATTTGGCCCGATCAGTGAGGTAATGCCTCCCTGCGCGATGGTTGCCGAAACTGGTCCAAGCACGTGGTGTCCGTCATAGTCCTTTGAAACGTCTTCGAGCTGGATCACACGGCGCCTTTCTTTCTGAGCAGCACAACGAGGAACAGGAGTCCCCCAACAAATTCGATGAGCACGGTGAGCAGTCCGCCGGCATAAAACACGTGCTGCATCACAAACTGCGCAACCACGAGCGTGAGGAAGCCGAGCAGGAACGCCATAGGCAACACGTACTGGTGGCGGTAATCGCCGGCGACCTGGTAGGTCAAGGTCGCAACGATAAAGCCATAGAACGTCATCGGGCCAACAAGGGCCGTCGAAAACGAGATAAGCAGCGCAACAATCACGAGCATCAGGATGAGCTCTCGTCGATGATTCACCCCCAAGTTTGTCGCGTGCTCGCGGCCAAGCAAGAGCACGTCAAGCTGGTGACGCCGGGTCCACACGACCAGGCAAACAACGGCGCAGATTCCAAACGCGAGCGGTAAGTAGTCTGGTTTCACGGCGCTGATCCTGCCAAAAAGTTCCACCGAGAGCATGTCGTACTCCGTTGGCGACAGCAATCGTTGCAGGAACGTCGAAACCGATTGAAACGAGAGCCCGAGCACAACGCCCACGAGCAGCAAGAGATACAGACTCCCGAAGCGACCCGAAAACAGCCACCCGTAGAGCACGGTGGCAAATACAACCATGAGCGCCGTCTGCGCGAGCAGCTTCGGGATGCCCTCCGTCGCGGCAATCGCGGTTCCGCCAAACAGAAAAACGGTGACCGTCTGCATGAGCACGTACAGCGAATCAAAACCAACGATCGACGGTGTCAGGATGCGGTTGTGCGTCACCGTGTGAAAAAGAACCGTCGCGATCCCCTGCGTACATGCGGCAACCGCCATGGCCCCAAGCATCGTCGCGCGGCGCGGCACCGTAAAGTCCCACGACCCCCGAACCAGCAAAAACACAAAGCAGAGCGCGGCAACGACACAAATCGCGGACATAAGAACGAGTCGCTTCTTTGGCGTCAGCCAACCAACCGCGATACTCCGGGACGTGCCCCCGGCGGCAACGGCATCAGGCACTGACATAGCGACGCTGCTTCAGCACAAGGAAGATAAAGAGGACAGCCCCGATTGCTCCGAGGATGACCGACGCAGGAATCTCCATGGGCGCCACCACCACACGGCCGATGAGGTCGCAGGCAAGCATAAGGCCACTGCCGACGAGAGCGACCCACGGGAGATTCCGGCGCATGTTGTCGCCAAGCACCAGCGAGACAGCGTTGGGAACGATCAGCCCAAGAAACGGGATGAATCCAACAACAACGGCTGTGACACCTGCCGCGAGCGCAACCATGCTGATGCCGAGGAACACAATGAGGTTGTAATTTAAACCGACGTTGATGGCAAGGTCCTTTCCGAGGCCGGCAACCGTAAACCGGTCAGCAAGCACAAAGGCGAGCACTGCGATGAGCGCCACCGCCCATAACGGCTCATAGAATCCGCGCACGATGCCAGAAAATCCGCCAGACCGCCAGGATGACATCGACTGCAGCAGGTCAGTTTCACTCGCCAGAAATGTGGTTGCCGAGCTCACAACGGCGCCGAGCATGATGCCAACAAGCGGCACAATTGCAGAACCCTTTGCCGAAATGCGGCGAAGCACGAGAACAAAAATGAGCGTTCCAACAAACGCAAACGCGGTCGCGACCACCATCTTGAGCAGCGGTGGCGCGCTTGGCAACAGGATGAGGGCTGTCAGGACACCAAGGCCTGCCCACTGGCTTGTTCCTGCCGTGGTCGGCTCGACAAAACGGTTTTGCGTGAGCAACTGCATAATGACGCCAGAGACGCTCATTGCCACCGCGGCGAAGATGAGCGCGAGCGTGCGGGGCACCCTTGAGATCAAGAACATTTCGGCGGCTGCCGGATCGTTCAGGAGTGTTGTGGGCGTGATGTCATAGCCGCCAACAAAGAGTGAGAGCACAACAAGAACCGCCACGACGGCTGCCGTGGCGGCAAAGAGGATCCGCCTGTTTCGGGGGTTCATACGGTCAGAGCGCTGGAGAGGCACTGTTCCACCGACGCGGCGGCGGACCGTCAACCAAGAAAGGGTTGCGGTCCGCCGCTACATCACAGAACGAGTACGGCTAGCTCGCCGCCGAAAATGCGTCAGCGACCTGCTGGTACGTTTCGGTGTAGGCCTGGATTCCCTCGCGAGTGTAGAAGAACGGATCGAGGTAAATGATCTGATCCTTCGTCACAAAGGTGGTCTTTGCGAGCGCTTCTTGGGCATCCACAATCTGCTTTGCTGGCGAGGCTCCTTCTTCGCCAGCTGCCGCGTCGCGATCCATCACGATCGCCCAGTCGGGATTGGCCGCGGCAATCGTCTCGGGGGCAAGCCCCGAATCACCGTGGATGTCGCCTGCCTCGCCAGCGAATACATCGTTGAGATTCAGCGGCTCAAGGATGCGGCCGATACGCTCGGCTCCGTTATCGATCTTGCCGCCGGAAACAACCGCGAGGAAGACTGTTTCTCCGCCGGTGGCCGTTGCGGCCTTTTCCTCGGCCGATTCGAGATCGCTCACGAGTTTGGCAGCGTCATCACTCTTATCAAAGATTTTGCCAAGCGTTGTGGTCTGCGTCTTGAGCGATTCGACCCATCCGTCGGCGTATTCGTCGCTCGCCGCGATGTCCACCGTGAGACCAATCGATTCAAGGTCGTCTTGATAATCAGTGAAGCGGTAGCCGCCAAGGATGAGGTCTGGCTTGGCTTCGCTCACCAGTTCAAGATTTGGCTCGCGGTGGGTTCCAATATCGAGGATGCTTGTGTCAGCGATCCAATCGTCAAAGCCTTCGTCAGGAAGGAGCCCCTTTGGGAGCGCAACCGGGGTTATGCCCCAGTCGCGAAGCGTCTCAAACGAGGTGTTATCGAGGGCAACCACTCGCTCAGGCGCCACTGGAACGTCAACAGTTCCGTCGTTTGTGGTGATTGAAACCGTTTTTGCGGCTGATGCGTCCGCGGGTTCGGCTTTGGTCTCTGCACCAGAGCATCCGGTAATAAACAGTGTCACCCCCAGGATCGCCGTTCCGATAGCCGTGAGTGAGCGTGTTCGTAGTAACAACTATGCCTCCGTTGAGAATTGGGGGTTGATGCGGATGCACATCAAACAATCTCCGTTAAACATAGGGAAGCCTTACCTAATTCGCAACCCCTGTTGCCGAATTGATGCACTCTCGAATGCGCCCCAACCCCGCCGCCGCCCGATTAGGCTGGAGCAAAGAGGGCGAGGGCACCATGAGCAACATTGAAGCGAACCCGGTCGAGGTTGACACCCCGTGTAGCGGCGTACACACCAACACGACGGAGTCGCAGTTGGCACCAGTCACGGTAATCCCCTCCCGTGACGTACCGCTCGGCGGGGTTCGGGCGATGAACGTGCGGCGAACGCTCCCTCATCGCGAGCGCAGCACCATCGGCGCCTGGTGTTTTGTTGACCACTACGGCCCTGACGATGTCTCAGAAGGCCCGGGCATGGTCGTGCCACCTCACCCCCACACCGGATTGCAAACCGTGAGCTGGCTCTTTGACGGGGAAATCGAGCACAGGGACAGCGTAGGCAGCCACCAGTACGTGCGGCCAGGTGAACTCAACCTTATGACGGCAGGCCACGGCATCAGTCACTCAGAGGTGTCAACACGCAACACAACATATTTGCACGGAGTCCAGCTCTGGACGGTTCTTCCCAACGCGTCACGGAATGTCGCCCCACACTTTGAGCATCACGTCGCGACACACACGCGCATCGACACGACAGAGGTCATCGTGTTTATGGGCGAGCTCGCAGGCGCATTTACCAAGGCAACCACGTACAGCCCGCTCCTCGGGGCTGAGCTTCGGATTCCAGCGAACACAAGCGTTCGTATCCCGACCGCAGCAGAGTTTGAGCACGGCATCCTCGTTGATAGCGGAACGATAACCCTGAACCAGCAGCCGGTCGATCGCTACGCACTCGGCATCGTGAACCCAGGCCAGACCCACCTCGAATTGCACACGGGCGACGCCCCTGCCCGGCTTATCTTGCTCGGAGGCGAACCGCTCGACGAAAGTATCGTCATGTGGTGGAACTTCATCGGCAGGAGCCACGACGAAATTGTGGCGATGCGTGACGAGTGGCAATCAGAGGTCGTGGATGCCGGACCAGCCGCCGATCCCCAAGGGCGCTTTGGCGTCGTGAGCGGTTACGACGGTGCGGCGCTTCCGGCACCGGTCACGCCGATCGCACGGCTCAAGCCGCGCAAACGCTAGAACGCTTCCAGCTTGATCACCTGGTCGGGGAAGCCGTCGTCTTCGTACTCAATAGTGATGCGTACGAGCTCGTCAGGAGTAACCGTTGAGGGTGTCTCAAACTCCCAATAGCGAGGAACCAGGTCTGCCGTGCACGCGACGTTCTCAGCGGCAGCGACCGAAATATCGACGGCGTTCTCGTCGTCGTCGCCCTCAATCTCATTGGCAACTGGGAGACAGATAGAACTGCCATATGTGACTACCGCGATCTTCTTACCCTCGTCGAGCCACGCGGCGTACGGTGAACCGATATCACCCTGCTCTGCGACCCCAGCCGGTGTACCAACCGTGGCCGTCAACGGCTCGGTCAGAATATTGTCGTCGCTCGGTCCGGCGCTTGGAGGAGCCGTCGTTGCCGCGCCGTCGACATCTGCATCGTCGACGTCAGCACAACCCGTCGCAACGAGCGCGACGGCAGCGGCGAGAGCTGCAAGGGAGATTCCAACGCGTCGTGAAGAGAAAGTAGCCATATGCCTACGTTATCCATCCCAACCTTCGCGTTCAACGCCAAAGGCGCATGTTGCCAAATCGTTGCAGAGCGGATGCTATTGAAGGGCAGAGGTCAGCCGGGCCAGGTTATCCAGCATCGTCGACCGGATGGGCTGTTTGCGCCACTCCTCAAGCGTGAGCTCACGGGAGTTGGCCCGGTAGCCGTCTTCGACAAGCCGCAGATCGTCAACAAACGATTTCCCGTGCACCATCATGGAGACCTCCATGTTGAGGCTAAACGAGCGCATGTCCATGTTGCTCGAACCCACAACCGCGACACGATCGTCAATTGAGAAATGCTTGGAGTGCAGAATGTACGGCGGGCGATACATGAAGATGCGGACACCTGCTTTGAGGAGGTCCTCATAATACGAACGTTGCGCGTGGTAAACAACGGCCTGGTCGCCCACCTCCGAGACAAAGAGCTCAACCGCAACGCCCCGGTTCGTCGCTGCCTTAATCGCGTACATAATCGACTCGTCCGGCACAAAATACGGGCTGGTGATACTGATGCGATTGCTCGCGTTATACAGCAGCGCGAGGAACATCTGCAGGTTATTCTCGCCGGCAAAACCCGGGCCGCTCGGAACGGCCTGACAGTCAAGGTTGTTTACATGCTCCGCGTGTTGGATGTCGCTGACCCAGTTCACTAGCACCTCGTCGGTTTCGCTGAACCAGTCGCCGAGGAAGATCGCATTGAGGCCGGAAACGATTGGGCCCTCGAGGCGCACCATCAGATCTTGCCAGTGCAGCCCCCGTCGGCGGTTTGAGCGCTTGTTGTAGCTGGAGTCGATGAGGTTTTGTGAGCCCATGAAGCCAACGGTTCCATCAACGACAAGAATCTTGCGGTGGTTCCGAAGGTCAGGCCGTTGATACTCGCCTCTGAACGGCCGAACGGGCAGCATCAGCGCATACTCAACGCCGATATCTTCGAGCTTCTGCCTCGTGCGTTTATAGCCGGGCGACCGGAGCGACGCAACGTGGTCAAGCAGCACCCGCACGGGGATGCCACGATCGACGGCATCCTTCATCGCCTCAAAAAAGACCTCCGTGGTTGGGTCGTAGGCGAGGATATAGAACTGCACGTGCACATAACGCTCTGCGGAACGAACCGCGTCGGCCATGCTGTTGATGGTCTCTTTATATTCGGTGAACAACGTTGCCCCGTTGCCACCGGTGAGCGGCAGCGCACCGAGGTTGCGACCGAGCGTGGCGATGCTGGCAAGCCACGGCGGCGCGTGACGCTGATCGCTCAGCCGGTCGGATCCCGTCGTCGCCTCGGTTATGAGACGGTTGATTTCATCTTGCTTGCGGCGGCGCGACCGAGGAAGACGCCGGCTTCCGATGATCAAAAACAGGATGATTCCCACGTAGGGAATGAAGAAAATGGCGAGCAACCATGCCATGCCAGAGGTCGGGCGGCGGTTGCGTGGAACCACAATAATTGCAATCACACGCACCGAAAAGTCGATCACAAACAGGGCAACGGCAAGCCAAAATGAGAACGGCGAATCGCCAACCGCTCCCAACAAAAAGTCCATACTAGACCGCGTGGGGCGACGAAGAACCCGGCGGAGTTACCTGCTGGTCACCTTCAGCTGGAGCTTTTGCGCTGCGTGGCGGAAGCCCGCGCTTTGCCCGTTCCTCTGCCTCGATCTTGTTGTAGGCCGCACGTTCGTTTCGATCGGAGCGAATGATTGAACGAATCACAAACCAAAAGAGCACGCCGAGGGCCAGCGTGGGCGTGATCGCCCAAATTGCGGCAAGCAAGGTGTCAGACATAGTCCTCTTAGGCTACCTCAGGATCACGGGTGACGGGTCACCCGTCTTGGACGAGGCGGTTGATACGTGAGCTATTTTACGAGCGGGAACAAGATCGTCTCACGAATGCCAAGACCCGTGATCGCCATCAGCAAGCGGTCCATTCCCATTCCCATTCCGCCACTTGGCGGCATGCCGTGCTCAAGAGCACGCAGGAACTCCTCGTCGAGGCTCATCGCCTCAACGTCACCGGCGGCAGCCTGTAATGCCTGCGCAACAAAACGCTCGCGCTGCACAACGGGGTCGATGAGCTCGGAGTATCCGGTGGCCAACTCGAATCCGCGGATGTAGAGGTCCCACTTCTCAACGACGCCATCGATGCTGCGGTGGGCGCGCGTCAACGGGCTCGTCTCAACGGGGAAATCAATCACAAAAGTTGGCCTCGTGAGGCCGTCCTTCACGAAGTGCTCCCACAGTTCCTCAACCAGTTTTCCATGGTTGGGTAGGGCAACTTCGACGCCTTCCTTGTCTGCAAGGGCGAGCAGATCCGCAACCGAGGTCTGCGGCGTGATGTTGATGCCAGCGGCATCAGACAGGCTGTCGTACATGCTGATGCGGTCCCAGTTGCCGCCGAGGTCATACTCGGTGCCATCCGCCCACGTCACGACGTGACTTCCTGACACGGCGATTGCTGCGTTCTGAATGAGTTCCTGGGTCAGGTCTGCGATGGAGTTGTAATCCCCGTATGCCTCGTAGGCCTCGAGCATCGCGAACTCTGGGCTGTGCGTTGAGTCGGCACCCTCGTTGCGGAAGTTGCGGTTGATCTCAAACACTCGATCGATGCCGCCAACAACCGCGCGCTTCAGGAAGAGCTCTGGTGCAATTCGCAGGTACAGCTCGGTATCAAAAGCGTTTGAGTGTGTCTTGAATGGGCGTGCCGATGCCCCGCCGTGCAGCGTCTGCAGCATCGGAGTCTCGACCTCGACAAAGTTGTGCTCAGCAAACGTGTCGCGCAGGCTCGTCATGGTTGTTGAACGAGCGAGAACCGTCTTTCGGGCCTGCTCGCGAACGATGAGGTCAAGATAGCGCTGACGAACGCGCGTCTCCTCGTTGAGCTCGTTATGCAAGTTCGGGAGCGGCAGGAGCGCCTTCGACGCAATCGCCCAGTCTGACACCATGACAGAAAGCTCGCCGCGGCGGCTAGAAATGACCTGGCCCTTCACAAAGACGTGGTCACCAAGGTCAACAAGGTCTTTCCAACGCTGAAGGCTTTCTTCGCCAACCTCAGCGAGGCTCACCATGGCCTGGATGCGCGAACCGTCGCCGGCCTGCAGGCTCGCAAAACACAGCTTGCCAGTGTTGCGGGCAAACACAATACGACCGGCAACCGCGACAACGTCACCCGATTCCTCACCGGTTTCCAGATGACTGTAGGCAGCGCGAACCTGGGGAATCGTGTGCGTGACTGGAACGCTTACCGGGTAGGCTCCACCACCAGCGTCAGCCGCTTCAGCAATCAAACGCTCGCGTTTTGCCATGCGCACGGCTTTTTGTTCAAAGATCTCGTCGGCCGAAAGCTCGGCTTCAGGGGTGGCGTTTTCGCTCATGCGGGATGACTGCTCCTGGGTTGGTTGACTCAAGACAGTCTACCGACCCTTACGGATACCGGGAATTCCCTGTTGAGCGCAAAAACAGACCGGTTTTCCGAATAATTTGCCGGTAGACTACTGCCGTATATGTCTTGGGTCACTAAGGGAAGACGACATGCAGTCTGATGCAGAGCTCCTCAGCGCCGTACGTTCTGGCGACGCTGCAGCTTTTGGCGCCATTTACGAACGCCACAACCAGTCGGTAACCCTCACGGCCCGCAAATACGAGCGCGACCCCAACCGCGCCGACGACCTCGTCTCTGAGGCCTTCGCGCGACTCCTCCGTCTCCTGCAAGAGGGCAAAGGCCCAACCGAGACGGTTCGCCAATATCTCTACGTGATTGTGCGCAACCTCGCAAACGACCATGTCGTCGACATCCGTTCGAGCGATGCCTTCGACGAACTCGAAGACACCATGGCAGACGCGTCAACAACCGACGTGGCACAGCTCGAAGTTCTCAATCAAACCATCGTCACGAACGCGTTTAACTCGCTTCCCGACCGCTGGCAAAACATCCTCTGGATGGTCGACGTCGAAGGCATGAAGCCAGCGGCGGCGGCCCAACACTTTGGCATGACGGCCAACAGCTGCTCCGCGCTCCTCCACCGTGCTCGCGGCGCGCTCGCGGAAGCGTATCTTGGCGCTCACCTCACGGCGAGAGTCTCTGAAGACTGCTCCAAATATGTCAATCAGCTTCCTGCCTACGTCCGCTCAACGCTGAGCAAGTCGCGCGTCCTTCCGCTCCGTAAGCACCTCGAATCATGCGAAGACTGCCGCGTAGCCGAAGCCGAAATCCGCGATACCTCGTTGGTACTCCGCGCCGTTATCGCACCGCTCCTCGTTGGCGGCGTAGTCGCAGGAAGCCTCTGGCCCGCGTCAGCGACCGGGGCATCAGCCGCGGTTATTGCGGGTGCAGGAGCGAGCGCCGGAGTTGCGGGCGGTGCAGGTGCAGGTGGAGCAGGCGGTTCCTCCGGCGGCGCGGGCGCAACCGGCGGATTCCTCTCCGGGCTCGTGGCTTCTCAGGGCGTTTTGATTGGGGCTGGCGCTGCCGTCGCGCTCGGTGTTGCCGCAGCCATCGCGGTACCAATTGCCATCAACTCCGGAAACGACCAGCCAGGCTCCTCCGCGATTGCCGCTGAACGACCTGCCGATATCGCCAGCTCAGCTGCTGATGATGAAGACGCATCGTCAGACGGCTCGGCCACCCCCGCCCCACCAGAGAAATCCCCCGAGCCAGAGGTTGTCCCGACAACCGAAGTGCCTGGGGCAATCCCAACCGTGCCGTATGTTCCAACACCCTCGGTTCCAAACGCTGAGCCGGCGCCTGAAGCACCTGTGCCCCCTGTCGCGCCGCCAACAACTCCAACAACGCCGCCGACAACGCCGCCCGTTGTTCCTCCTGTTGATCCACCAATTATTCCTCCGGTAGATCCGCCGGTAAGCCCTGACGCCGCAGTCGTGAACGTTGGCCAGTTCTCCGGCGCCGAGGCAGGAACGATACAGACGCTTTCTGTCAGCGCAGAATCGAAGCGGTTCGAGTTCAACCCGAGGGGCGCATTCACCGTGACGCTCGTCGGCGGAGTCTTTACCTCATCCCAGATGACGTCGTCCGATAACTGGTGGGCCTGCTCCGTAGCGCAAGACCCTTCACAAATGACGTGCAGCCAGGTCTATTCGATCTTTCACAACACGAGCAGCTTTGAGTTTCAGTTCGAGGTAACCGGAGCCGTCGGCACGCAAGTCGTTGCGACCATTACTCCGTCAAACACGCACACAACGTCAACGACCAAGACCAAGACCACTCAAGCAACCATCACCGAGCCAGCGATCAACCCGGTTCCGCTTGAAGAGACTGACCCCGACCTGCAGGGCGCATCCTCGACAACGTTTGGGTCGGAACCCATCGCTCAAGCGGCTGCATCCGCGGCGCTTCCGGCAGATACCACTCAAATCGCGTCAGACGAGCCAACAGCTGCGGTCGATGACAGCCAGGCAACTGCCCAAGAGCCATCAGCAGAACTCCCTCAGGCAAGCCAAGAGGACGCGCAGCCGGAGCCCGTCGACGCGGGTGCGGCTTCCGCAGAGGGCACCGACGCGGTCGCTCCGTAAAGAAGCAGCTACTCGGCTTTACTCCGCCGAAGCGCAATATCAACTGCCGAGTGCAGCGCAGAGCCAAGAACCGAGCCAGGATGCTCGATCCCCATCTTTGCAAGCGAAGCGACGGCATCCGAAACCGCATCGGTGGCAGCAGCGGTGACCGCGCCAATGGTGCGCGCAAACGCCTCTCGGTCGGCCTCTGCAACAACAACCGGTTCCGCTCCCATCTCAACCGCAAGGGCTTGCGCGATCGGAAGAACAGGCGCGGGCGCTGTGACGATGCAGTAGCTTTCGGCGAGTCTGGCGAGATCAAGCGTCGTCCCGGTAAAGACAATGGCAGGATGCACGGCGAGGGGAATCACGCCGGCCGCCATGGCAGGAGCTAGGACACCCGTGCCGTATGCTGCCGCGGTATGCAGCACCAGCTGGCCTGGTTGCCAGACCTTCAGCGTCGCTAAGCCCTCAACGAGTTGTTTCAGCTCTGCGGTAGGAACAGCCAAGATGACAAGTTCGCTACGTTCGATGATCTGCTCGACCGACAAGACAGGGACCCCTGGGAGCATCGCTTCTGCACGCTCAAGGCTGCGATCCGAGACTGCAGAAATACCCACGAGCGCATGGCCAGCCCCTGCGAGGGCGGCTCCGAGCACTGGGCCAACGTGTCCCGCACCGATGATGCCAACGCCGAGGCGACCGCTGCGGCCATCAGATGAGTTCAATTACCGGGCCTCATCGTCTCGCAGCCCCGCAGCAACAACGGCCGCGGTGAGCTCTTCAAACGTTCCAAGCGCTTGGTCCCGGTCGAGTCCGGCGATGCCGGTCAGAACAGGGCCAAGAACGGTTTGCGGTTGGACCGTTGCGATCTTGGCTTGACGCCCAACCCAGCCCTGCCGAAGTGAAACGCTCTGCACTCTCGCGAGCGGGATGATTACCAGGCGACGCCACACGGCTCCCCCGCGGAAAAGCAACTCGTTCTCACCGATTCGGTAGCCCTGCCGCTGACGGCCGAAGCCAAGACGGATCCAAGCCCGTTTTGGTACGCCGCGGAATCCAAACTGAGACTTCTTGCCGATCAGCGCAAAGTCGACAAGCTCTTCGGCGATCGGCGCGTTGGGCAGCAAGACCGCCAGCACGCGGTGCACGTCAGCCCGTTTGCCAACAGGAAGCATCGTATTTGTTGCCTGCTGTTGCGACTGCTCTGAGACCGAGTCACCCGCCTTATTGATTCGGATGGTCCACCATCCGAACGGGCGCCACAGAAGCGGCTGGTACACCTCAATCGCATGGATGCGGCCGGGCGGGATTGTGTCGTTGGTGGTTGACAGCAGGCCCTGCCCAACTCGTACTCCATCTAGCGTGAGCGCAATGCTGAACTGCAGGAGGCGCATGACCCGCGAAACCAGCACACCAA
This sequence comes from Lysinibacter cavernae, assembly GCF_011758565.1. Classification (GTDB taxonomy): domain Bacteria; phylum Actinomycetota; class Actinomycetes; order Actinomycetales; family Microbacteriaceae; genus Lysinibacter; species Lysinibacter cavernae. The sequence goes on from NZ_JAAMOX010000002.1 coordinate 252,825, forward strand.
TCATCGCGATCCCAAAGGGGATGAGGCCAAACGCAATGAAGCCTTCGCCCCGCACAGCCATCACAATTACAAAGGCGACAACCAAGATGGAGATGACGGTGCCAAGCCCAACGATGCGCGACATGACCAAACGGACCGGGGGAATACGAACGACCGACGTTGGCTCGACCAGCAGGCTTTCGTCAAGCTCAGGGGTAAGAAACTCGCCAAGGCGCTGCGAGACGATGCCGTGTGGCTGATTGGCTGCCGGAAGTGGAACTCCATCGGGGCCAAGCAGTGCCGGAGCGGCCGCGGGGGTTGGCACGGATGCCGGCTGCGCCCCCGGAGTTGTTCCGGCTTTGCGATGCGCAGCGAGGGAGAGAATCTCGCGACGAAGTTCGTCTGCGGTTGAACTGCGCAGGTAGCTCAGCTCAACGTTGGAGTCCTGGCCAGCGGTGGAAATCTTGAGCTGCGCCGCACCAAACAACCTGGCGAGCCACTGACGGTTGACGTTCACACCCTGTACCCGATCGAGGCGAGCCTGGCGGCTTGTGCGGAACACAATGCCGCTTCGGACCTCAACGGCTTCGTGGGTGATGCGGTAGCTGTGCCTGCGCCACGACAGATAGGAAAAGCCAATGATGGCCGCGATAACGAGTACAACGACGACCGACGCGACAACCCAGATGCCGAACGTTTCAACAATGTCACGAATGAAGGGCGGGAAGCGTGAGGTGTCGCTCGCGCCAAACTCGTCCCACTCGTTGCCACCACCAACGACCAACGAAACGATCCAGTCGCGCGCGTTCGCAATGATGATACCGAGCACAATGACAAGCGCGAGTCCGCCGCGAAGGAACGGCGTTGCCGGGTGGAGGCGGTGCCATTCACCGTCGGCCGTAGCGATTGGGGAAGGCGCGGGCAGTTGGGGAGCCGGATGCTGGAATCCGGGTTGCTGGGGGTCTGGCAACTGGGTCACAGTCCGGACCGCCGCGTCTCAGCAACCGCGATGAGGTGGTCTCGAAGCGATTCCGCGGTCTCGAACTTGAGCCCAGGAAGGGTCACCCCGGTTGCCGCGGCCGCCGTCACAAATTTGAGTTCGGCCAGACCAAGGGCGCGAACGATGGGGCCCCTGTTGATGTCAACGATCTGCATGCGACCGTATGGCACAGCCACGATGCGCTGGGAGAAGATACCCCGGCGAAAGAGGAAGTCGTCTGCGCGTAGCTGGTACCCGATCGCACGCACGCGACGGGGCGTGATCGCACAGGCAACGATGCCAACGACCGCGACGGCGATGGGAAGTAGTGTCTGCCAGATTCCCCACCCGGCGTCAAGAATGAGCGGCAGCAGCGAGACCACAACCAACACCGCCCAGCCGATGAGGTTGCTAATGAGTTCAACAACAACGTATCGACCGGAAACGCGCTGCCAGCCTTGCGAAACAGGAAGGTTCAGACCCCTCGAGATAGCCCGCGGTTGCGGAACTGCTGATGGGGCTGGATCACCGAGCGGTTGGGGGGCTGGCAGATGATCGGTCATAGTCGTGTCTTTCGGATCACACCCGATTACGCGGGCTGGTCGATAGTCTCAGTTGTTTCGTCATCGTCGGTCGGTGGCAACACACACAGGTGCTCAACGACGAGTCCGGCAATCAGCAGGATGATACCCCCGACAGCAGTCGCGATAACGGATACCCAAGAGTCTATCGGTGGTGAAATTGTTCGTGTGAAGAGGTAGAACAGAACGCCGGTACCGAGGCCAGCAAATAGGCCGCCCGCAAGCGCTGAAGCTTTCGCCGCCGCAACGACACGAACGGCCGAAAACGGGTTAATCGGCTTCTTGGATTTGCCAACGAGGCTGCGCCGAATGGGGATTGCCACAAGCACAAGGATGAGCGCAAGGGTCGCAAGCGTAATCGGCAGGGACAGCGGCGGGATAACCATCGCGTTGCCGGCCGAGGAGAGCGCGAGCTCGCCAAGCAACCCGATGACGATCCCCGCCAGAATGCTGACGGTAACGGCGGTTGCGCTCGTGCGACGGATGCTCACGCTCGCCCACCGCCCCACGTTGGCTCTCGCCTGTGGGCGGCCGCCGGGTTCTCAAGGCGCGCAAGCACGTCGCTCACGCGACCGTGTCCCATGAGCACGGCATTGGGATCAAGGTCGAGCCACGGGCGAAGAACAAAGTCGCGCTCAAAGGCCCGAGGGTGAGGGATGGTGAGCCTGTCAGTTTTCACGACCCGACCGCCGTAGGTGATGATGTCGATGTCAAGCGTGCGGCTCCCCCAGCGCTCAACGCGGACCCGTCCGTGCTCTGCCTCGATGCGGTTCACAAGATCAAGCAGTTCGTCGGGGCTGAGGTCGGTCGTCACTACCGCAACCGCGTTGAGGTATGCGGGCGCATCGGGGTCGAGCCCGTCTTCGGTGAGAGCGACAGAGTCATGCAGCGGAGAAGGCTCTACCGAGTGAATTCCCGGAGCGGCCAGCAGATCGTCCCACGCAGCACGAATGGTCGTTTCTCGTTCGCCAAGGTTGCTTCCAAAAGCCAGCACACACGTCATGACCTGTTTCATCGCTGCCTCCGAACGATTGTGACCGCGACGTCTGCAAAGGGAACGGCGATGGGGGCATCCGGCTTGTGGACAACAACGCGAACGGCACGCGCCGCGTTCCACGCCAGAGCCGTCGCAGCAACACGCTCAGCGACGGTCTCAATGAGATCAACGGGGTCGCGCTCAACTGCCGCCACAACAGCTTCTGCGAGTTCGCCGTAGTGAATCGTCTGCGCAACATCGTCGCTGTTAGCCGCCGCGATCAGGTCTACGTCGACAACGAGGTCGATGATAAATCGTTGCCCGGCCTGACGCTCAAAATCGAAGACACCGTGATGAGCAAAACACTCGAGACCCGTGAGGGTTATTGTGTCACCTTCAAACAATCCCATGATTTCCTCCCTCGCTGCGGCTGGCGGTTCCATCATGAGTTCCATGCCGCAACGGTATCAAGTGCCGCACGGGTTTGCTCGACGTTGTGCACTCGAACGGCCCAGGCACCCTGTTGAGCCGAGAGCACACTCACGATAGCCGTTGGAAGATCTCTCTCCTCAACATCCGCGCCATCGGCCAGTAGATCGCCAAGAAATCGCTTTCGAGAAGCCCCAATCATGACCCGATAGCCGAGTTGCGCAAACTCGCTCTGCCGCCGCAAAAGCTGCCAGTTCTGGGTACCAATCTTTGAGAATCCAAGCCCCGGGTCGAGAACAAGTTGGGCATCCGAGATGCCGGCCTCTTTGGCCGCTCGCACACGCGCTTGAAGTTCGGAACGAACGTCGGCCACAACGTCACCGTAGTTGGCCCGCGCATCCATCTGTGTTGAGCCGTTGCGCCAGTGCCCAAGAATGTAGGTGAGCTCGGTGCCGGCCACGGTGTGCAGGATATCGGGGTCGGCGAGACCACCGGACACGTCGTTGATGATGGTGGCCCCGGCTGCGGCAGCCGACAGCGCGGTTGCCGCGTTGAGCGTGTCAATGCTCACCGCGATACCCTCTTTGCGAAGGGCAGAGATAACCGGAAGCACTCGATCTTGTTCTTCCTGGGCAGAGATTCGTTCCGCTCCTGGCCTGGTAGATTCTCCGCCGATGTCGAGGATGTCCGCACCCTGCGCACGGAGCGCAAGGCCGTGCTCAATTGCTCGTTCTGCACCGAAGTACCGTCCGCCGTCGCTAAACGAATCTGGCGTGACGTTCAGGATGCCCATAACGAGCGTCACTCTGCGCTCCTGCGCGATGAACTCCCAATGAGCGACATGATCTCTGCGCGCGCCGCTGGGTCAGCAAGTTTGCCCCTGCTGGCGACGCTCACGATGGTGCTGTTGAGCTGGCGGGGTCCCCGATCAGTGACGCAGCCGTGGGCAGCTTCGAGCACAACGAGTACACCGTGCGGGCGCAACGCCGACTCGATGCTTGTCGCTACCTGTTCGGTCAGCCGTTCCTGCACCTGCGGGCGGGAAGCGTAGTCACTCAGAAGTCTCGGCAACGCGCCTAACCCAACCACACGCTCGTTTGGCTGATACGCGATATGAGCAACGCCTTGGAACGGCAGCAGATGATGTTCACATACCGACCGGAACGTGAGGTCACGCATAAGCACAAGCTCGCCGGTGTCATCGCCTACCGGGATGCTGTCGACAAGATGCCGATCCGCATCTTCCCCAACACCAGAAAAGAAATCGGCGTAGGCCTCTGCCACCCTGGCTGGAGTGGTCTCCAGTCCAGGGCGGTCAAGGTCTTCACCGATTGCGGCCAATATTTCGCTGACCGCGGCTTCGATGCGAGCCTTATCGATGCGCGACTCGTTCACTCAGGTTCCCTACCCGTCTGACTCCGGAGCAGGTTCGCTCGCGCCCGGCGTTGTTGTGCCTTGGGTGTCAGTAGTGTTCGTTTCTTCGGTCGCGGATGCCGTCGCAACAGCTTCTTCGACGGAGGCATCGGTCTTGGCGATCGCTGGGATCTCAACGGGTGGCAAATCCGAGACGGGACGTCCCTCGCTCGACAACCACTGGGGACGCGGAGGAAGGCGCTTCACGTCTTTGAAGATCTCGGCCAACTGGTTGTGGTCGAGCGTCTCCTTCTCGAGGAGCTCCCTCGCAAGGCGGTCGAGCACATGACGGTTCTCGTTGAGCACCTGCCAGGCCTCGTTGTGCGCGTTCTCAATGATTGCGCGGATCTCGTGGTCTACCTTTTCGGCGAGGCCCTCGGAGTAGTCGCGTGACTGGCCAAAGTCGCCGAGGTAGGCGCCTCCGGTTGCGGTCCCAAGCATGACGGGGCCAAGCTCTGCGGTCATGCCGTATTCGGTGACCATCTTGCGGGCGGTTCCCGTTGCCTTTTCGATGTCGTTTGAGGCACCAGTAGTTGGGTCGTGGAAGACAATTTCTTCGGCAACGCGGCCACCCATGGCATACGCGATCTGGTCAAGCAGCTCGTTACGAGAGACCGAGTACTTGTCTTCGAGCGGAATCACCATGGTGTACCCAAGCGCGCGTCCACGAGGAAGGATCGTGACCTTCGTGACCGGGTCGGTGTTGTTCATCGAGGCGGCCACAAGTGCGTGCCCACCCTCGTGGTACGCCGTCACCAGCTTCTCTTTGTCCTTCATCAGACGCGTGCGGCGCTGAGGGCCAGCAATGACTCGGTCGATAGCTTCGTCAAGGGCGCGGTTGTCAATGAGCTGCGCGTTCGAACGGGCCGTCAAGAGCGCGGCCTCGTTGAGGACGTTGGCAAGGTCGGCACCGGTGAAGCCCGGCGTCTTGCGGGCAACAACATCGAGGTCAACGTTCTCAGCGAGCGGCTTGCCCTTCGAGTGCACCTCAAGGATCTGGCGTCGGCCGATCATATCGGGAGCATCCACGCCAATCTGGCGGTCAAAGCGACCAGGGCGAAGGAGCGCAGGGTCGAGCATGTCTGGCCGGTTGGTCGCTGCGATGAGGATGACGTTGGTCTTCACGTCGAAGCCGTCCATCTCAACCAGCAGCTGGTTGAGCGTCTGTTCGCGCTCGTCGTGTCCACCGCCCATGCCCTGCCCGCGGCGTTGACCAACGGCGTCGATCTCGTCAACAAAGATGATGGCTGGCGAGTTTTGCTTTGCCTGCTCAAAGAGGTCGCGGACGCGGCTCGCGCCAACGCCAACAAACATCTCGACAAAGTCTGAACCAGAAATTGAGTAGAACGGCACGCCGGCCTCGCCTGCAACCGCGCGGGCAAGCAGCGTTTTACCCGTTCCTGGAGGGCCGTACAGCAGAACGCCCTTCGGGATTCGCGCCCCGACGGCGAGGAAGCGCGCTGGCTCTTGCAAAAACTCTTTGATCTCGTGCAGCTCTTCGATGGCTTCGTCTGCGCCAGCGACATCAGCGAAGGTCACCTGCGGGGTCTCCTTCGAGACGAGCTTGGCCTTCGACTTTCCAAACTGCATGACCTTGTTGCCGCCACCCTGCATGCTCGACAGCATCCACCAGAAGAACAATCCGATGAGGAGCAGCGGAAGAATGAAACCGAGTACCGAGAGCCACGCATTCGGCTGGGGAACGTCGTCGGTAAAGCCCTTTTTCGGGTCGGCGTTATTCACGGCTTCGACAACTGCGTCGCCACGAGGCGTCACGTAGTAGAAGTACACCTCTTTGCCGTCTTCTTTGTCGGCCTTAGAGAGCACAAGGTTGACCCGCTGCTCACCGTCGATAATCTCAGCAGATTCGACTTTGCCCTGTTTCAGGTATTCAAGACCGTCTTGTGTCTTGATCTCCTTTGCGCCACCGCCAGAGATCAGACTCCAACCAAGCAGCACCACGATGGGGGCAATGATGATGTAGATGAGTGGACCGCGAAAAATCTTCTTCGAACGGTTAGTCTTCTCAGCCAATCGGGGCACCTTTCTGGATGCGCTCAACACACCGACACTTCGGGCGGTCTACAGGACAGATTACAGAGTTTTTTCTGAGCGTCTGTCGGGTTTCTGCCCTCGGCGTAATGAACGGGGCGGTGGCAGGCCTCAACAGCCCACCACCGCCCCGGTTCGATACAGGTAATTACTTCTTGAGGACTCGCATTGACGCGTCTTCGGTGTTCATGATCACGATGCGGTCGCCGACCTGGGCAACGGCATCGCCGTCGTCAAGATCCATTGACCACATTTCGCCCTCGTCGCTCGCCTTGAACCCGGTGAGCGTGTCGCTGTCGGACAGGTAGAACGTGTCAGAGCCGAGGATCGGGGCAGACCCGAATGATCCGGAATCCGAATCGTCAATTCCCGACTTGAACGAGAACTTCTCGTCATCAGGGTTCGCGTAGCCGACAACCTTCTTGCCATCAATCACAACCAGCAGGCCGTTCAGGATGCCAACAACGCCGTCTGACTTGACCTCGTCTTTCCACTCTTCCGAACCGTTAGAGAGGTTGATGCGGACCGTTTCGAACTCGCCCTTTTTGTTGTACGTCATGAGTACGGCGAAGTCTTCGGTTCCCGTGACATAGCTGCCCTTGAGCGCGTCGTCCCACATGGACTTGTCGTTCTTGACGTCCCATCGCTCAATGTTGTAGGTCGTGTCAGTCGACGACTTCGCTTCGGTGCGGAAGACGATGTCGGTTCCGGCAAGGCCACGGTAGGAGACCTCGTCGTCCATGTCAGAGCCGAACGGAGCCTTCTTGCCGTCGGACAGGTTCACAACCTTGTCGTCAAGGGCTACGTAGTCGTCACCAATCTTGACTGGGAACGAGTACTTGCTGTCAAGATCTTCGGACCAGACGGTGTCAGAGTCAAGATCATCAGCGTCGTAGGCAAGGAATTCATCAGCCGACGTGACAAGCACGCGAGAGTCAGTCACAACCGAGATCGCCGAAGCGGCACCGTCGATGTCAGCCTTTGACGAGACATCGCCCTTCTTGGCGCTGAGCGCGAGCAGAGTCGACTCGTCATCCGCAACCGAGTAGGTGAGCACAAAAACGCTGTTTGAACCCGGCAGAGCTGCAGCTGAGACAACCTGTGCGTCATCGTGGCCAGAGGCATCTCCGACGTTGACGTTCCAGTCTTCGTCACCCGAGTCGAGGTTTGCCGAGGCAATGGAACCAGCGGTTGCTTCGTCCGACTTCTTGCTGTCGGAATCCTTCGAGTCTTTGTCCTTGCTGTCCGAGTCCTTCGAGCTGGAGCCGGATGGCTTCTTCTCAGCCAGGAAACCAAACTCGAGGCCGCTCGAACCGTCGTAGAAGCCATCCCAGTATCCGGTGAGCTCCATGTAACGGTCATACGTGCCGTTGGTCTCAAGCCACGAGTAGTAGTCAGACTCGCCCGTCGCAAGGAACTTCTCGCCGTCGGCGAATCCGTCGGCGTAGTCCTCGTCATAGCCTTCGTACCAACGCGATTCTGACTCGTAGTCGCCGAGGTCAAGGTCGTCGAGGTCGTAATCGTCAAGCCCAAGGTCGCTGAGGTCGTAATCGCTGCCACCGGCGGCCGATGTGTTCCAGAGCAGAACCGAGCCGTCAATCGCTGACGGCGAGTATCCGGATGCGGTGAAGTCGTCACCGTCGTCTGGCCAGCTCAGGTCTGGTCCTTCTTTTGGCTCGTTGTAGAGGTCAACCACAGCGCCACTGGCTGAAGCGGCTGAGCCACCAAAGAGGTTAGGCAATACGAGGATGCAGATGGCGACGATGGCCGCGATAACGACGGCTCCACCGGCACTCAGGCCAATAATGAGGCCCTTCTTCGATTTCTTTGCCGGCTGCTCGGGTGCTCCACCGGGCGTCCCCTGGTAGGCGGCGCCACCATAGTTTCCTGCTGGAGGGCCCTGGTATCCGCCAGCCTGAGGTGCCGTTGCGTATGAGGGGGCTCCTCCTGGCGCAACTGGGGTGGTCGGCGCGGTTGGCGCCGCGTTATAGGTGGGCGTCGCAGGGACCGCTGGCGTCTCAGGAACGCTCGGCGCTGCTTGCGAGCGGGCCGCGAGGGCAGCGTTGATTTCGGGAACGTTCAGCTGTCCGAGCCAGGTGAGCAGGTCGGGGTAAGCGTTGGGGTGGGCGGCAACAAGGTGACGGAGCTGCGGAAAGTTTTGTGCGTACTGCGCGAGGTCCGCCGGACTGGTCTGAGCGTTCGCAAGCGCGGCTCTCGCTGCTGCCTCACTGTCGGGTCCGGTGCCCCCGGGAGCCTGTTCAAAGCCATTCATAGTGTTATTTGCCTAATCCTTATTTTGCGTTGTTCTACATACGAATATCCGCTCATGATGAACAGATAGGCCCCACCCGCCACGACTACGGTAACGCAGTTCGCAGTCCGATTCACAATAATTGATGCCTGGAACAACAATTAAGTGCGCGATTATTCCCGCGGTGAGCCTTCGCGGTCGAGTTACTTACTACTCGTAAATATGCTTGGCGAGCACAGCAACATCTTTGAGGTTGCGGTAGCGCTCGGCGAAATCGAGGCCATAGCCAACAACAAAATCATTCGGGATATCAAACCCGATGTACTTCACATCGACCTCAACCTTTGCCGCGTCTGGCTTGCGGAGCATCGCACAAATCTCAACAGACGCAGCGCCACGAGCCTCAAGGTTTTCGCGCAACCACGACAGCGTCAGGCCAGAGTCGATGATGTCCTCGACGATGAGTACGTGACGACCGTGAAGATCGCTATCCAGATCCTTCAAGATACGAACAACACCGCTCGATTTCGTGCCGGCACCATACGAGCTCACCGCCATCCAGTCCATCTCAACGTGAATCCGGAGCTCACGCGCGAGATCCGCCATGACCATTACGGCACCCTTCAAGACGCCAACAAGCAGGGGCGGCTTTGCGTCAGGCTCCACAGCATCGGCGTAGTCAGCCTCGATCTGGCGTGCAAGCTCTGCCGTCTTGCTGGCCAGCTGCTCCTCGGTCACAAGAATCGCGGCGAGGTCGTCTGAGATATGCGATGAATCCATCATTCACTTTCGGTTTGTGCATGGCCAGCCTGTAGGCGGCTTTGCAGCTGTGGTGGTCCAGTTACGTTGATACCACCACGGGTTGTGATGGCAACGGTGGCGGTCAGTTTGTTATTCGGAGGCAGATTCAGAATCCGCAGATGAGAAGACAATCCACTTGCCCTCACGTACAACCCTAATACCGGGAAGGTGAAGGGCTTTCTGTCCGTGCCAATCAGTGACAAGAGAGGCGACAGCCAAGGTATGAGAACGACTGAGCGAAACGCCAAACTCCGAGCGAACAACATAGCGAATAATGCGTTGTCGGAGCGCGGCCGGATTTGCCTCGAGCGCGCCAACAGAAACAGCGATGCCTGCCTCAGCGGGTTCCACGATTTCCTCGATGAACTCGTCAATCATCTGCTGGAACGCTTCATCATCCTCCCTGAGCTGTTCGGCAGTCCGCGCGAGCGCTTCAGCAACTCCCGGACCAATTTCTGCTTCCAGCTTGGGCAGTACTTTCGCTCGCACACGAACCCGACGGTACGAGGGGTCATCGTTGTGCGGGTCATTCCAAAATTCCACATGGCTGTCTGCACAGCACTGTTCTGTATCTGCTCGGCGGAGTCCGAGGAACGGGCGGGCGAACCGCGTGCCAACCGCATCAACCGATTCAGGCGCCATCCCTGACAGGCTGGCCGCGCCAGAGCCCCTCGCAAGACCAAGCAGCACCGTCTCAGCTTGATCGTCAAGGGTATGTCCGAGCAGCACCCCACGAGCGCCGGTCTCCCGAACCGCCTCTGCGAAGGCGGCGTAGCGCGCATCCCTTGCCGCAGCTTCGGGGCCACCCTCAGCGCCAACCACTACCCGACGGATAAGCACTGGATGCAGTCCAAACTCGCGCGCTTTGGCGGCCGCGTTGGCTGCCACGGCTTCTGAGCCCTCCTGCAGCCCGTGGTCAACGATGACGGCGCCGGCACGCAGCCCAAGCTGGTGAGCTTCAAACGCGGTAGCCAACGCAAGGGCGAGTGAATCCGCGCCGCCGCTCAGGCCAACAAGCACGTCAGCCGAGGCCCCTTCCCCCGCCAGATCGTCGCACCAGGAGCCGAGGACAACGCGGACCGCTGACCGCGCCTCGGCAATAGCCGGCGTGAGTTTTGGGGCCTTTGGAGGCCTGCCTCCGCGAGGCACTTCGGCGGAAACTGGAGTGGGAGGTGTTGGCATGCAACAAGGCTACCTGTCCGCCAGAATCCAGGCAGCATGCGAGATGATCTACTACTCTTGGATGCGGTGCAGGCGCAACTTCGCGCAATCATGCGCACACAGCTTTACCACCACGACCAATTCATCAACAAAAGGAGCCGCCACCCATGGCCGCATATGATGCCGTTGTCGAGATCCCGAAGGGGAGCCGCAACAAGTACGAAATCGACCACGAAACCGGACGCGTCTACCTTGACCGCGTACTGTTCACCGCATTTGTGTACCCCACAGACTACGGATACTTCGAAAACACGCTTGGCCTCGACGGCGACCCCGTTGATGTACTGGTCCTCCTCGAGTACCCCGTCTACCCCGGTGTTGGTGTCAAGGTTCGCCCCGTTGGCGTCTTGAACATGAGCGACGAGGCCGGAAACGACGCCAAGGTTATCGCGGTCCCCCACAAGGATCCACGCTGGAGCCACATCCAGGACATCAACGATGTTCCGGAGCAGACTCGGAAAGAAATCGAGCACTTCTTCACTCGTTACAAGGACCTGGAGCCTGGCAAATGGGTCAAGATCGACGGCTGGGGCGATGCCGCGGAGGCCACGCAGATCGTTGAGGACGGATTCGTTCGCCTCAAGGAGGAAGGCCACTAAGCCTCCCGAACGCAGCACGCAAAAAACCGCCCCACGTCGCGTGGGGCGGTTTTTTGTATGTTGCGCTACGGTCGCCCTAAAGCGGCAGTCCCAGGTTAGCCATGAAAGGCTCGGGGTCTACGAAGCTGCCGTTCACCAAGACCTCGTAGTGCAGGTGGCAACCGGAGGCGTTGCCGGTCTGGCCGGTGCCGGCGATAACCGTTCCAGCTTGCACCTGTTGACCGTAGCCAACGTAGATGCCGCCCTCCATGATGTGCGCGTAACGCGTGCTGATACCGTTGCCGTGGTCGATGTAGACCATGTAGCCACCGCCGCCATATGCCCAGCCAGCGTAGGTCACGGTTCCAGCCGACGCGGCGTAGATAGGCGCGCCGCAACCGGCTGCGAGGTCTGTTCCCGTGTGCGTGACGCCAGAGCAGTATCCGTTGTTACAGACGGTGCCACGTCCGCCGTATCCCGAACTCACGTACCCGTTGCTCGGCCTGGTCCAACCGCCTGCTGATGGAGGAGGAGTGACCACAACACCGCCGCCACCGCCGGAGTTTCCACCGCCGCCGCCACCGCCGTTTTGGGCCTGTTGCTCACGCCAAATACGGGCTTGCTCGGCAAGTTGAGCCTGGTATGCGGCCTCAGCCGCGATGCGAGCCTCTTCTTCTTGACGCAGACGCTCTTCGTAGCCGGCAACCGTGGTGGCCGTGGTGTCTTTCAGCGCGGCGAGTTGCGCTTGCAGCACACCCTCTTGCTCTTTTTGACTCGTCAGTTTGTTCTGTGATTCCTGGGCAGCGGTCGCCGCCGCCTGCATAGCCGTCTCGGCCTCAGCGCGCAGCGATTCGCGTTCGTTCTTTGCCGACTCAGCCTGCTCGCCGAGCGAAGCCGCGTTATTCGCGGCCTGGTTCGCCTCGTTGTACAGGTTAGTGTTGCGCTCGGTCGCCTTGCTCATCATGCTCATCTTCGAGAGCAAGCCGTCGGCGGCAGAGGCATCCTGATCGAGCAACAGCTCGAGGGTGCCGTCAGTTCCGTTGTTGCGGTACATCTGGGCGGCGAGGACGCCGGCCTGGTCTGAGGCCTCAGTTGCGGCAACTTCACTTTCGCTAGCTTCTTGTTCAAGCGCCTGGAATCGTGAATCGGCCTCAACGAATTTGGTCTCAGCCTCCGAATAAATGAGTGCAGTGCGCTCTGCCTCAGTTTGAGTCGCTTTGACTTCGTCTTGCAGCGTGATGATGAGATTCTCGATCTCGGTCACCTTATTGGAGGTCGCTGCCTCGTCATTCTTCGCTTTCTGGACATCATCCCAAGTAGGAAGATCAACCGCGTATGCGGGCGCTGTTGTTGCGTTTGCAACCAGCGCCGTGGCAAGTACTCCGCCAACCAGCGCGAGCGCAATGGCGCGGCGAACGCCGAACCCCACTCGGCGCGGTGCCGTATCGTGCATTGCTGTCATGATCCCTCACTACCCATTTACTGCCACTGAAATGCCCCGTACGCATGGCAGTTAAGACTTTTGTACGCCCTCCACACTAACAAGCATGGCCGCGTACCCGGAAACAAAAGGTGGTCTCAGCGTGAATTTAATGAGAATCACGGCAAAAACGCACACAAAACGGTAGCCCAACACTACTCCTGAAAATTTCTTTTTCCCTGATAATTCCGTGTAAATGCCATCGAATGCGCGTGGCATCCCCGTCTCAATTTGATTATTGGAATAGTTTCATCGTAAGCTTGTGCCTCGGTAGTCATGGCGTTGAAAAGCGCTGAGGCCCCATCGTTTAGTGGCCTAGGACACCGCCCTTTCACGGCGGCAGCACGGGTTCGAATCCCGTTGGGGTCACGACTACCGATATAATTGCACAGTAACAAAGTATGGCCCTGTAGCGCAGTTGGTTAGCGCGCCGCCCTGTCACGGCGGAGGTCGCGGGTTCAAGTCCCGTCAGGGTCGCCATTGTGAAAGCCCTTCCCTCGGGAAGGGTTTTCACCTTGCAGGGCGTTTATTCGCTCTGGGCTCTGTAGCTCAGTTGGTAGAGCGTTCGACTGAAAATCGAAAGGTCACCGGATCGATGCCGGTCGGAGCCACTGTCCCCTTCCGTAGGCTTCTACTGGGGTTGGGGACTTTTTCGTTTAACGAGCATTTTTGACGCCTCCCACTGCTGTTGCAATCGAGGGCGGGAAATCCCACCTCAAATCGGCGACTTAGCGTGTTCTTCCCGCCGTCGATTTTCTCGTGCGCGTCGCAGTGGGGATTCGCCTCCTACCAGCCGGTTGCGCGTGTGTCGCGGTAAAAGACGACGGGCACTAGCCAGAAGGGTTTCGCCAGCAATAGAGTTTGCGTGAGGCCGCAACAGCAATGCTCCTTCCGCCGAACGGCCTGATCCCCCGACAGTCCAGCACCGTCAACCGGTCCAACTCGGGCCAGACGAAAGGGAAATCATGACAGATCCAACCGTTCACGGAGCATCCAGCAGCGGCAAGGCCGCGGCCAGCGCCCCTGTAGGAAAGCTCAAGGCCGTCCGCTGGGTCGGCATCCTCGCGATCGTTGCCGGCGCCCTCATGATTGTCACGGGTGGCGTGGTCTGGGGGGTAGTCAGCAGCCAACTGCGGGCCGAAGAGATCACGGTGAGCGACGACGCGGCGTTCCTCGCTGGCTCGCAAGTTGCCGGCCCATTCACCGCATATGCACAAGCAGAAGTCATCAACAAGCACGCACTCGCCATGACCGACGGCAAGACCTATGCCCAGCTCGACCAGGATGACCCGAAGCGGGCCGTGGTCATGAATGGCTCGTTCCTTCGGACGTCGCTCTTTACCTCGGTCGTCTCGTTTGGCGTTGCCGCGTTTGCGATTGGGGCCGGCCTCATTATTGGCCTCATCGGCTGGGCGCTCACCGTTGTGGCGGACCGGAGACGGTCAGCGGCGAGCTAGGCCCGTCTTAGCTACCCGATAGCTCAGAGTCCGCAGCACGCAGAACGGCAAGAGCCGCTTACGGCTATCACGGACGAGGCGTCAACAGAAACCGGATCAGTTGTCGCATCGGTTCAGCGTGGTCGGTCATCCGACCCAAGGTTCTCAACACGATCGTGCCAATGAGCACTTGGCCGAGTTGCTCGGTGGGGGTATCTGCGGGAAGTTCGCCCGCGTTCACCCCCGCCTGAACCCGCTGGGTCAGCGAGCGATCAACACCAAGGCTTGCACCAAGATGGTCGCCAACGGCAGCATCCTCAGCCGCGGCGGCAACAAGCGAGCGAAGGAGCTCATTGCCCTGGGGCGCGTTGAGGATGGCCAAAACGGTGTCGAGCCAGACCTCAACATCGGCGACAATGTCAGCGGTATGCGGCACGTCAAAGCTCAGGGGGAACAGTCGCCCCTCTGCGAGGCAATCTGCAATCAGCGCGCCCCGAGACGGCCACCACCGATAGATGGTCTGTTTTCCGACACCGGCCTCTTTGGCTATCCCCTCAATCGTGAGGCGATCATAGCCCTCCCGATGAAACTGGCGGGCCGTCGCTTCTAAGATCGCCTCTCGCGCGGCCGCGCTACGCACGGGTCCAGAACGGTGTTCTTTCATGCACCCAGGATAGCCACAGTTCCTAGACGAGACGTAGCGTATGATCTTCTTGTCGACTAAGGAGATCTTCTACATGGCCACACTGCTCTTCCGCCTGGGTTCGTTTGCTGCGCGTCGCGCGTGGGCAGTGATTGTGGCCTGGATCGTCATCCTCGGCCTCTCCGTCGGGGCCTACTTCGCGTTGGCCGGCGGGCTGTCAAATAGCTTCGACATCCCAGGCACGGCATCAGGTGAAGTCACCGACCAGTTAGCACAGAAACTCCCAACCACCGCGGGAGGCACGGGAACCGTCGTGTACCAAACCGATGACGGCTCGGCATTCACCGCCACACAGCGCGAGCAGATCTCTGCCGCAGCGACCAGCGCAGAAGACCTCGACGGCGTTGCCGCTGTTGTGGACCCGTTTGCCACCCAGCAGCAACAAATCGACGGGGCAGCGCAACTCGCTGACGGCCAGGCGCAGCTGGATGATGGCCGCACCCAGATCGAAGACGGTCAGGCTCAGCTCGATGCCGGGGCAGCGCAGCTCGAGGCCGCCCAAGAACAGCTCACAAGCGCACGGGGCCAAGCGGAAGCCGCCGGTGCGGACGCCGCCCAGCTCGCCCCAATTGACGCCCAACAAGAGCAACTTGATATACAGGTTGCCGCGTTGCAGGAACAGCAAGACACCATCGATACCTCACTCGCCGAGCTCGAAGCAAACGAGGATCAGCTCGCGCTCGGCTCACAGCTGCTGAGCCTGTCAGACGGCATCAGCGTTGTTTCGGCAGACGGTTCAACGGCCGTTGTCAACGTATCGTTTATCGACCCCCGCCTTGAGCTCTCCGAAGAGGTCAAGCAGGACACCATCTCGCATTTTCAGGATGTCTCAGTTGCTGGAACCACCGTCAGCTTTGGCACAGATATTGCCCAGGGTGTTCCTGAGATCTTCGGCGTCGGCGAAGCCATTGGGCTCGTGTTTGCAGCCGTCGTCCTCATCGTGATGCTTGGTTCCCTCGTCGCGGCATCACTGCCAATCGTGACCGCGATCGTCGGGGTCGGCGTTGGGGTCACGGCATCCCTTGCGTTCTCGGGAATCGTTGATATGGCATCCGTCACCCCGGTGCTCGGCGTCATGCTCGGGCTTGCCGTGGGAATCGACTACTCACTGTTTATCGTGAATCGCCATCGCAAACAATTGCTCGCCGGTGTGCCCGTTCGCGAGTCCATTGGTCTGGCGACGGGAACGTCAGGCACAGCCGTCGTGTTTGCCGGGTCAACCGTTGTGGTTGCCCTGCTTGCGCTGAACATCACTGGCGTCCCGTTCCTCGGCCTCATGGGCACCGTCGGCGCGGTCTGCGTTGCGGTCGCCGTGCTGGTAGCGATCACGCTCGCCCCCGCGATCCTCGGGCTTGTTGGCGAACGACTCCTTCGTCGAAACACTCGTGCGACCATCGGATCCGCAGACGCGGCAGCATCGCCGTCACGACGGGCGGCAAAACCTGTCACCGTCATGTCAAACACCCGCGCGGTTGTCACCGTGGTCGTTTCGGTCCTCGCGCTGCTCGTCGTCGCGATTCCGTCCCTATCGATGAGGCTCGGGCTCCCCGACGGTTCGAGTGAACCTGAGGGATCAACCAGCGCCCAAGCGTTCCAGACCGTGAACGAACAGTTTGGTGAAGGCGCCAACGGCCCGTTACTTGTGACCGCAACGCTGCCAAACGCAATCGATGCAGACGACCTGCTCGGCGTACAGGTTGAGGTGGCCCAGTCGATCGCCGACCTGGATGATGTGGCGGCAATTGCCCCCATCGCCGCTTCCGACGACAACACGCTGCTTGCGTTCCAAGTGCTGCCTCAGGAAGGCCCTAATAGCTCGTCAACCGAGCAGTTGGTTCAGGACATCCGCTCCCTCCCAAAGGTTGACGGCAACATCACCCTCGGGGTGGCAGGCCAAGCCGCCATCAACATCGACATCTCCGAGGCGCTGAGCGCAGTACTGCCGCTCTACCTCGTCGTCGTTGTCGGGCTGTCGCTGCTCATCATGATCGTGGTGTTCCGTTCGCTGCTGGTTCCGATCATCGCAACGGGAGGTTTTGTCCTCTCGCTCTTCGCGACCTACGGGCTCATCGTTGCGGTGTTCCAGATGGGCTGGGGTGCTGAACTCATCGGCCTGCACAGCACGGGGCCCATCCTGAGCTTCCTGCCAATCATCCTTGTTGGCATCCTGTTTGGGCTCGCAATGGATTACCAGCTCTTCCTCGCCTCAGGGATGCGGGAAGCCTTTGTCCACGGCTCACCGGCAAAGCTCGCGGTAGCTCAGGGGTTCCGAGCGGGTCGCTCCGTGGTGATCGCTGCAGCCCTCATCATGGTGTCGGTGTTTGGCGGCTTCATCTTCTCGGAGTCGACAATTATTCGGTCAATCGGGTTTGGGCTGGCGTTCGGAGTGCTCCTTGACGCGTTTGTTGTGCGCATGTTGCTCATGCCTGCGCTCATGCACCTGCTCGGACGTTCCGCCTGGTGGCTTCCTCGCTGGCTCGACCGGATCCTGCCAAACGTCGATATGGAGGGCGCCGCGCTCGAACGCGATCACCCCGGCGCACGAGTAGCCGAGGCAGAGCCGGCCGAACCCGATGCGGTCAAGGATGACGTGCCTGCACCCGTGTGAGGCCGGGGCAACACCCTCAGCTGGTGAATGAGGCAAGAAACGCACAGCCAACAGACCAGCACGGGCAAGCCCACAAGACCTCGGCGGCCAGGCTACCTACAGGCCCCGAAGGAGGCGACGCTTCCGCCTCGCGTAATCGTGGAGGTCGATGTCGTTCGCCTCAAGCCGCCGCTCGAGCAGCTCAATTTCGGCAAGCGTGCGCTCGCGGGCATCCGCGGTCCTGCCGACTTCTGTCCTCGTGAGGTCTGACACGTCTCTAATGTGCACGCGACCAGGCTACGTCATTCCGGCGGGGCAGCCTCACGTCGCGCACGGCGTTGCGCGCATGGTTCGCGGACGCAGGCTCCTCCTGAGCCGAGCGTCATGGGAGCGGGCGCCAGCTATCCCTCGTTTCGAATCTTTTTCGTAATGAGGTGGGCCTGTTCCAGCAGAAGACGACCCAGTTCTGGCTGCCGCTCCGGCCGAAATCTCGACTCGATACCGGTAAGGCTGAGCGCCCAGGCAGGGCGATCGGCCCGGTCAAAGACAACGGCACCCATCCCCCAGCTCCCCTCAACAAGCAGGCCAGGATTCACGGCGTAACCCGTCTGCCGGGTCTCGGCTATCCGTTCCCGGAGGGGAACGGCGGAGTGTTGCGCGCCCCAACGGCCGGAGAGGTGGGCTCGACCGAGGTAGTCCTCTGCTTCGTCACTCGGCAGGTGGGCAAGAAGGACAAGGCCGGCGGAGGCGACTCCAAGGGGAAACCGAATGCCCTCGGTGAGCACAAATGACCGAATTGGGAAGCTTCCTTCTTCGCGGAAGAGACACACCGTCTCGTCGCCACGTCTCGCCGAAAGAAACGCGCTCTCACCCGTTTCGCGCGCGAGGGTCCTGAGGCTTTCTTGCGCGAGGGCCGAGATATCGTAGCGTTCAGCGGCAAGCGAGCCGATGAGATACAGCTCTGGGCCGAGATACCACAGCGACTTCCGTGCATCGTGGTCGATAAATCCCTCAGCGGCGAGCGAGGTGAGCAGCCGGTGCGCGGTTGGCCTTGTGAGCGTTGTCTGGGCAACAACATCGGCAGTGCTGATGCCGTGCGGGGCTCGCTCGCTCACCGTCCGCAGGATGTCACTGACCCGGCTCACCACCTGGGCACCCTGAATTGGCTGGGCCATAGCATCCTCACTCTCGACCACTTCAGTATGGGTCAGGTCGCCCGATGATTCAATCGCAACCACATTATGGACAGTTTTCTAACGAGTGATCACATCATAGAAACGGCTTTTCTTCAACGCTTCGTGACCATTGACCGCACCATTTGTCAGGGGATAGCGTGAGCGACAGGGCGACTGGAACCACTTTATGAGCGGTGACAACCCAGTAAAACGCTCGCAGGTCAGTTTGTAGCACCAACCGAAGGTCCCCCGCACAGAGGAGTGCAATGCCAGTTCGTATGTCATCAGCAGCGGAAGCAATTCACGACTGTATCAGCGATGGAATGACCATCGCGGTTGGAGGATTTGGACTCTGCGGCATCCCCTCCGACCTCATCGAAGCCGTCAGAGATTCGGGAGCAACCAACCTCGAAATCATCTCAAATAACATGGGCGTTGACGGAAAAGGGCTCGGGCTACTCCTCGAGAGCAAGCAGGTTCGCCGAGTAGTTGCGTCATACGTTGGCGAGAATAAACTCTTCGCCAAGCAATACCTCGATGGCACCGTCGAGGTTGAATTTGCGCCACAGGGCACCCTCGCGGAGCGACTTCGGGCAGGTGGTGCCGGCATCCCCGGCTTCTACACGAAGTCCGGCGTCGGAACCCCCGTTGCCGAGGGTAAAGAGCACCACGATTTTGAGGGCGAAACCTACCTCCTCGAACGCGGCATCGTCGCTGATCTCGCCCTCGTGCACGCGTACCGCGCCGACCTCGAAGGCAACCTTGAGTATCGCCACAGCGCCCGCAACTTCAATCCGCTCGTCGCTACCGCAGGCATACACACCGTCGCCGAAGCAGAGTACATCGTCGCTGATGGATATCTGTCCCCCAATACCGTCGTCACGCCCGGCATTTTTGTGCAGCAACTCGTACAGGCGACCCCTCGCAAAAAAGATATTGAGCAGCTCACCGTGCGCCCCGCAGAGAGACGCACTGCGCAACTGCTGGAACGGAACGCATCATGACCTGGACACGCGACGAAGTTGCGGCGCTCGCCGCGGCAGAACTCAACGATGGGGACTACGTCAATCTGGGCATCGGCATCCCGACCCTCGTGGCGAACCACATCCCAGAGGGGGTTCGGGTGACACTTCAGAGCGAAAATGGACTCCTCGGCATGGGAGAATTTCCCTTCGACGGAGACGAGGATGCCGATCTCATCAACGCCGGAAAACAAACGGTGACCCTCAACGGGGGCGGCAGTTATTTTGACTCCGCAACCTCGTTTGGGATGATTCGCGGTGGCCATGTGCGCACGGCCATCCTCGGGGCGCTCCAGGTCTCTAGCAATGGCGATCTCGCAAACTGGATGGTACCGGGAAAACTCGTCAAGGGCATGGGCGGCGCCATGGACCTTGTTGCTGGTACGCCGCACGTGATCGTCGTGACCGAACACGTGGCAAAAGACGGTTCTCCCAAAGTCGTGGCGGAGTGCAGTCTTCCCCTCACCGGCTCGAAGGTTGTCCACAAGATCATCACCGATCGGGCCGTTTTTGATGTCACACCCGACGGACTCGTTGTCGCCGCGCTCTCGCCCGGCACTACCATCGAGCTACTCACCAGAATCACGGGGGCACCATTCACCGTCGAACGGCAACTTGCTGCCTCCCTCAGCCAAGGAGCACCACAATGAGCGTCATCATCGCAGGTTACGCGCGCACACCCTTCGCGAAGTTCAACGGCGCATTTCGCGATATTCCTGCGACCGTACTCGGGGCACACGCGACGAAGGCCGCCCTTGCTCGGGCCGGCGTGGGACCTGCCGATGTCAACGCGCTCATCGCCGGCCAGGTATTGCAGGGCGGAGCAGGACAGAACCCTGCAAGACAGACCGCGATTGGCGCTGGTATCCCCCTCAATGTGCCAGCGCTCACGCTCAACGCCGTATGCCTGTCTGGCACCGAGGCGGTTACCGCGGGCTACCGCCTGATTGCTGGGGGCGAGGCCGATGTTGTGGTCGCGGTCGGCCAAGAGTCGATGTCACTCGCGCCGCACGCGTGGTCAGGCTCGCGCGCAGGAAAGGCCTACGGATCAGCCGAGTTCATCGACACGCTTGAGCACGACGGCCTGACCGATGCCTTCGAGAAACGCTCGATGGGCGTCTCAACAGAAGCAGGCAACACCAGCCTCGGCATCACCCGCGCCCAGCAGGACACGGTAGCCGCAGCATCCCACGCCCGCGTCGCCGCATCGCTGGAATTCCTGGCCAAAGAGATTGAGCCGTTCACCGTTACGAGCAGGCGCGGCGATACCCGTGTCTCAGCGGATGATGGGCTCAGGGCATCAACCACGGTTGAATCGCTGAGCACGCTCCGCCCAGCCTTTGGCGCCGATGGCACCATCACTGCCGGTAATTCCTCCCAAATCACAGACGGCGCCGCTGCGATTGTGCTGGTGAGCGCAGCGTATGCGGAACGCAACGGGATCGTCGGGCTCGCGCGCATCCTCGCCCACTCGCTCGTAGCCGGACCAGACGTCTCGCTGCACGCTCAGCCGGCGAACGCGATCTCGGCAGCACTCGCACGCACCCCCTACGGCTCTGGGGACCTCGCGGCCGTTGAGATCAACGAGGCGTTCGCCTCTGTTTCTGTGCACTCAACAGCGCTGCTTGGTATCGATCCGGCCATTGTCAATGCCAACGGAGGCGCGATTGCGCTTGGTCATCCTATCGGCGCTTCCGGTGCCAGAATTGTTGGCCACCTCGCCAGAAGGCTGACCGATCTCGGCCACGGATCGCTTGGCGCCGTAGGGATTTGTGGCGGGGGCGGGCAGGGGTCCGCAATTGTGCTGGAGGCACGGTAACTCGGAGCGATGAGACGGTCGCGTCCGTCCGCCCCAAGCCGTGAGCAGAGAGGTAGTAGTTGCTCAGGGCTTGGGACGGATGGATACGGCACGGGCTGACACCGTGCCTTTGCCGCTGAACGGCAGGATTGATCGGCGAGGACCGCTAGCCCCGCCACGGGCACTCAGCGCGGCGGAGCGACGCGACAGCAGCACCGCCATTATGTTGGCAACGATGATGAGCCCCATGCCAATCCACTCATGCAGCCCAAGCATCTGGTGCAGCAGAACGGCGCCTGACACCGCTGCGAGGAAGGGGTTGATGCTCATGAATATGCCAAACACATGGGTTGGGACGCGTCTCAGCGTTATGAGATCCGCCGCGAAAGGAATTGCAGAACACATGATGCCGGCCACAACGGCAAGCCCGAGCGCCGCTATCGTGAACGGGGCATGCAGCATCACGATGATAAACACCGGAATGAAGAAGATTGAGGAGACGAGGGATGCGGCTGCCGCGCCTTGCACCCCTGGCATCCTTCTCCCGATCACGCGGTTGAGCAGAATGTAGGAGGCCCAGCAGAGGGCTGAGACGAGCCCAACCGAGAGACCAATCACATCGGTTGTGGGGCCGGGAGCGGTCAGCACAACCACGCCGGTCGCGGCAATCGCGCCACACAAGAGCGTGAGTCTGCTTCGCCCTGCGAAGAGCGCCACCCCGAGTGGCCCAAGGAACTCGAGAGTGACCGCCATGCCAAGCCCGAGTCGGTCAATCGCGACGTAGAGCGTGAGGTTCATGGTGCCAAGCACAACGGCGAGCAACAGCACCGGCCACCACTGTGACCAGGTAAACGTGCGCAGTTTGGGGCGGGCGACCGACATGAGCACAATGGCCGCGGTGAATTGGCGGACGGCGACAACACCGAACGGGCCGATAAAGGGGAAGGCCATGGCACCAATTGCAGCGCCAACCTGATTCGAGGATGCCGTTCCGATCATCGTCGCGACGCCGATGACCTGCTCTTTCGGCGACGCATACCTGGCGGCTTCGGCGGCTCTGGTCTGCGCAGCATGGTCGAGATCTCCGGCAACGAATGCGGCAGCATCGACACCCGTTGCCGGGTTGATGATGTTCTCTGCTGCGCTCATGCAGACAGTATGCATTCCATTCCCCTATTCACATAATGCATAATCGACGCAACCTATACGCTAGACGTATGAATATCGAGCTCAAACAGTTGCGCGCCCTCGTAGCGGTCGCCGACACAGAAAGCTTCACCGACGCCGCGCTCGAACTTGACACCTCGCAGGCAACCGTTTCTCGACTCGTTGCCGCCCTCGAGGCCAGCCTCGGCACCCGACTAATCAGGCGCACGACCCGCGAAGTGACGCCAACCGCGACGGGCACGCGGGCGCTGCTCCTCGCGCGTCGGATCCTCGCCGAAGTTGAAGATCTTGAATCCCTCGGGGCGGCAGGCAACGATCATCTTCGCGTCGGATTCGCCTGGTCGGCAATCGGCAAGCACACGGTTGCGTTTCAAAAGAACTGGGCAGCCGCCCATCCGGCAACCGAGCTCACCCTCTTCAGCACGAACACCCCAACCTCCGGCCTCGCAGAAGGCAAATGTGACATCGCCGTTGTGCGACAGGCGGTTGACGAGCGCAAGTTTGCAACCGCCGTCGTTGGGGTCGAGCTGCGTTACTGCGTCATGGCTGCCGATGACGAGTGGGCACGGCGCCGCTCAATCAGGCTCGCCGAGATCGCCGAGCGAGTCATCGCGGCCGACCGAAGGACGGGAACAACCACTGCGGCGCTCTGGCCAGAAGACGCCCAGCCACAGGGCATCCGATACACGGCCAATGTCGACGACTGGCTCGCGCTCATCGCTTCCGGGGCGGCTGTTGGCATCACCTCCGAGGCGACGATGCATCAGTATCGGCGGCCAGGCATCGTCTACCGCCTTGTCAAGGATGCGCCACCAATCGCCGTCTCCGTAGCCTGGTGGAAAGACGACCCGCACCCGATGCACCGCGCGGTTACAAACCTGCTCACTGCCCTCTACCGCTCGTAGCCGGCCTGCCACGGCGGCGGCATCCGTGCCGGGTCCGTGACGGCAGCACTGCCGGACCGCAGTCGCAGAGGCGATCGCGACTGCGACCGCGACCGCGACCGCGACTGCGACTGCGACTGCGACTGCGACTGCGACTGCGACTGCGACTGCGAAGAGATTGGTCACAAATCCACGCATGCTGCAAGATATGGGTGGATTTGTGACCAATCTGCGTCCTACGCGGGCCGGGAAGGGCCGAGCCGCTGAGGGAAAGTCGCCCGGAGGCGCTCGGACCCGGGTTCAGGTTCATGCCCGAGCCCCAACCCAAGAAGCCCAAGCTCCAGCTCCAGCATTAGCTCCAGCATTAGCACTAGCACTAGCCCAAGCCCAAGCCATAGGCTGAGCCCAACTCAGGCCCCAGCCCAAGAAGCCTAAGCCCTAAGCCCTAGCGAGTTTGTTCGTACACGGCCGCGGCCGTCACGATGTCCTGCCAGGCCATGCCAACACCCGAGTACACGGCGGGGTGGCCCGCTCTGCGAACGAGTCCTCCGGCAACAAGCTCGGCAAGGTTTGTCAGCTGGTGCTCTGCCCATTCCTCCGGCGAACGAGCAGGGATGAGGTCACCACCCTCGCGCATCGCGCCGGCCCGGCTCTCAACCACAACATCCGCCCGACGAACCAAGTCAGCCTCAAGCTCGCGGGCGTCAAGGCCGTGGGATCCGACCGCAGCAACCACAGCATGATCGGCAACGAGGGCACCATCAAATACCGGCACCGACGATGACGTCACACAAATGACGACGTCGGCCTTCGACACCTCGTCTGCTGTGGCGGCCCTGGCGGAGATGCCCGCCGCGGTGCACTGCCCAACAACTTCGTTCACTCGCTCCGCACGTCGGCCAACAATCAGCACCTCTGTCGGTGGCGCAATAGCGGCGAGCGTCTCAATGTGGTTCCACGCCTGGGGGCCTGCACCGAACACAATAACGGTTCCGCTTGAGGTGCGTGCCCCGCGCGGATCAGCGGCAAGCATGTGCTTGATCGCGAGGACTGATGTCGCTGGAGTGCGAATCAGCGTCAGCTCTGCGCCATCCATGAGCGCAATCGGCGCAAGGGTCGCCGAATCAAAGAGAAGGTAGGTTCCCTGAATTTTCGGATGCCCCTTTGCAGGGTTCTCCGGGGCGATCGTGACAACCTTCACACCAGAGTAGGTAGTGCCCGCTGTCGGCATGAGCAAAAACTCACCGGCTGGAGCTGGGCTAAACAGTCTGGGGCTGTCGCGTTCCGGATCAATTTCGCTGCGCAGCGCTGCCTCAAGGGCTGCAACGGCGACCTGGGGAGTGGCAATCTCGCGAAGCTGCTTCGCGTCGATGTAGGCCAGCGTCATCTGTTCTCCTTTGTTGTGGCCGTGAGCTTGACACAGCCGAGATATGCGTCAGCGGCCGCCCACAGTTCAGTGGGCGGCCGCCGGGTGCTTCGTTTCTACCCGCATCCGCTCATCGAGCGCACGCGTTGGTCAGAAGGCGAGTGTTTATTTGTAGCCCTTAGCCAGTGCAGCCTCGGTGTCGCGGGTGATTCCGGCAAACATCTCGTCGGAGAGCACTCCACGAGGAGGACGGCTTGCGCCACCCTTGCGTCCAACGATATCCATCGACAGCTTGATTGCCTGGACAAACTCGGTTTTGGTGTCCCAGCGGAGCAGCGAGTGCAGGTCGCGGTAAATCTCGCGAGCCTTTGCCCAGCTCTCTGGGTCGTTCGAGGTTGCGAGCGTGTAGAGCTCAACCGTGCTCTGCGGGATGGCGTTGGGGTAGCCGGCAACCCAGCCAACTGCTCCAGCGATTCCCATCTCAAGAACGGTGTCGTCGGTGCCGATGAGCAGGTCCATGCCGGGAGCAAGTTCCTTGATCTCGTATGCACGACGGGGGTCTCCCGTGAATTCCTTCACACCAACGATGAGGCCCTCGTGGAACATCCGCGCGATGATCGATGGGGTGAGGTCAACCTTCGTGTCGATCGGGTTGTTGTACGCAACGATCGGCAGGCCAACCTTGGCTGCCTCGCGGTAGTGGTTCACGACCTCTTCCTCGTTGGCGCGGTAGGTGTTTGGCGGGAGGAGCATGACCGACTTTGCGCCGGCTTCCGCTGCCTGCTCGGTCCAGTGGGCGGTCTGCAGCGCACCGTATGCGCCAACTCCGGCCATAACACCGAAGCCTTCCGGCGCAGCCTCAACCGCCGTCGTGATCACGCGGGCGCGCTCTTCGTCGCTCAGTGTCTGGTACTCGCCAAGTGAACCGTTTGGCGCAACACCGTGGCAGCCGTTGTCGGCCAGGAACTTCACGTGCTCGGCATAGCCGTCGTAATCGACCGTCAGGTCATCGTTGAACGGAAGCGCCGTCGCTACCTGAACGCCGTGCCAGGGCTTCTTCGTCTCGGTCATGTTTTCTCCTTGAATCAGTTTTACGTGGAAGGTCGAACGTGGTCTGGCTCTACCCTATCAGTACAATGTCACATTGCATTACTTTTTAAGCGAGGCAATTCTTTCGGCGGATTCTTCGTCAACTTCCCGAAGTGACTTTCCCTTTGTTTCCTTGGTCAGGCTCACCGCAACGATCGAGATCACCGCCGCGACAACCAGGTACAACGAGATCGGGATTGACGAGTCATAGGCATTCAACAGGGACAGCGCAATCAACGGAGCAAGCGAGCCCGCAAGCAGCGGAGCAAACTGATAGCAGAGCGACAGCGCAGTGTAGCGAATGCGCGTTGGGAACATCTCCGCCATCAGAGCCGAGTACGGGGCATAGGTCATCGACTCAATCGCCAGCCCAAGCACGATGGCAGCCATGATGATCCAGTCGTTCCCCGTATCCATCATCGGGAACCCAATAAACCCCCAGAACGCGGTCAGCACCGCGCCGACCAGATAGACAGGCTTACGCCCAATAATGTCCGAGAGATACCCCATAAGTGGAATCAGGAAGAAATGCACCGCGTGCGCACCAAACATCAACAGCAGGATGCGGGTGGTATCAACATCCACAACCAGTTTGAGATAGGTAATCGAGAACGTCACCACAATGTAGTAGAGAATATTCTCGGCGAACCGAGCTCCGATGCCAATCAACACGGAACGCCAGTGATAGCGCAGCACCTCAACAACGCCGAGTTGCTTATTCTCATCGAGGGCCTGCTTTGCCAGCGCCTCCTTAAAAATCGGCGCATCGTCAACGCGCGTGCGAATCCAATATCCGATCAGTACAACCACAGCAGAGAACCAGAACGCGACCCGCCACCCCCACGACAGGAAGCTTTCCTCAGGAAGCCAGCTTGAGAGCCCAAGCAGCACAAGCGTCGCAACCAAGTTTCCGGCGGGAACGCCGGCCTGCGGCCAGCTTGCCCAAAATCCGCGCCGATTATCTGGGCTGTGTTCACTCACAAGGATGATGGCCCCACCCCATTCACCACCAAAGGCAAACCCCTGAATCAGACGCAGTGTCACCAGCAGAACCGGCGCCCAGTAGCCGATTTGGTCAAACGTCGGCAGGCATCCCATGAGGAATGTTGTAATTCCGACAACGATAAGGCTGAGTTGAAGCAGCTGCTTTCGCCCGATCTTGTCACCAAAGTGACCAAACACGAGGCCACCAATTGGCCGCGCGGCAAACCCAACCGCGTAGAGCGCAAATGCGGCTAGCACCCCATCGATGGGGTTGCCCGTCTGCTTGAAAAAATGCGTCCCAAACACCAGCGCCGACGCGGTGCCGTAGAGAAAAAACTCGTACCACTCCGCAACCGTACCGACCATCGCTGCCGCGACAACACGCCTCAGCCCAGATGGCGCCTTCTGTACGTCTGGTGGAGGGAGTGATCCCGCGTTAAGAACCGATTGATTTGCCACAGTATTCTCCTCATTGAGTAATGTAAACAGCCATTGCCATGACCCAACGGAACGCTCATCGCCGAGACGCTCTTCACTGAACCACTAGCAATATGTGACATATTACATGGAAGAATTGCCCACGTGTCAACTCGCTGACGCCACTCAGGCAGCCCGCTGGTAGCTCGTCAGGCAACGGTTATTTGGCCGCCCCATAGTTATCAACAACAACGGCCTCGACGGGAAACTCGACCGGAAACTCGCCAAACAATAGCCGCCCGGCCGCTGCCGCAGACTCCCGTACCGCTTGAATAACCTGCTCGGCGCAAGCCTCCGGCGTGTGCACCATGACCTCGTCGTGCAAAAAATAGACGAGGTGGGGTCTGGCACCGGGTTCGCCAAGAACGGCGAGGCGCTGCCTGAGGCCGGCAAGCCAGCTCAGCGCCCACTCGGCGGCACTCCCCTGACAGACAAAGTTGCGGGTAAAACGCCCCCAGCTGCGCGCCTCTTGCCGTGCACGATCTCGCTGCGGGCCGGCGGGAGTATCGGAGTCAAGCACCGCATCGACCCACCACAGCTTGTCTGGACGTGGCGAACTGCGGCCAAGCCACGTACTCACAATCCCCCCACGCTCACCAACACGCGCGGCCTCTTCAACAAGTCGAATAGCCTGAGGGAATGCTTTTGTCAGGCGGGGCATCAGCGCGGCACTCTGCCCACTCGTTGCGCCATACAGCGCACCAAGTAGCGCAACTTTTGCGTGATCACGGGTGTCAACGACGCCCTGATCGACCAGTGCTTGATAGAGGTCGTGGCCACGACCAGCCTCGGCCATCGCAAGGTCACCAGAAAGGGCCGAGAGGATGCGGGGTTCAAGTTGCGCGGCATCGGCGACCACAAGGGACCATCCGGGATCGGCAACAACGGCACCCCGAACGGATGCGGGAAGCTGCAGTGCACCGCCGCCCTTTGCCGCCCAGCGACCGGTGACCACGCCACCAACAACATATTCTGGCCGGAAACGGCCGTCGGCAACCCAGGTGTCGAGCCAGGTCCAGCCGTTGGCCGTGTGCAGCCTTGACAGTTTTTTATACGCAAGCAACGGCTCGATAACGGGATGCTTGAGGTTATAGAGCTCCCATTTGCTCGTGCTCGAAACGTCAAGCCCAGCGCGCCTGAGCGCCTTGAGTAAGTCTTGCGGAGAGTCTGGATTCAACCCGTGCGCATCAAGGGCCACCCGAATCTGCTCGGCAAGGCGTTCCATCTTGGCAGGGCGCCCGCCAAACTGGGGCTTTGGCCCAAGCATCTCGGTAAGAATACGGTTATGCACGTCAACATGCCACGGAATGCCGAAGAATCGCATCTCTTGCGCGCTCAGTGCCCCGGCAGACTCCGCCGCGAGTAGGAGGCCAAGCGGGCCAGGGCGATCGCTGCCAAGCCAGGCCTCGAGTTGCCGTTGGAACTCGGCCAAGGATTCGTCGTCGCCGTAGGGATTGTCTCCTGGCTCGTCCGAGATTTCTGCCCAGGCGGCGGACTGCGAGACGGGGATGCCGGCAAGAGCAGCCGTGCGGCCCGGATCGTTTGGGCCGCTCATGCCGTCGTCGAGCAGATCGTCAAACAGCGTGGCGCCAGCAATGACCCGGTCGGCGGAGGCCTCATCCCAGGCGGAGGCCGGGCCGTGGGCGAGTTCGGAGCCGGCGGCCCCCTCTGCGTTGCGCAAGATCACGTGACACAGGCGGAGGTCGTGACAACGCCCAACTCGAACACCCTGCTCGAGGAGCCCCGGATACCAGTGGGCGGTATCGCTCCACACCCAGCGCACACCCTCTTCATCAAGCGCCTCGACTGCTCCCGCAAAATCGACAGAATCGAGAAAGAAGGTATCGAAGAGCTGGCCCTCGTTGTCGAGCTGCCGCAGCACAATTTGCCCTTTGGCAGACGGGGGCGACGAAACAAGGATGTACACCTCCTTATTCTCCCTCAGATCACTGACATCCGAGGGATTCAGGCCGACAGCTCAAGCCGCTCCCCCACCCAGCGCGATCGCAGCCAACGATCATGGCTTGCCACCAAAACCGTTGCCGAGGTCTGGCGAAGCGCTTCTTCTAGCTCATCCACCAGTACAAGCGAAAGATGGTTCGTCGGCTCGTCAAGCAGCACAACGCTTGGCTGACGGGCAACAACGATTGCGAGCATGACGCGTTTCTGCTGGCCAAGACTGAGCGCGCCGATAGGACGCGAAAGATCACGCTGCTGCACAAGCCCAAGCCTCCGCAGCACGTCAACATCCCTGCGTGTGGCCAAGGTAAAGGAGTCGGCAACTGACCGGCGGGGCTCAGCAAAGCGCGCATCCTGCCCCAATAGCCCAACTCGCCCGCGGACCTTGAGCGAGCCGGAGGACGGGCGGATGCCACCCGCGATTGTCTCCAACAGGGTCGACTTTCCAGCACCGTTCGGGCCAGTCACCAAAACCTTCGAACCGGCTTCCACCGCCATGCTCTCAAGCTGAAGTCTGCCAGCCACGTGCAAGTTGGATGCCTCGATGGCCAACCCGTCGGCCGCGCCACCCTTCAAGGCGGAACCATCAAAACTCAGCGGGATAGGCGGCTTTGGGACGAGCTCCCGTTCGATAAGTTCAAGCTGATGCTCGGCCGCATGCACCCGACGCGCAACGGTTCGCTCGACGTTTTGCCCCTTAAACGCGTGGATGAACTTATCGTTGTCGCGAGGCCCACGTCCATGCGCGACGGACTCCATGCCCTGCGCTGTGCGCTCGGTGAGCAACATGATCTCTGCCTGCTGCTCAGCGTAGCGACGCTCCCAACGGGCACGGGCCGCAGCTTTTGCGGCAAGGTATTCGCTGAAATTGCCGCCGAACCTGCGCCCGCCGTTGCCGTCGACACCAAGAAACCCGGCGTCGAGGTCAACGATATCGGTGCAGATCTCATCGAGAAAGACCCGGTCATGGCTGGCGAGGACGACCGCGCCGCGGAAGTCCCGCAAAAACGATGCCAGCGTCTGGCAGGCCGCATCGTCGAGGTGGTTCGTGGGTTCGTCGAGCAACAGGGCGTCGGGAAGTGCGATGAGGGCTGCGGCAAGCGCGAGCCGCGCGCGCTGCCCTCCTGACAACGTTTCGACAGTCGCGGACCGGTCGAGGCCACCGATGCCCATCCGGTCGGCAGTGAGCGTGGCGCGACGATCGGCATCCCAAACATCGTGGTCAACGGCCCACTCCATCACCTCCGAATACTCGGCGGCAAGGGCCTCATACTCGGAGGCGCCAGCAACCGCGAGTTGTTCACCAAGGCGCTCGAGCAGGGCAACGGTATCGTGAGCGGACGCAACGGCCTTCGCAAAGACACCGCCAACGGTAACGCCGTCTGCAAAGACCGGGTCCTGGTCGACGTACACGGTCGCGGCGGGACGGTCGACAACGCCGGAATCAGGCGTATCCAGCCCAGCGAGCAGCCGAAGCAGGGTCGATTTGCCCGAGCCGTTTTCGCCAACAAGCCCAACCCTTGAGCCGGGGGCAACCGTGAGGTCAATGCCGTCGAGCACACGACGGTCGGAAAAATGTTTGCGCACATCGCGCGCAAGAAGAGACAGCTGTAACAAGAGAGAGTCCTTTGTGAAGAGAAACTCGGTATCCGCCGGGTGTCATCAGGCGAGCAGTATGCTCAAGCCGCAACGTATGCCTCAGGCACGGATCGGGTTAGGAAAAAATCTTCACGCCGTTACTCTAGCGAGCCAAAACGATTTTGCCAAGTCCCTCATCAACGGCGGAGGCTATCGGGGGCGCTTGCTGACCGGGGCAACCTGTAACAGAACGCCCTCGGCTGTCGCCCGCTCAACGGCATCCTGCCGCGAGGAAGCATCAAGTTTGCGATACAACCCACGCAGCTGGCTCTTTACCGTATTGCCAGAGACACCATGCCGTTCGGCAATTTGGGCGAGGGTGAGCTCACCGGGCAAATCGCGCAGCAGCGCCATCTCGCGGGCGGTGAGTGCGATCGTGTGCATCTCGTGAGGGAACAAATCGAGACAGATGGCATCCTCACCTGCGAGGTCAGAGCAGGCATCCTGCCGTTCTGGCCCAAGCTGCGCCGCAAGCGCAAGGAGCTCTTTGCGTGGAATAAGCACAAGCGGTAGTCGACTGTGAGCAAGATCTAAGGTTTCAAACGCGAGCTCAGCAATCTCGCGAGAGACATCCCTGAGGCCAACTCTCCTGGCGGCCGAGGCATAGACCAGCTTCGCAAAGGCATGTCCGCGCAGTTCGCGAACAGGGCCGTCAGGGTCAATGTCCTCTGCGAGCGTCGCCATCGCCTTATGCGGCTTCTTCGCGATGATTTGGCTCAGGCCTCGATATGCGCGAATGGCCGTCGTCTCGACAGGCATAAGCTTCAACTGGCGTTTCGCTGCACCAACCCGCCCTTCAGAGAGCAGCGCAAGAACCCGCACGCTCAGCAGGGCGGCACGGATGTTCGGCGAGGTCTCCTGATGCACGTCAGGTACCAGCGAGGCATCGATAACGGCGAGCGCCTGCGCCGCGTTTCCCTGACACAGCAGGGCGACCCCCTCAAGGGCAACAAAGAGGGCCCAGTGCTCGGCCGTTCCGAGGTGGGGACGCACGGCGTCAAGCTCGCGAAAGGCCGCCTCTGAATCAAGCCGATCGAGCGCATCGTAGGCCCGTGCAATCCGATACATGAAGGCGGAAAAGCCGCTGAGCCACTCTGCGGGCGGGTCGGCATCCTCAATCTTTGCGACGATGTGTCGGACGCGGGCCATGCTTCCTCGATAGGCGAGGGCGCCGGCAAGGAGCGAGGCGCTGTGAAACAGGGCCTCAGGGTAGAGGGGATCTGAGACTGCGATACCTTCTTCAAACGCATCGATTGCTGCCTCATACTGCCCGTCATACAGAAACGAACATCCGCACATCTGCAACAACAGCGGATACGCCTCACCGAGGTGCTCTCGCTGGGCAACGCTCAGACGAGGCACCAGATCCATTGCGCTCTGCGCTCGCCGGGCTGCGAGCGAGAACGAGCCGATCAGCCGGTACGCCGTCGAGGCCGCAGCAAGCGACCAAAAGGCCTCCTCGGGGTCAGCGTCTTGTCCCCTCCGATCAACCGTCTGGGCAACCGTGGCGAACAACGAATGGGCCCGAACCCGTTTGCCCTGCGCGTTGTAGGCGAGGGCGAGGAACATTGCCAGTGCTGGCGACGACTCGATATCCCGAGCGGGGAGGACCTTGAGGAGCTCAACCGCGTCTGCGGCTTCTCCCTCGTTGAAGGACAGCCACCGTTCTCGCAGGAATCTCGCGGCAAGGGTTGGGTCTGGGATCGAGAGGGCAATCTCTATGCCAACGACGGGAAGGCCCGCTTCAAATGCCCACATCGCTCGGTCGTGACTCGACGTTGTGGATGCCCGCGCCGATCCAGACTGCCGTCGTTTGAGTAGCGCTGCCCTCACCGCGGGTTCAAACACAAACGCGCTCACCTCGTGCACAACACGCCATTCGCCAAAACCGTTAAAAACGGCCCACTCCAGCGCGTCACCCGCTCGTTCGCTATCAGCCATTCGTGAAGCAAGTGACACGGTGAGCGTGTGCGCTTCGGCGATCGTTTCACAGAATCCCAGCAGCGCGCGGCCGGCAACAGAAGCCGAGAGGCGGCTAAATTCCGCAGCCAATACGCGTTCCTGGGTCAAGCGGGGAGCTGACGGCTGCCCACTCTGAACGTCAAGCAGGCGCGAAACAAGCGGTATTCGCGCGTCAACACCCCCAACAGTCAGTTCGGTCGGCGCGCCCGAAGCGTACCCAAACTCGCGCTGTTCCCCCGCGGTGAGCAGCAGATCTTGAGGTCCGAGATAGCTGGCATCAAGCCGTGGCTCAACATCAAACGGTTGGAGCACGAGTGGCGAGCGAGTCGCCACGATAAAACGGACGCGGCGAAGCTGCTCCGCAAGTTGCAACAGGATGGGATCACACTCGGCGGCGATGAGCGGCTCGTAGCCGTCGAGCACGATGACAGTGGGCAGTTTCATGGAGTGCAGCGCATCAAACAGCAGGCCATAGGCGGCATCAGTGTCAGCCTCATCTGCAGCGATGCTCATCAACACCTCGGTGTTGTCTTTTGGCATCAGCCGTGTAACTGCGTCGGACAGCAAGCGGAGCAGAGAGGTTCTGGTCATAAGCTCACGACTCGCATCAACATAGATCGCAGCTTGGTCGCTGGCGATGCATGTTGAGAGCCATTGGGCGAGCAGCGTCGTTTTCCCAAATCCGGTCGGGGCTCGCACAACAACAAGTGGCGTCGCCACGTCGAGCCTCGTCACAAGGCGTTCACGCGCGATAACGCCCTTTGGTACGCGCGGGATGTCCAAACGATCCGGCATAAACCACCCCCAAGAAACGCCACCCAGGTTTCCAGCTTGAGTCTACAGGTGGCGCTCCAGTCTCTGTGAGCGGCTGTTAGTCTTGGCAGACCAAATATCCGTCGAGTAGGCACAAGGAATTATCGTGACACAGAGCGAGCCCCAGCACAACGATGAGCTCGCCGATACCGAGAGCCAGACGGGCTCCGACGCAGAACTCGACTACGAAACGGATCTGACCGAGGCCGGGCCTGATGTACCTGAGCCGGTGCTTATCGTGGCATTTGCGCGGGGCGTTGTGCCCACCAAATGGTTCCGCCTCTGGCAGCAGCGATTCCCAGAGTCACGACTCGGGTCGTTTCGTACGGACAGCACCGACCAGGTCGCCGCGCTCGCCGACGGCCGAGCCGGCATGAGCATCATCCGGTTCCCCGTAGACACCGCCGGCCTCAACGTTATTCCGCTCTACACCGAGATTCCGGTTGTTGTTGCGCCAAAGGATCACGAGATTTCGGCGCTCGACTCAGTTGACGTTGCCGACCTTGACGGGCTTCCGCTGCTCCCGAATGCGGATGCCCTGCCCAGTTGGCCAGAGGCATCCGTAACCCTTGCCAACGGCGAATACGGCCCCCGCACCATCGAAGACGTTATCGAGCTCGTAGCGGCGGGGCTCGGCTTGGTCATTGTTCCGCAGTCAATCGCACGACTACACGCCCGCAAGGACCTCATCTACCGCCCGCTCACGGCTGGCGAAGAGACGCGCGTTGGGCTCGCCTGGCGCGAAGACGATGAGTCTCCAGAGATCGAAGATTTCATCGGCATCGTTCGAGGCCGAACGGCAAAAAGCTCACGGGGTACCCGTGCGCCAGAAGAAAAACAGCCAACCGCGCCAAAAAAGCGCACGCCTCCACCGGCAAAGAAAAAGCCTGGTCCCCGGCCGTTTGGCACGAGTCGCCGACCGGGTGGCAAGAAGGGCCGACGCCGGTAGCTCACGTGGAGCATAGAGGCGTCCCGTTGACAACTAAATTATGAAGTTGAGTTATGATCTAGACATTTAGCAACTCTCTAGGTTTCCATGGAAAACAGATACAACAATCAACGACGCAGAGTTATCCAGACTTACAAACATTCCCCAGAACACATACGGTTGAACCGGGCCACGCCACTCCTAGTGGACAATCAAAAATACACGCGAGATGATCGATTAGCTTTACTACGGTCGAAAACACAATCTAACCGCCGTTTACTGAGACGCTTTTTCGGGCTAATTCTAGGCCCGATTCTGATTATCACGGTTCTCGACTTGTTCGCGTTACTTAATAGGTTCTCGGCGACGAAAAATCCAATCTGGTCGCTTGAGTTAGTTAGCCGTCTTGGCGTAAGTACGAGCTTTGCGATTGGCGGACTCGCGGTTGTCGGGACAACGATTGTTGCACTTGCGCTTGGAGTCTTCCGCCCGACTAATGATGAACAGGAACGCGACTACAACAGGCGTGGCGTTATTCGAAATTCCGCTGCCATACTCGGGGTATCCCTTGCTTCTCTAAACCTGAATCAAGTGATAATACAAAAAGCGTTGGGGAACGAAGTTACTGAAAACCCGACCCAAATAATGGAGAGTGTTCTTCTTCTCGCAACGTCTTTTCTGCTGGCCTGGGTTGCGGCAGCATTCGGTGTGCACGACGACATAGAGCAACAGCGCAGATTACAGTTTCAAGAGACGGTGCTGAAGCCGCAGGAAACCGCACGCCGCATACTATGGTCACAACGATTCCGCACGGGCGAAGCCGACCTGGCCCATCGACCGAGAAAGCGCGATTGGGTACTAACCATCGTTGTTACTTGGATAGTACTATTTCTCATTCCGGCAAACCTCTCAGTTTTGATTCTTGCCCAAATTTTTGGCAGCGGGCTTGAGCAACTTTGGCCTCAGTTTTCCCTTCGGCTACTTATTGGTTTTACACTTTGCCAAACCCTCTCTATTGCGTTATTCAGCATATTTTGGACCAAAGGTTCCGGCATAGATATCGGAGAAAGGCTGGCCCGAGCTTTTCTGTTCTTTCTTCTCCTGGGGTTCTTGACTCTGGTGATACTCAGTATCCTGATGCATGAACCAAGGGAGGGAATCATTGTTCTCGTTGTCACCAGCACCAGCCTCCTGATTACGTTCATCTATCGGCTTTATGCTTGCTTTACATTCAACCCGGCACAATACGAGGTACGTGAAGCTTCCTGCGCGATTCGACGTTATCGGAAGCCATGGAAGAAGACTCGACACGAGTTGATGCGAACTATTTCCGATGACCATCGAGGCCTTAAAAAGGCTCACATCACTGTCGAAGCTTTGCTCGACCTTCATGATAGGTATGCACCACTCGATCTCGAATTGGCAAAACGCCAAAAAACCAAATACAGCATGTTCTGGCTTGTCCTTTTCTCACCTGTTGATCTCCACTGGAAGTTCCAAATTTCAAGAGAAAGGCAAAGGCGGAGATATTTTTCTCGTCTCATTGATTCCAAAAATCTCTAACCAGATCTATTAGCCGGGCCCTTCAGTTTCTGCTGCCCCTAGAGCTGGCCAGCCGGGACGGTGAGCGTGTCGCACGACTGCGGCCCGCTGGTCATGCCCGTCGTAAACCATCGCTGCCGCTGCTCGGATGAGCCGTGTGTCCAGGCGTCAGGGTTGATCTGGCCAGTCCCCTGCTGCTGGATGCGGTCGTCGCCGACGGTTGCCGCTGCATCAAGGGCATCGGCGATTTGCGCCTTGGTCACCGGCTCCAAAAAGGTTACGCCGTTGGAATCTTTGATGGTTGTGGCGCTACCAACCCAGGCACCGGCGTAACAGTCGGCTTGCAACTCGATCCGTACGGAGTCGGATGCCGGACCAGTACCGGAGCGGTCGGCCTGTGACATCGCCCCGGTGAGCGTCGAAATGTGGTGTCCCGCCTCGTGGGCGATGATGTACATTTGCGAGAGCTCGCCGCCTGTTGCCCCAAACTGCGACTGCAGAACGTCAAAGAAGTCTGTGTCGATGTAGATCGTTTCATCGCCTGGGCAGTAGAACGGCCCGGTGGCACTCGTCGCATTGCCACACCGTGTACTCACCGACTGCGTAAAGAGGTTGAGGCCGGGGTCGCGATAGCCGTCAACCTGACCGGCCCAGTACGTGTTGAGCGAATTGTAGGCTCCGACCATCCGGCAGTCGACGTCCTCGTTCGCGGACGACCCTGTTGTGCAATGCTCGAGGCTCTCCGAGGTCGAGGTGGAACTCACCTCTGTTGAGGTTGCTCCCCCACCGAGCAGCCCCGATAGATCGACGCCAAACAGCTGCGACAGCACCACAATGGCGATAACGCCAAGGACGCTTCCTCCGCCAACAACGGCGCCACGGCGACCGCTCGTCCTGCGCACGCGAGAGGGGTCAAGGCGCGCGTTCTCGTTAAACGTCATGCCCACAGAATAGTTGCCGCGGGGCGCAAACACACCCCGTTGCGCTAGACCACGTTGATCTGGTGCGCGAGGATCACCGCGTGCACTCGGTCCCGCAGCTCAAGTTTGAGCAGCACCCTTCCGACATGGGTCTTGACGGTTGATTCCGAGAGGAACAAGTTCTGGGCGATCTCCGCGTTATTGAAGCCCTCCGCCATGGCGATGAATACCTCTCGCTCCCGATCAGTCAGTACGGCAAGTCGCTCGGCCGAATTGCCAGCTCCGGCCGATGACTCGTTCCCGCCAGGCAGCTGGTTGCCAAAAAGCTCGATCATCCGTTTGGTCACTCTCGGAGCTACTGCGGCATCACCGGCGTGCACCGCTCTAATCGCGGCCAACAGCTCAACAGGCTTCGCGTCCTTGAGTAAGAACCCGCTCGCGCCCGCCCGGAGACCGGCAAACGCGTACTCGTCAAGATCAAACGTTGTCAAGATAATGACCTTGCTGGCCGGATATTTGGCCGCGATCTGACGGGTCGCCTCAATGCCGTCCATCCCCGGCATACGGACGTCCATAAGCACAACATCCGGCGCGAGCGAGGCAACCGAGGCAAGCGCCTGAATCCCGTCGGAGGCGTCGCCAACAACCGCAAGGTCGTCTTCGCTGTCGATGACAAGCCGAAAGCCCATCCTGATGAGTTCTTGATCATCAACGAGAAGCACTCTGATGGGGGCTTGGCTCATGTCGCTCATGACTCGTTCTCTTTCGATGGTGGTGTTGCGGTCAGTGGGATCACGGCGTCAAGGCGCCAACCTCGGCCGTAAGCCGCTGCGTCAACGCTACCGCCAAAGATGGCAAGACGCTGGCGGATGCCGGCGAGGCCCCTCCCGCTTCCTTCATTGCCGTTGACGGGCGTTCCACGGCCATCGTCAATGACGACAACTCTGGTTGATTCTGAGCCAAACTGCACCGCGAGATCAACCGTCGCACCGACGCCGGCGTAGCGAAGGGCGTTTGTGAGCGATTCTTGGGCGACGCGGTACACGGTCAGCTGTTGGCCCTTATCGCCGGTTGGCACGCCCTCAACGCTGTAACGGACAACAAGGCCGGCGGCACGAAACGTCTCAACGAGGGCAACGATATTCTCGGCCCCCGGCATCGGCACACGCTCCATCGATTCGGCCGTCTCGTCGCCGTCGGTCGAAAGTACGCCGAGCAGACGCCGCATTTCGGCAAGCGCGCCTCGCCCCGTTTCAGCGCTCGATTCCATGGCCTTTTGGGCCGCTCCGGTGTTTTTGCTCACGGCGGCTGCGGCACCGTCGGCAAGGGCAATCATGACTGAAAGCGAATGAGCAACAATGTCGTGCATTTCCCTTGCGATGCGAGCCCGCTCCTCAATCGCCGCGATCTGGGCCTGCTGGTCGCGCTCTCGCGCCAGTTGGGCCGCGCGGTCGATAATGGCGGCAACATAGCGTCGCCGGTTCCCGATATTAATACCGACAAGCACCACGATCACAAACACAAACGCGGCGCTCAGCGCGTTGGATGGGTTGAGCGGGTCTGACGGACCCATCCATCCCGAAATGAAATTGGCGAGGACCAAGCCGCCGTACCCGATCCACGCCAGATAGACGGGCCGAAAGAGCGGCAGCGAATACAGCAGGATAAAGACGGCAAGAATATCGAAGACTTCGTAGCCATTCACCGGGATGAGGATCGCGATCCAGGCAACAACGATGCCGCTAAAGGGGAAGCGCCTGCGCAGGTAAATTGCTGCGGTCAGTGCGGTCGCAACGAGCAGGTGATACGCATACCAGCCAGGGGCTGACGCCCCAAAATCGCTCACACCGAAGCCACCGATGCCGTCGATGAGTGTAAAAATAAGCGTCGGCAGGGCGTAAAAACCGGCAAGCAACCCATCAACAACGTGTGGATGCCGCGCCCAGAAACGACGAAATACCCCTGGCGGGCGGGGCAAACGCAGGTCCGCGGCTGCCCCCATTGGCTGGGGGACATCCGCGGACCTGTTGTGAGTCATGCTTAGACGTCTCTCCGCTTGAGCAGAATGCCTGCGGGGATAATCGCAACTGCGACCCACGCAAGGAGGACCAGAAGGGCCTGCCAGTATTCCATGGCATTTCCGGTTCCCATAAACTCGTTCGCCGGCATCGAGTACAGCACCTGGCCCGCGTTTGCTGGCAGGTAGTCGGCCAGGCCTTCTGCCCAGCCGAACTGGCTCAGGATCGAAACAAGAATCGGCAGAATCATGAGGATCGCAACGCTGATTGCAATGCCACCAGCGGCGCTACGGACAATCGCACCGATGCCGTATGCCATGAGGCCAACAAGCGCAAGGACAAGGCCTCCGCTCAAGAGCGCAACAAGCACGCCCTCGTCACCGATGCTCGCGCCGATACCAACGGAGTCACGGATACCAGCGGTAAAGAGGAATCCACCAAACGTCGTCACCCAGCCGATAACAAGCAGGATGACAAACAGGATGGCACCCTTTGCGATGAATGCCGGCGTGCGCTTCGGCACTGCGGTAAAGGTCGAGCGAATCATTCCGGTGGAGTATTCACCCGAGATCATGAGCACGCCAAGCACGGCGGCCACAAGCGAGGTGAGTGTGAGCGGGAACGTAGCCACCTGCACAGCAAGCGCTGTTCCCAACTCTGGGGGAACATCCCCGATGCTGCCAATAGTCATGGTGAACGCCATGAGCACTGAGAGTCCGAGCGCAACGACCACGATTGTGCCGAGCGACCACCAGGTGGAGCGCAGCGACGAGATCTTGATCCATTCGGACTTCATGGTGCCGCCAAAGCTGACGTTGTGTTTTGGGGCCGGAGCAAACTGTTGTGCCTGCGGCTGAGGAACGTGATGTACCGTTGCGGTGCTCATCGGTTTACTCCCTGCTGGTTCTGGTCAAACGACTGGTTTTGGTCAAACGGCGGTGCTGGAACAGCCGGCGCCTGGTTGAAGTTCTGGGCCCCACCGTGCAATACGGCCCTCGGGTCAAACCCTGCCGCCGCATCGGTTTGGTATTCAACGTCTTCACGGGTGAGGTTGAGGTAGGCGTCTTCGAGCGAGCCGGTCATGGTCCGCAGTTCAAACAGCACGACCCCGACGGAGGCTGCAAGCTCGCCAACGCGTTCGATGGGAAGACCGGTCACGTCGAGCAGCTGAGGCTCGGAGTTGCTCACGGTAACCCCTGCTCCGGCCAGCACGGCCTGCAGCTGAGGAATGTGCGGGGTACGAACCCGAACGGTTGTGGCGGTCGCAGAGCCGACCAGCTGATCAACGGGCGCGTCGGCAATGATGCGGCCGCGGCCGAGGACGATGATGTGATCGGCGGTCTGGGCCATCTCGCTCATAAGGTGGCTCGACAGCAACACGGTCTTTCCCTGGGCGGCCAGCCCACGAACCAGCTGGCGCACCCAGAGCACGCCATCCGGGTCAAGGCCGTTCACGGGCTCGTCAAGGATGAGAGTTTGTGGGTCACCAAGCAGGGCGGCCGCGATGCCGAGGCGCTGGCCCATTCCCAGCGAGAATCCGCCAACACGCTTGCCAGCAACCGAGCTCAGGCCGGTCATCTCAATGACCTGGTCAACCCGGCTGTTTGGGATGCGGTGGGTCGCTGCGAGTGCGCGAAGGTGGCTGCGTGCGCTGCGACCCGTGTGCACAGCCTTTGCATCAAGCAGGGCACCAACTTCGTGCAGTGGCGCCGCGTGCTGGGCGTAGGGGCGGCCGTTCACAATCACGCTTCCGTGAGTTGGTCGATCAAGCCCGACGATCATGCGCATCGTGGTCGATTTTCCGGCGCCGTTTGGGCCGAGGAAGCCGGTGACTTGACCTGGGCGCACGGTAAACGTCACCCCGTCGACGGCTGTCTTTGAGCCGTATCGCTTCGTGAGGTTTTGTGCCTCGATCATGTGGTTCTCCGTTTCATGTGGGCAGGTACATTGATTACATTACGGACGGGGGGATAACCTTCGCGTCCACCGCAGGGCTGATTAAACGATATGCCCTCGTGGCACCGAGGTACCATTCGGCGGTCGGGTCTTAACTGTTGGCGAAGCGGTCGGTGGCCTCGATGAGGGCCGAAAGGATGCCCGGTTCGGTCACGGCGTGCCCGGCATCCGGCACCATCGTGAACTCGGCTTCGGGCCAGGCCTTGTGCAGGTCCCAGGCTGTCGTCGGCGGGGTGCACATGTCGTAGCGGCCCTGCACAATGACGCCGGGGATGCCTTTGAGACGCCCGGCGTTAGCGATCAGTTGGTTCGGTTCGAGCCAGCCTCGGTTGATGAAGTAGTGGT
Source organism: Lysinibacter cavernae (assembly GCF_011758565.1). Lineage (GTDB taxonomy): Bacteria > Actinomycetota > Actinomycetes > Actinomycetales > Microbacteriaceae > Lysinibacter > Lysinibacter cavernae. Next base: position 294,334 of record NZ_JAAMOX010000002.1, read on the forward strand.
TCTCGATGCGGGCGAATGCTACGGCGTGCTCGCGGTCGGCTTCTGACGCCGCGATTGCCTCGGTGTCTGGGTGCAGACGAATCGTCGATTGTTCCCAGACAGTCCAAGCGATGGCGGCGGGAATATGCACTTCTGGGTCTGGGTCAGAAAGCAGCCGATTGTACGCACCAACAAAGTCACCACGCTCAGATTCGGGAACGGGGGCGACATACTTTTCCCAAAAATCGGGGAAGACCGCCGAGGCACCCTGCTGGTAGAACCAGTTGATCTCGCTGTCGCGAAGGGTGAAAATGCCCCGCACAATAAGTTCGCTCACTCGCTCCGGGTACTGTTCGGCGTATGCAAGGGCGAGGGTGCTGCCCCATGAGCCACCAAAGACCTGCCAGCGATCTGCGTCGACCCTGACCCGAAGCTTTTCCATGTCGGCGATGAGGTGCTGGGTGGTGTTCGTGGAGAGATCCGCATCCGGAGCACTGGCGTGCGGGGTGCTTTTGCCACAACCGCGCTGGTCAAACAGGATAATGCGGTACTTCTCGGGGTCAAATAAGCGGCGATGCAGCGGGGATGTTCCGCCTCCGGGGCCGCCGTGCAAGAATACGACGGGTTTTCCGTCGGAGTTGCCCGACTCTTCCCAGTAGATACGGTTGCCGTCGCCGGTATCGAGCATGCCGGTTTCGTTAGGTTCAATCTCGGGGTACAGGTCAGCCATTCCTCAACCGTACTCCGCTTCGTCTGGTGGCGCTCAAGAGATCACGCCGCGCACCCCTCAAACCATTCGAGATGACCCAAATGTGCCTATTCTTTGACAAATAGGCACATTTGGGTCAGGTGGATTCGCCGCGGGGATCGCGGTGGGGCGGGGTTGGGCCGCTAACGCTTCTTTGCCTTTAGCGTTTTCTCGTGGACGGGCTCGTTGCCATCGCGGCGCAACTGCTCGTAGTACGCGCGCGCCTCGTCTTGGCGGGCCTTCTCTGCCCCCGTTGCGATGGGGGCGCGCACGTGCGCCGGCGTGTAGCCAAAGGTCTCAACCAGGTCGAGTGAGTACGGCCGGATACGCGCAACCAGGCGGTCAACATACGCGGTAACGGCTTCTGCTCGCTGTCCTGAAAGGCGGCCGTTGATGAGATACCAGGCAGCGTGCTTCTCGATGAGGCTGAGCCCGAACAGATCCCGCAACCAGGTCAGGATCTGCTTGTTACCGCTGTCGGAGGTGGACTCGACGGCCTCGGTGAAGGCCTCCCACTGCAACAGTTCACCGTGCGCCCGAGCTGCCTCGATGAGTTGGTTCTGATTCTCGTTGAAGAGTCGAGCGCCCTCTTCTTTCGAAAGCTTCGAGGCATCCTTGAGGCGGTCGGCGATGGTGGCAATCATGGTGCTGACCCTGCCGGTGAGGAGCTCACGCTGATACTCGGTTTCGCGGACGTGCCCGACCGACCGACCGGTGGAGCCGAGGTCTGAAACGTTCTGGATAAGCTGGCGAAGGCCGGTACCGTGCAGTACGGTGTCTCCCGCCCGGTCGGCCGCGTAACGGGCCATAACGCCAAAGTCTGCACCCTTAAACTTGCGGCTGTAATCGCCGAGGAGACGCTTGGCCACAAGCTGGAGCAGCACGTTGTTATCGCCCTCGAAGGTGACATAGATGTCAAGATCGGCGCGAAGACCGGTGAGTCGGTTTTCGGCAAGGAAGCCGGAACCACCACACGCCTCGCGGCACTCTTGCAGGGTGTCCAGCGCGGCCCACGTTGACAAGGATTTGAGCGCAGCGGCCAGCGTCTCAAGATCTTCACGGTTCTGATCTGAGTCGTCTCGCCCGCTGAAGACCTCGTCGAATTTGACGAGCAGCTGTTCGTGCGCAAACGTAACCGCAAAGGTTTCGGCGAGTTTCGGGATGAGGCGCCGCTGGTGACGCTGGTAGTCGAGGATGACCTGCTCTTGTTTGCCGTCTCCAGCGACAAACTGCCGACGCTCAGAACCATAGGTGAGCGCGATTTGCAGCCCAAGCTTCATCGCGGCAGCCGCGGCGCCATCGAGTGAGACGCGACCCTGAACCAGCGTGCCAATCATCGTGAAGAATCGGCGACCTGGGCTGTCGATCGGGCTCGTGTAGCTCCCGTCTTCAGCAACGTCACCGTAGCGGTTGAGCAGGTTTTCGCGAGGGATGCGGACATCGGTGAAGTGCAGCCGGCCGTTATCGATGCCGTTGAGGCCACCCTTGAGGCCGTCATCATCGCCGCCAATACCAGGCAGGAAGTTGCCAGATGCGTCACGGAGGGGGACGTAAAAGGCGTGAACACCGTGGTTTACACCCTTGGTAATCAGCTGTGCAAACAAGACACACGCAATGCCGTGCAGGGCGGCGTTGCCAAGGTAATCTTTCCAGGCACCACGGAACGGGGTATTGATGACAAACTCGCCGGTGGCCTCGTCAAACGTTGCCGTGGTTGCGATGCTCGCAACATCCGACCCGTGTCCGGTTTCAGTCATGGCAAAGGCGCCAGGAATCTCAAGGTTGATGACCTGAGGCAGCCATTTCTTGTGGTGCGGGGCTGTGCCGAGGTGCAGGATTGCAGCCCCAAAGAGGCCCCACTGCACGCCAGACTTGATCTGCAACGATGGGTCGGCGGTCACAAGCTCTTCAAAGGCAGCAATATTGCCACCGTGGTTATCGCCGCCACCAACGGATGTTGGATAGGCGCGCTGGATAGCGCCTTCGTCAACAAGGATCTTGAGCTGGCCGAGCACACGCGTGCGGTGCTCATCCATGCTGAGGCCATTCACCTGATGGAGCTCAGGTTTTGCCGCGGTAACGCGGGCCTCGAGCCGCTCTTTCTTCCACGTTCCGAGAAGCTGGTCAGCAAGTGCCGCAACATTCAGCTGCGGAGCACCCTGGTCTGTGGCGCGTGCTGCGCCGGAAGTTGTTGTCACAGAGGAAGCAGTGTCTACCATCGTTGGTCCTTCGTCACTTCAAGAAATAAGCGTTGAACACCAACGCTAAGTCGGACCTCTGGCAGCGCACAACCTCCCGTTCGGTCCGCACAAATTCGGTCGGCGGGCATCGAACACAACTAGAGACTACCTACAACCCACACGTGAGTGCTTCGCAGAGAATCAACAATTCGCAGCCAAACTGGAATGCCGCAAGACATCGGTTTACCTTGTCGCGGCAACGCTACTCACCATCGAGAGCCAAAAACCACCCTTACGCGAGGAAACAATTGCTACCGTATGACTACCCAGTCTCACCGCAGCCAGCCCAAGCCGAAAGCCGCCACCAATCACCGTGTCCGTCAACAGCACAACCCCACCGCCCCGCACGAGCACGTTTGCGCGACCTGATGGGCCGCTGAGCCGCAAGAACGTCCTCATGGCCGCCGCACTCGTACTCGCGGGCTCGCTCGGAGTCCAGGTTTCATCTGCACTCGCGTCCGGGCTCTTCTCGACGTTCGGGACCCTCGGCACCAGCTCCCTCAGGTTCCTTGTCGCAGCTCTCATCCTGCTGGCCATCTTCCGACCAAAGCTGCGAGGGAGATCACGCAGCAACTGGCTCGGGATAGCAATCTACGGCGCCTCAATGGCAGCCATGAATATGTGCTTGTACGCCGCGATCGAACGGCTACCGCTCGGTGTCGCGGTAACGCTCGAATTCTTGGGGCCAATCACCGTGGCGCTCCTCGCCTCCCGCCGGATAACCGAGGCGCTCTGCGCCGTCGGGGCGCTCGCCGGTGTTGTGCTCATCGCGGGCCCTGGCGGCCACTTCGACCTCATCGGATACGCCTTCGGGCTCGGGGCTGCGCTCTTCTTTGGCCTCTACACCGTCTTTTCAGCGCGCGTTGGGAAGACAAACGACAGTATGAGCGGCCTCGCGTTGTCCGTTGCGTTTGCCGCTGTGCTCTCGCTCCCATTTGGCATTCCGGTGCTCCATCTGGTTGATCTCAACAGCGCTGGCATTTTGCTCGTCTCAGCTACCATTGGCGTTGTCCTCACCTTTACGGCTGACACTCTCGCCGCAAGGGTATCCTCGTCGAGGGTAGTTGGCACGCTCTTCAGCATCGACCCTGTTGTTGGAGCCGTCGCCGGCGCCGTTATCCTTGGCCAATCGCTGACCCTCACCGCGGTCCTCGGCATTGTTGCCGTCGTTGGTTCGGGTGCCGCACTCGTCTGGGCTTCGGGGAGCAACCCCCCGCACGTGCCGGAACGCTAGGTTATTCAGTTGGCGGCAGCGGCGAACGCTTTGCCTTCACAATCACCAGCAGCACCGTTCCGCCAACAGCGGCAACGGCAACGGCAATCCAAAGCACGGTTACCCAAACGCTTTCGCCCTGGACGGGCGCATCAGTCGCTTCGTGGATCTCCTGATTATCAACGCTCGACCCAGACACTCCGCACACTGGTTGCGTCTTGAGCCCGTTGGCGATCGGCTCGCCCTCAGCCGGGTCCCAGGTGAAGTTGAACGTTCCTTCGGTTGCGTGACCATCGATTGAGGTGAAGAGATAGGTCACGGTGTATTTGCCTGAGGCACCAAGCTCGGCGGTTCCGGTAACCGAGTTGCCATCAACAACGGCGCAGCCATCGTTATAAAACAGCCCGTCCGGGCCCTCGACGATCATGGCTGAGGCCTCAAGATCGATGAGTGCATCGTTCGTGGTCACGCTGAGCTCTTTTGGCTGCACTGTTACGATCGAGTCTGCCTCCGGCGACGTGCCAATGACCTGATTATGAGCGAGCCCTGCCGTGGCAGGCCCGATGGTCAGGGCGGTGGCCGCACCTGCGATCAGCAGCAGTCTGGGAAGAACGCCAAAGGTCTTACGAGTACGCATTAGTTGCCTCCATCACTGAGCTTCTGCTCGGTCTGCTGTGGTGCGGACACCGTGGAGGGCCGGCGCCGCAGCTGTCGGTTGAGGGTGAAGACCGAAGCCGCCGCCCCTGCACCCAGTATGAGTGCAACAACGGCCAAGACGCGAGCAAGAATATCTGGCTGTGGTTCGGTTTCGGTTGCGGGAGTGGCGGATGCCTCATGCTCGGTTGCCTCTTTGGCATCCGAGGCGTGTCCGTGGCCACCCTCTGCGCTCGCGGCGGTCACCTCAACGGTTGGTGCCGGAAGCTCAAGGTCATCTTCCGACTGACCATCGGCGGCGATATCGGCCCAGTTGGTCTCGCCGGTTTCGCAGATCTGGCGCACGGGGAAGTCGAGCGTCTGCCCCTCGGCATCTGCTGGCAGAGCGACCTGGACGGTGACCGTGTCGCGGAGCCCATCGGCAACTGGCGACAGCGCCGTGTAGCGAACCGTGTCGACGTGGTCGCCAGTCTTCTCAGTCGTGACGCTCCAGGCTGGGTTGACGTTTGGAACTGCCGAGACGATCGAGTCTGGGACGCTGATTTCGAGGGCGGTGGTTGGTGAGCCCTCGCATCCGTGCGCAAACGAGAAGGCGAGCTGCGCCGTTGAACCGGCAGCCGTCGAAGACGGATCTACGTGTACGTGCGCCTGCGCCGCTGGGGCAACCAGCACGGCAAGGGCAACGCCCGCGGTCACAGCTGTCGGAAGAACAAAGCGTTTCATAGGGTCTTTCTGTCGAGAGTGCAACCGGTCAACGGGGGCTGCCCGTTTCCAGCAAGAGATGCAAAGCACATCAAGTCTAGATTGCGTCGCTGAGAGGGATCCGCGAGTGAACAGGCCGCCAGAAATACCGAGCGACTACCATGGTTCTACGGGGACATTTTCGGACTGAGGACACAACACATGACGGACAGTTACAACGCACAGGGCGACGCGAGCCAGGGGCCGCCCCCTCCGCCAGCGGAATCTGCGCTGCCCGCTGCTCCAACGTTCGGGACGCAGCCCCAATACCAGCCCCAATATCAGCCACAGCTCTACGGCGAAACGACACAGCAGGTCGTCCCGTACGGCCAGCCGCAACCATACGGCACACCATCGTACGGCCAGCCTGAATACGGTCAACCAGGATATGGTCAGCAACCCTACGCGCAGGCCGCATACGGTCAAGCCGGGTACAGCCAACAGGCATATTACGGCGGGGCATACGCAACCTACACGCCTCAGCCAAAGGGCCTGAGCATAACCGCTATGGTGCTCGGAATCGTCTCGTTCCTGTTTTTCTGGGTTTCGTTCTTCTTTATCTGGGCCGGCTTTGTTGTCCCAACGGCGGCCGTGGTGCTTGGCATTCTTGGCATTCGAAAGGAACCGTCTGGCAAAGGCATGTCGATTACCGGGCTCGTGCTTGGCGGCCTTTCGCTGCTCGGCTGGATCGCCACCGTTGCGATCATGCTCTCGATCTTTGCCATCGCCGTTGGCGCTGGGGCTGGCGCAGCAAGCTACTAGCCCCATCCAGCATCCCGCATAATCGGTGCGTGTAGCGGCTGACCACCTTTGGAAGGTGGTCAGCCGCTTCGTTTTATCCGGCGACGACCACGCTGCCGGTTCGCGCGGATTCTTGGGCGGCCAACACAATGTTCAGCGTACGGATACCAACGTTCGCGTCTGGCTGCGGCTGAATGCCCGTCCGTACGCCGTCAAGGAATGCATCAAGCATGATCCGATCGGTGTCAGACCCGTACGGGATGAACACCGAGTTCTGCTCGGTCTCGGAGAACCCGCCAACATGCTGCGCAAAGGGATTGATCGAGGCAATCCCATCAGCGCCGACCACCTGCAGTGTCAGCCCACCCCAGGTGGGGGCATGGTCAGGCTGGCTCCAAGAACAGTCGATCGTTGCGATAAATCCGTTGGTATACGTAATCGTCACGAGTCCGCCCGTCTCTGCCTGCACCTGTGGCTTCTCTGCGTGCAACAACTGGTTGCTGACCGCGTGAACGGAGGCGGCCTCGAGCCCGGTCAGGGCATCAAGCAGGTCAGCAACGTGCACAATGTGATCAACCATCGCGCCGCCACCTGACAGCTCTGGATCGGTAAACCACGAGCGATCACCGACGGGAATCTTTCCGTTATTTGTTCCCGTCGCGGCAATCAGCTCGCCAAGCTCATCGTTGTTGACAATCGCTTGGAGGCGCTCAAACGCAGGCGAGAACCGCACGGGGTACGCCGTCATCAAAATGACTCCCGCTTGTTCACACGCCTCACGCATCGCGATGGCATCGACCGCCGTTGTGGCCAGTGGCTTCTCACAGAGGATGTGCGCACCAGCCGCAGCGGCGCGCTCTACGAGGGCGCGGTGCTTGGTGTTTTCGCTCGTCACGATCACGGCATCCGGAGCCCATGCCAGCAGCTCGTCGTACGTGTCTACGTACGTCACGCCAAGACTTTCGGCGAAGGCGCGCCCACGCAGCTCACCGTCAGGCGCGGTTGCCCCGTCTGGGTCGGTCGTGATGAGCTCGACGCCAGGCCAATCGCGCAAGAGCTGCGCGTACGAACCCGCATGGACATGCGCAAAGGACAGAAGCCCAAGTCGGATGGTTGATGGCTGGTTCACTTGCTGACCTCCGCTGGCGCGTTGACGATGCTGGATGTTCGGACCGAGACGGTCGCGCCAGTCCGGATTGATTCGTTGGCGGCCTCTGCGATTTCTACCGCGCGTGCACCGTCACCGAGCGTCACTCGGGGTGTTGCTCCCCCGGCAAATGCCTGGGTAAACTCGCGGATCTCCGTGAGATACGGGCTCTCAACGAGCGAGGTATCCGGGCGCATGCTCCCACCCTTCTCAACCGAGCCCATGTTGAGCGATACGGACGCGTCGGCTGCGGCGTCGTGTGTAAGCACGCCTTTTGTACCCGCAATTGAGAAGTTCGTTGTGAACTGCGTTCCCGGCGCCCCCCAGACACCGCTGACGTAGCTGAGAGCACCACCCTCATGCGTCAGAATGACCTGGGCGCTCGACCGGTTTCCCCCGCTCGAGACCGAACGAACGGCATACACATCGGTGACCTCTCCCGAGATCCACCTGGCAATATCGAGGTCGTGGATCATCTGGTCCATCACGATGCCCCCAGAGAGGGATTCGTCACCAAACCACGCTGACCAGCTCGGGTACTCACCGATTCTGGTGTAGCGGGAGATAGCGACCTCGCCGATGACTCCGTCACGCACTGCGGCCTTTGCTGCGGCGTATTCGGGGAAGAACCGCACAACGTGGGCAGGATATACCTGGCGACCAAGCCGCTCGGCGAGCTCCCCAATGGCATCCGAATCTTCGCGATTCAGCGCTACCGGCTTCTCACAGATGACGTCTTTACCCGCATGAAGCGCGGCCTCTGCGTATTCGCGATGAAACGGAGTTGGGGCGCAAATGTCGACGATGTCGCACTGGGCAAACAGTTCGTCGAGCGAGTCGACTGCCGTGATCGAGTACTGCTCGGCGAGGGTCTCTGCCCCCGCAAGGGAGAACACACTCACGCGTGCTCCGAGAGCTTGCCACGCTGGCATATGCGCATGGGTAATCCCACCCGCGCCGATGAGGCCGACTCTGAGTAATTCTTGTGACACGTTTGTCCTAACTTGGTGTGGTGTTTGTAGCGCTGGCATCGACGTTATTTGGTGCCGCTAAAGGCAAGTCCATCAATCACTCGACGCTGCAACGCAATAAAGAGGATGAGCACAGGTGCCATCGCCATGATGCTGGCAGCCATCATGACCGTGTAGTCGGTCGAGACGCTTCCCTGCATGGTGGCAAGTCCTGCGGACAGCGGCATGCTTTCGGCATACGTCGTGACCACAAGCGGCCACAACAGGTCGTTCCATGACCAAAGTGTTGTGATGATGACCAGCGCGCTAATGCCCGGTGCCGCGAGCGGCAGCATCACCTTCCAGAAAATCTGGAACGGGTTTGCCCCGTCGAGTCTGGCCGCCTCTTCGAGCTCGGTGGGCAGCCCCATAAAGAACTGACGCATGAGAAACACACCGAATGCGCTGAAGATGCCGGGGAGCACGATGCCCCACACGGTGTTCAGCAGGCCAAGGTTCTGGATGATCTGGAACTGCGGGATCAGGTACACCTGGCTTGGGACCATGAGGATCGACAGGATGATGCCAAGCGTGACGCCCTTGAACGAGAATCGCATCCTGGCAAACGCGTAGCCAGCCATACAGCAGAGCACCACCTGCCCGAGCACCCGGAGCACCGTGATCGTGATCGAGACACCAAGCTGACTCAGGAACGGAACCTTCGTGAAGACGGCAGCGAAGTTCTGCCATTGCAGCTCTCCTGGCCAGAAGGTCGGTGGCACGCTCATGACCTGGGCGTTGGTCGACAGCGACATGATGAGCTGCCAGAGGAAGGGGAACACCATGATGAAGCCGACAACGGCAAGCACGATGTGCGCCCTGCTGTTATTGGTGCCGCGCTGGGCGGGCGAGAATCCCGTATTTGTCTTGCGCTTCTGGGCAAGCTGACTGCTAGACATAATTGACCCACCTTTTTTGCATGCGGAACTGGAACCAGGTCACGATGCCGATGACCAGCAGGATGAGCATGGCAATCGCTGCCGCATACCCTCTGTTGTTGTGGATGAAGGCTTGGTTGTAGAAGATGTAAACGAGCGACTGGCTCTGCTGCATTGCCGGGTTTCGTGAGCCCATAATGGCGTAGAGCAGGTCAAAGAGCTGGAAACCGTTGATGACCGAAATGATGGTCACGAAAAAGATGCTTGGCGTGAGCAGCGGAACGGTAATTGAGGTGAACTGCTTCCAACGACTCGCGCCGTCGAGCTGAGCAGCCTCGTAGAAGTCGGGCGGGATGTTCTTCAGCCCGGCACTCAGGATGATCATGCTGAACCCGAGGGACGACCACATACCGACAATGCCAACTGCGACAATCGCAAAGCCAGGGGTTGAGGTCCAGTAGGGTCCGTCAATGCCAAAAATCGACAAGAACCAGTTCAGGATTCCAAAGTCACCGTTGTAAATCATGCGCCATACAAGCGCGACTGCCGTTGGCATCGCGATATAGGGCATAAAGAACAGGACGCGATAGAACGTTGCAAAGCGAAGGCCTGGGCGGTTCACCATGCTCGCGAGGAGGATAGCGACGGGAATACCGAGCAACACGATGACCGTGTAGACAACCGTGTTGACCAGGGCGAGGCCAACATTTTTGTCGCCGAGCATCTTTGCGTAGTTTTCGGTGCCAACCCACGTTTCGCCGCCAAACGGCCCCGTTTCGGTAAAGCTCAAGTAGCCGGTCTGAAAGAGCGGCCAAATGTAGAAGACAAGAACGCCGAGCAGGGTGGGCAGGACAAACAGCCATGGCCACCAGCCGTCAGTTGGGGAGCCGGCGCGTTGCCGCGCCGGGCGCTGGGCGGCGGCGATTCCGCCCAGCGTTGTCCCGGCGGGAAGGGTCATTCTTTGGCCAGCGCTTCGTTCATCTTGGTTGCCAGCTCGTTGGCAACATCCTTGACCGGCTTGTCCCCTGAGAATGCCGCAGGGAGCAGGTCTGTCTCAAGCTGGGTCCATGCTGCGGTGTTCTTCGAGATTGGGTACGGGTAGGCGTAGTCCTGGGCGTCAAGCAGTACCTGGATGTCGAAGTGCGGAACCGAGTCAACAAACGCGGTCTGCGTGCCGTTGAAGGCCGGGTTCGCGGCGCCCATCTCTGCCTGCGTGGTCTGCGCTTCCTTGGAAGCGAGGTAGGTCACAAAGGCTTCGGATGCGGCCTTGTTCTTGCTCTTCGACGAAATCACGTTGGCGAGGCCGTGGATCACCGTCGCCTGGCGCTCACCCTTTGGCAGGGGCGCCACGTTGAGGTCCATGGTGTTTTCGGCTTCGGAGAGCTCAGAGACGATCCAGGTTCCCGAGTAGAAGAAGCCAGACTTTCCGCTTGTGAACCACACGTTGGCGGTTGTGTCAGACAGCTGCTGGAGCGTTGGCATCGATCCGTCGGCGATGAGGTCGGTCCAGAACTGGATACCCTCGATCGCCTCCGGGCTGTCGTAGCCGCTCTTTTTGCCGTCCTCGGAGATAATCTCGCCGCCAGCCTGCAGGATGCTGTTGTAGTAGCCTTCCTGTCCACCGGTCAGGCTTGTGGTCATGCCGTACACGCCCTGGTCTCCGAGGGTGTCGCTAATCTTCTTCGATGCGGCATGGATCTCGTCCCACGTCCACGCGTCGGTCGGGATCTCAACTCCGGCCTGCTCAAGAATGCTCTTGTTGTACCAGAGGCCGAGCGTGTCGAAGTCCTTCGGAACGCCGTACTGCGTGCCGTCGTAAGAATAGAGGGTATCGAGGGCCTCAGGATAGTTTGCGGGGTCGATCTTCTTGTCATCGATGAGACCGGTAAGCGGCTCGAGCTGGTCGTTCGCCGCGTATAGCTGGAAGTTGGGACCGTTCATCCAGAAGACGTCCGGAAGGGTATCGCTCGACGCCTGCGTCTGCAGCTTGGTCCAGAACTGTGACCACGGGGTGACATCAAGCTTGACCTCGATGTTGGGGTATTCCTTATTAAAGTCGGCGATGTTCTGCTTCAGGGCCGGCACCTGGTTCTCATCCCAGACCGCGTAGCTGATCGTAGCCTTGCTGTCGGTGGAGACGGCTTCGTCTCCACCGTTTGCCGAGCACGCTGAAAGCGCGAGCGCGGCAACGAGCCCAAGCGGGGCTAGCCGTGCAATATTCTTCTTCTTCATTACTGGTTACTCCTGACGTTTTCAGACAGGCGGGTGCCTATCAGGGTGAGGGGTTGCGCAACTGTGTGATGGTTCTGCTGGTTACTTCGGTGAAGCGGATGCAACGACGCGTTCTGCAGGTCGCGTTGTCACACCTGGTTTGCGGCAAAATAGGCCGCAAGTTGGGGGTCCACTTCGCGGATGCGCTGTGGAGTCGAACCGTTTCGCAACGACTCGGTGGCCGCAACGGCCGTGGCAACAGCGTTGCGGGCGCCAATTGGCGACGTTTCGGTGGTGTGACCGTTTCGCACGAACTGAACGAACTCGGCGACCGTGAGCATGTCGGCATCGCCGTGGCCATCGGCATCGCCAACGATGGGATATTCGCGGTCTCCGCCCGGGTTGTAGCCACTCCTGCTGTTCCAGACGCGCACAACGCCACCGTCTCCGTCGCCGAAGTTTTCGAGTCGACCTTCGGTGCCAATGACCGTGTAGTTGCGCCAGTAGTCTGGAGTGAAATGGCACTGCTCGTAACTTGCCAAGACTCCGGATTGGAGCTTCATGAGCACCATCGACTGATCCTCAACATCAACAACGGGGTTGAGGCCGGTTTGGCTCAGTGGGGGCCAGTTATCAAGCGAGAACCAATCGGTCATGAGTTCGCCTGGCCGTTCGCGCCGGTCGGTGATCGCTCCGTAGACACTCAGGTCACCCATCGCAACAACATCGCTCGTGTAGGAGTTGGCGAGCCAGTGGATGATGTCAAGATCGTGGGCGCCCTTTTGCAGCAGCAGCCCGTTGGAGCGGCTGCGATCGGCGTGCCAGTCTTTGAAGTAGTAATCTCCGCCGTTGCCAACAAAGTGACGGCACCAGACGGCTTTGACTTCGCCAATGTCTCCGCGCTCAATAATCTCGCGCATGAGGCGAACAACCGCCATGTGCCGCATGTTGTGACCGATGTAGAGTTTGCTGCCGGATTCCTTTGCGATGCGAAGCAGATCGTCGGCGTCATCGATGCTGATGGCGATGGGCTTATCAAGATAAACCGCGATTCCCGCACGCAGGAGATGCGCCGCTATCTCGTAATGGGTGTCATCTGGGGTCACCACGATGGCTGCGTCAACATCGTTGGAGGAGAGCTCTTGGTAGTCGGTATGAAACGTAATGCCAGACCCAAGGTGCTCGGCAACTCGCTTTTCGGCTGTTGGGTTGGAGTCGGCGACGGCAACAACTCGCGAGCCTTCACCTGGTTGGTGGGCCCATTTGCTGATGGCGCTGCGCATCCCAAAGCCAACTACGGCGATGCGGAGGTCGTCTGATGCCGCGTCGCGAGCACCGCCGGCCGGCGCGGATTCGGCGGCTACGTCCTCTGGCTGGGAGACATTTCCCTGTGACACGTAGCGATCAAGACTGGCGCCAAACGAGACGGTGTCGTCTTCGGAGCAGACTCCCTCGATAGAGAGCTTCGGCACGGCAAGATCACGCGAACCATAAAACTGTTCAGAAACGGCCTCAAGCGCGCGAACGATGCCACCAACCGCAACTCCGTTTGCGCCGATGCTCGAGCCAACGAGCGGCGGGGCATTGCGGCGTTTGACGAGGCGAAGGAATTCGTCGTTGAGCATGGCAAGGAACGTCTCACCAGCGCGAGAGACACCGCCGCCGATCACGATGAGATCTGGGTCGATAGTGAGCCCAACGAGCGCGATTCCCTGGATGATCTGAGCGGCAAACGACGCGATCTGCTCTTTGGCATCCGGATCACCAGAGCGAGCGAGATCAAACACTCGCTCAACGGTGCCATCAGCATAGGCGCCGAGGACGCTGCCCTTGTCGATGGTGTTGTAGCCCCATCCGGTGACCGCAAGGTCGCCGACCTCGCCAGCCGCAAAGTGCCGACCACGATAGAGGGTGCCTCCAAGGATGATCGCCGAGTTGATGCGGTGTCCGACCATGACCACAACCACGTCATCGGCGAACTTTGCGGCACCGGCGTGCACCTCGGCGACGGCCGCCATGTTGACGTCGTTTTCAACGATGATGGGCGCTGAAAGGTTCTCGCCAAACCTGGCAACCAGATCAACGCCGTTCCACTCGGGCAGCAGATTCGATTGGAGCATGCGGCCGCGGTCATCGACGATACCGGTGACAGACACCACAACGGATGCGAGTTCAAAATCGCGAATACCGAGGGGATGAATCGCCTGACGCACGAGGTTTCCAACGAGGGGAATGAGCGACCCGCCTCGGACGCTTGGCGAGGTCTCGTGGGTCAGTGATGCCACAATCGTTCCGGACAGGTCGCTCACGAGGACGGTGATGCTGTGCAGGCCGAGGTCAACGCTCGCAACGTGGGCTGCGGTCGCTACAAAGGCGAACTGACGGGCCGGGCGACCGGTGCGGCTTGCCGCAGAGGGTGCCTCAAATTCGTCACTCACCAGGCCTCGAGCTTTGAGCTCTGTGATGATCGTCTCGATGGTTGGTCGTGAGAGGCCGGTGAGCTGCGTGAGCTCGCTGAGCGTCAGTACGCCGTGGTCACGAAGCGCGGCAATGCACGTCGCAGAGTTGCGTTGACGAAGCGCGTACATCTCTCGCTCGTGGGGTCCGGTGAGGCTCACAGCTATTCCTTCCACAACATTGTGTTCGTTATGAAAGTCATTTTCATAAGTCGAATGATTGAAAGAATAACCCGAGCAAGTATGTCCTGTCAAACGAACATTTATGCCGAAGAATCAAGGGTTTTAGGCATACCAATAGCCAACCAGCGGCTCGACAGCTTATGAAACCCGTTTATTCAACCTGGCCGCGACTCGTCACCTGGCCGCACCATCCGGCCGACCGCGTCACCGTTAACGACAACGGGGCCTCCCCAAGCACTTGCTTGGAAAGGCCCCGTTACGGTAGCAAAAACCCTAGAGGGCATCTCCCGGGTAGAACGGCGTGAAGTCGGCCTGAATCTCGGCACGATCAAGCAGTTCCTGCGTGCGACGCTGGCGGCTGCGCGAGATGAGCGTCAGCACGGTTCCAGTGCGGCCCGCGCGGCCAGTACGGCCAGAACGGTGCATGTAGGTCTTGTACTCGTCCGGCGGATCAGCCTGGACAACCAGGTCGATGTCGTCAACATGGATGCCGCGGGCGGCAACATCCGTCGCCACGAGCACGTTCACACGGCCCTTCGTGAGCTTCTCAAGGTTGCGCGTACGACGGGCCTGGTTGAGGTCACCGTGCAGGCTCACCGCTGGGATGCCGGCGTCTTCAAGCTGGTCGGCCAAACGCTCGGCGTAGGCACGGGTGCGCGAGAAGATGAGCGTCTTTCCGCCATCGCGACGGTCAGCTAGCTGCTCAATAATGAGGTCTTTATCGTTACGGTCAACCAGCAGAACGCGGTGATCGATCGTTCCGGATGCCTGGTCTTCGCCAGCAACCTCACGAACCGATGGCTCTACGAGGAACTCGTCAACGAGCATCGCTACGCCCTTATCGAGTGTGGCCGAGAACAACAGTTTCTGTCCACCCTTTGCCGTGCGGTTGAGGATGCGCTGTACCGGCTCAAGGAACCCGAGGTCGCACATGTGGTCGGCCTCGTCGAGCACCGTGATGGTGACTTCGGAGAGGTCAAGCTTGCGCTGCTCAATCAGGTCTTCGATCCGGCCTGGCGTTCCAACAATGATGTCAACGCCGCGCTGGAGGGCACCAACCTGGCGAGCCTGGGGCACGCCACCGTAAATCTGCGTGGTGAACAGGCCAACCGAGCGAGCAATAGGCTGCACGGTGCGGTCGATCTGCAAAGCGAGCTCACGAGTGGGGGCAAGGATGAGCGCGCGAGGCTTGCGGCCAAGCTGACGGTTCTTGCCGCCATTGTTCTCCATGAGCTTCTCGACCAGCGGAGCACCAAAAGCGATGGTCTTGCCTGAGCCGGTGCGGCCGCGGCCAAGCACATCGCGCCCGGCGATCACGTCGGGAATGGTTGCTGCCTGAATGGGGAACGGGCTTGGAGCGCCGAGGTCCTGCAACGAACGAGCAATGTTGTCGCCAAGACCGAGGTCTTGCCAGCTCACACCTTCGACGTCAGCAGCGAGTGTTGCCTGAGCCTCAAGGCGCTCAAGAACAACGTCCTCTTCTGGCGTGAAGCGGGGCTTCGCGTCAAAACCTGCGGCGCGAGGCGCGCGGTCGTCACGATCAAAACGGGCTGGGCGTCCGACGCGCTCTGGACGAGCGCCACGCTCGGCACGATCATCACGGCTGTAGCTGCCACGCTCTGGGCGAGCAGCACGATCGTCACGGTTGTAGCCGCCGCGCTCAGGACGGGCTCCGCGGTCATCGCGGTTATAGCTGCTGCGCTCTGGGCGAGCACCGCGGTCATCGCGGTTATAGCCGCCGCGGTCGGGACGGGCTGCGCCACGGTCGGGACGACCAGCGCCACGATCATCACGGTTATACCCGCCGCGCTCTGGGCGTCCGGCACCACGGTCGTCGCGGTTACGGTCTGCATAGCTGCTGAAGCTGCGCTCCGAGCCACGGTCGTCGAAGTAACGACGCCCCTGACGCTCTGCGCCAGCACCGGCGGCACGGTCGCCACGGTACTCGTTACGGCTTTCGCCACGAGGCGAGAAGTTACGGTCGTCTCCGCGTGCGGGACGGTCCTGTCCGCGGTTGAACTCGCGACCGGAGCCACCACGCTCCTGGCGTGCGCCGCGGTCGTCACGGTTGTAGCCGCCGCGCTCGGGGCGACCAGCACCACGGTCGTCGCGGTTATAGCCGCCACGCTCGGGGCGACCAGCACCACGGTCGTCACGGTTGTATCCACTGGCGTAAGCGCCGCGCTCGGGGCGAGCACCGCGGTCGTCACGGTTATAGCCGCCACGCTCAGGACGCGCTGCGCCACGATCATCGCGGTTGTAGCCACCACGGGCATCCGCGTCTACCGGGCGAGCACGGTGTCCGCGCTCGTCGCGTGCATCGCGGGGAAAACGGTCGGTGCGCTCACGGCGTGCGTCGCGCTCTTCGGTTCCCCAGCGGGCCTTTTTAGCTCCGGCAGAAACCGGGCCAGACTGGCCGCGGTGACCGGGACGGCTTCCGCCAGATCCCTTAGGAATATAGTTTTTGGCAGCTTTGAAGCCGCCCTTTTTGGTATTTTTGGGCATGATACTTTCCGGGTTGTACTCGTGCATGAATCGCGTGAGTTACAAGCGCAGCAACAAACGCTGCTAAAGAACTCTCTTACCCGGGCTGTTTTGACCGGGACCGTTCACATCAGTGTGTGTATGCGCGGTATTGCGCATACAACCGGCCCACCAGACTTACAAACCCATCCGCACACAGCGCGGTGTCCAGAGCCGACAGAGACAACCATACTTCATGACGGCTGAGAATTCTCCCTGACGTCCGGAATCAAACGCCAGAGAGAGTTTATTCGGCCTGACGTCGGGCGATAAGCCCTGCGACCTGTTCAAGTTCGTAGGCCGCGTCATCCTCAGTCCACTCAGCAACCCACTCGAAGAACTCGTGTGCGTGAGTCAGTACCTGATCGATAAAGCTATCCCTGTGCACATCGACGTGATTATCGCCAACCAAGAACCACGTTGTTTGGTCGCTGTCGTAGAGCGCGGCATCGAGCGGTTGCATTGGAAAGCTAAACTCGCCGCGGCCCTCACCGAGTTCGTCGCCGCTGCTGTCGAGGTATTCCTCGATCATGGTCACCAGATACGACCAGAGTGGCCAGACGCTGTCCCACATCGTGAGATCGATCAGTGGACGTCCGCCGTAGCCAATGAGCAACGCACCCTCGCTCCAGCCTGGCTGCGATTCTCGGCGGGCTTTCCACACCTTGGCGGCCTGCTCAGGTTGCTCAACAACATCAACAAGCACATCATCCGGGTAATCGACAAAATCGTCGAGCCCAGCGATGGGCTTGGTGAAGAGCATGGTGCGCACGCTCAGCTCAAGGGAGTGGACGCTCACGCGTTCACCAGGTCGAGCCACTCACGCAGGAACACAACGCCAGCTTCATCGTGAATCAGGTCACCCGCGGTTCGCACCGGATAGGCGGTCTTGAGGATGCCGTCGGCTGGGCGAACATCCGCGTGCTCAACATCAAACCCGCGGTCGTGCAGCCAGTCGGCCATCGCGTAGTCGGTGCGGGAGTCTCCCATGGTGCGCCACATGAGCGGCAGTTCACCGTCGGCCTCGATGAGCTCTAGGGCGCGCTGGGCTCCAAGGTCTTTTCCGAGCTTCGAGCTTTCGATATCCGACGAAATAATAGTCGTGTCAACGCGGTAATCGATGGCCCCATCAGCGTCAGAGCACACGAGATCGTTCCAGACGACGCCGTGGCCGCGACTCACGAGCTCTTCAAAAAATGCGCGGTCAAATTCCTGCTGCACCGGCACAAAATCTTCAATGGCGACGTGCGTGTGCTGCTCAACCGAAACCATCGCACGCTTGGTGTGGTCGAAGAACACGGTCTCACTGAATCGCTCGTTGATGAGCTCTTCCGACCACTCAAGAAAGTCTTGTGGCACAACGCAGTCAGGGTCAACCGTGAGACCAGTAATGCCTTCGGTTGTCATCCTGAACCAGACGGCGCCTTTCTCGCAAACTCCGTAGAGCGTCACGTCTTGGCTGAGGCCAGCCGCAATCATGGGAGGCAAAACGACGTCGCGGAGGAAGGCATCGGAACGGCCAGTGTTAAACACGATTGGTACGCCAGATTCGGCAAGCTTCACCAGGAGGTCTGCGATCTCTGGGATGTGAATCGTGCGGGTAACCGGGCTTGCGAGGGGTCCGTCAACATCAAGCAACAAGCCAAGGGCGGGGCGGGATGAAATCATTCGGTTATCTCCGATATGCAGTAGTGCTGACATGCTGGCAACCAGAGGGGGTGGAGGAAACCAACAGCGTCGCCAGTGAGCAGACTTCTGATTCTACTCATGAAGGCGTCAAAACCGGTGAATAGGCCGTCAGGACCCAAAAAACGTCGATACCAACCCTTTGCGTCCGGTCAAATTGAACCCATATTTTGCAACGCAAACGCAACCCCCGTAAGCATTCTTGCGGCAATTTTCTGACACAATGAACAATTAGCAATTTTTGACCCTATCCATTGAGGACGTT
This sequence comes from Lysinibacter cavernae, assembly GCF_011758565.1. GTDB lineage: Bacteria > Actinomycetota > Actinomycetes > Actinomycetales > Microbacteriaceae > Lysinibacter > Lysinibacter cavernae. The sequence continues at coordinate 313,009 of NZ_JAAMOX010000002.1, forward strand.
TTACCACTCGTGTTGCCCGAGAACTCCCCCATAACTGTTGTCATCGGTGGCGGAATTGGCGGCCTCACCGCCGCCCTTCACTGCGCCCGCAACGGCCACAGGGTAACCCTGCTCGAGAAAAACGAAGCCGTAGGCGGCATCGTTTCACGGCACACGCTCGCCGGAGTTAACCTCGACGGTGGTGCCGAAAGCTTTTCAAAGCGAAGCCCCCGCGTTCCCGAGTTCCTCGAAACGCTTGGACTCGGCCAACACATCGTCACGCCGAGCACAGCCGGCACGTGGCTGTTTAGCGCCGACGCCTCTGGCAAAACACATACTGCTCCGCTTCCGCGCACTGGCCTGCTTGGCATCCCTGGCTCACCGCTTGCCCGCGACGTTCGACGCGTCATCGGCCTCCCAGGTGCCATCCGAGCCGCAAGTGACCGATGGAGAAAACCGGATGCATCGTTCGAGGCAACCACGCTCGGCCAGCTCGTGCGCGCCAGACTCGGTCCAGCCACACTCGACCGACTGGTGCGTCCCGTCGTTGGCGGGGTCTATGCGGCCGACCCAGACACACTGGCCGTTGACGCCATTTCACCAAGCCTGCGGGCGAAGCTGCTCTCAACGGGGTCGCTCACCAAGGCGGTCAAGCAGCTGTCGGCCCAGGCCGAACCAGGATCCGCTGTTCGTGGCGTAGAGGGCGGCAACTACGAGATCGTGCTCGCCATTGTTGCCGAGCTCGAAGCACTCGGGGCCACCATCACAACTGGCGAACCTGTCACCCGGCTGCGCCGGCGAGACCACGGCTGGACGGTTGACGACACCCTGCAGGCTGACAACGTCATCCTCGCCTGCGAGCCCGTTGCGGCGGCGAGCCTCCTTGCCGGAGTGAATCGCGAACTCGTGCCCTTTACCGCGCAACCGAATGCCACACGCATCGACACCATCGTCGTAAAAGAGGCGAAGCTCAACGGGGCACCACGAGGCACCGGCATGCTGCTCGGCCAGACACACGGCCTCGTGACCGCACAGGCCCTCACCCACCAATCGGTGAAATGGCCGTGGCTAGCCAAACGACTCGAACGCAATATTCATGTGATTCGGTTGACCTACAGGGAGGAAGCTTCAAGCCTCACCAACGGCGTGCTCGTCCGGTCGACGGATGCCACGGAGTCGCTACGGAACGCCAGCATCCTTCTTGGCGTCTCGCTCACCGAAAAAAAGCTACTTGACAACGATTCGGTGACCTGGACGCAGTGGCCGGTCACACCGGCATCTGTGCGCAGCATCGTTGCGAAGCTGCCAAATTATCCGGGGCTCGGTATCACCGGCTCGTGGGTCACTGGAACGGGACTCGCCTCGGTCATCCCCGGATCACTCGACGAGGCTGAGCGCATTGTGCAGGCTACCCGGCCTCATTAGCTGCTGCGTCAGGAGCGGCAGCTGCGGGGGCATCACGTTCAGCAGGTGCAGACTCGGCGACAACGATGCCAAATAGCGCGTTCATGCCGTCGGCGTATCGCTGACCTTCACCCTGCCTCGCGAGTTCACGAGCCCGCACCATCGGCTCGTGCAGCAGGACACTCACCAGATGACGAAGCGCCGCCTCGGTTGGGCCGGTGTGCTCGCCGCGGAGACGAACACGATCGATTTCGTCTTCGGCGCGGTCAAGGAAGTACTCGCGAAGGGCAACCATGGCAGGGGCGACGTTCTGCTCTTCACTGACCTTTGAGAATTTGCGTACGGCACGACCAACAAGCTCTTCGGCTTTCTCTGAAGCTTGCAGGGCAGTAATGGGTGCGTGCAGCCTGATCGTTTCGAGGTCAAGCAGCTCAACGCCGGGCTGCTGGGTGACGTCAGGATCAACGTTACGGGGAAGGCCAAGGTCAACAACAACCTGGGCAGTACGAGCGGTGCTTGCCCTGCTGACCGCCACAAGCGCTGGTTTGGTCAACGCGGGATCACTGTGTGAGACCGGGCACTCGGATGGCATCGGAGCGAGCGCTCCAGGACCAGGCTCAAGGGCAGCGCGACCCCTGGCAATTGCCGCAGCATCAAGCACGTAGCCCGTTCCAGTTGTGCAACAGATGATGAGGTCGGCAGTGGCAACGGCCTCTGCGTAACCAGTATGAGAAACGGGGTTTAGCCCGCGTTTCTGGGCAAATTCGTGAGCCCGTCCGGTGACCGAGTAGACCGAGATTTCGTCAACCTGCTTCTCGCGAAGCGCAGCAAGGGTGACCCTTGCGTACGCACCGGTACCAATAAGCAGCACGCGAACTGCACGCCAATCAACAACCCGGCTTTCAACGAGGTCAAGCGAGAGCCGCGCGAGCGAGCGCTGGGCTTCGCCAACGCCGGCAACGTTCTTAATTCCGCGCGATGTCTGTGAGGCCCGCTGAAACAGGCGCTCAAGATCAGCGCTCGTTGTTCCCTCAGCGCGCGCGGTCTCAAGCGATCGCCGCACCTGGCCTGCAATCTCGTCTTCGCCAACGGCAAGTGATTCGAGCCCGCTCGAAACGCGGAACAGGTGCTCGGCGACATCCATGTTCATATACGAAACAAAGGCATCGTGAACGTCTTCAGAGCTGAGTGCGGTCTCCTCGGCAATGCACGCAACGAGACCCTCAACCGCAACGGCCTCGACGGCGGTCACTGGCTCTTCGATGTCGACGTACACCTCGACCCTGTTGCACGTGGCAACCGTGACGATGCCGCCGATAAAGGACATTTCGTCAACAACACGACGTGACAAATTGCCGACCCGGCCCGAGAGAACCTCAAGCATGGCAAAGTCGGCATTCTTGTGACTTGCAGATAGGCACAACAGCACCCAACGAGTCTAACCATCTCTTCGGCAGAAGCCTGCATCCTTGCTGGGAACGTGCGTGGAACGCCCCATTCGGCGGGAGTCGCACCGTTGTTCTGGCAGAATGGAAGGCATGTCTTCTGACGCGCGAACGGTCCTCAGCCAGTCCCATCCCCTCGTTGCTGGAGTCACGGCCGATTCGGCCCTGGTCCGCGCCTACCAGGGGGTTCGTCACAGCACGACTCCCGTGTGGTTCATGCGGCAAGCAGGCCGTTCGCTCCCTGAATACCGCGATCTGCGGGTTGGCGTTCGCATGCTTGACGCGTGCCTTGACCCTGAGCTCAGCAGTGAAATCACGCTCCAACCGGTTCGACGCCACGGCGTCGATGCCGGTATTTTTTTTAGCGACATTGTTGTTCCGCTCAAGCTGGCCGGAGTAGCGGTTGAGATCGTCGCTGGCAAGGGACCGGTCTTCGCAAATCCGGTCCGCACGCTTGCGGATGTCGAAGCGCTTCCCGACCTCGACCCCGCGGCCCTCGCGCCCGTTCGGGAGGGTGTCGCGCTCACGGTTGCCCAGCTGGGAACAACTCCGCTCATCGGATTTGCCGGCGCACCGTTCACCCTCGCGGCCTACCTTGTTGAAGGCGGGCCATCCAAAGACCACATCCGCGCCAGGACTCTCATGCGCTCAGACCCCGCAACCTGGTCCGCGCTCATGGACTGGACCGCTCGCATTACCGGCCAGTTCTTGTCTGCTCAGATTGAGGCAGGCGCGAGTGCCGCGCAGCTCTTCGATTCATGGGCCGGCTCGCTGTCGCGGGCTCAGTATCGCGCATCAGTTGCGCCCGCCTCGGCGCAGGCCCTCAACTCAGTGCGCAACACGACTTACCAGGTTGGCGACGAGACGCGAACTGTGCCGCTCATCCACTTTGGCCTTGTCAGCACGCAGCTTCTGCCCGACTTCCGCACACTTGGCACCGGCGAGCGCATGGTGGATGCCGTCGGCGTCGACTACCGAACCCCGCTCGACGAGGCGGCCACCCTGCTCGGATCAGACGTCACGCTACAGGGCAACATCGACCCCGCGCTACTCACCGCTCCGTGGGAGCGTCTCGCAGAAGAAGCGCACACCGTGTTGGCCCTCGGACGCAGCGCCAGAAGCCACGTCGCAAACCTCGGCCACGGCGTTCCGCCAGAGACCGACCCAACCGTTCTGACCAAACTGGTTGAGCTCATCCACTCGATTGATGTTCGCGAGCTCCCAAGCACGGGCACCCAAGCGTAACGAATCGACAAAGGCCGTCATCCAAGTGAGTATCAGCACGCATCCGCGCAACGATGGTTCACACGTTGTTATTGTTGGCGGCGGCATTGCTGGGCTCACAGCCGCGCTCACCTGTGCGAAGCAGGGCCACCGAGTGACCCTGCTCGAAGCATCGGATTCGCTTGGCGGGCTTGTCGCACGCCACACCCTCGGCGGGCACGTGCTCGATGCAGGGGCCGAAAGTTTTGCGGTGCGCGGAGGGCGCGTTGCACCGTTCCTCGAAGAACTGGGCATCGCCGATCGCGTCGTCGCCCCAAACAGCGCCGGTGCGTGGCTGTTCAGAGCGGATGCAAGCGGGCGAACTCATGCTGCCCCGCTTCCAAAGACGGGGATGCTTGGCATTCCGGCACACCCGCTCGCCCGCGACGTCCGACGCATCGTTGGACTGCCATCCGCGCTGTGGGCAGCTACCGATCGCTGGCGGAAGGCAGACGCTTCGCTCGGAACGCTCAGCCTCGGTCAGGTCGTGCAGAAACGCCTCGGGCGACGGGTCCTCGAACGGTTGGTCACCCCGGTCGTCGGCGGAGTGTACTCGGCGGACCCACATACGCTCCCCCTCGAAACGGTTGCCAAGGGGCTCCGGGAACAACTCAGTGAAACCGGTTCGCTCACGCGGGCGGTGAGCGCGCTCACGGCAGGTTCGACTCCTGGGTCAGCGGTTCGAGGCGTTGCAGGAGGCAACCTGGTCATCGTTGACGCCCTCGCCAAGGCGCTCGCAGCATTTGGGGCCGCCGTTGAGCTTCGCACTGGGCACCCCGTCTCGCACATCCAACAGACTACCGACGGTTGGATGATCGACGGCACCGTCGCCGCAGACGCCGTCTTACTCACCTGCCCGGTCGATGCAGCAGCACACATTCTTGGTTCTCTTGATGACCGCTTCGTGCCAGACCGAAAAGAGCCAACGGCGACCAGAATCGACACCATCCTTGTGGATCAGCCGGGCCTCGACAGCGCCCCTCGTGGAACCGGCATGCTGATTGGCAATACCAACGGCACCGTCAAGGCGAAGGCGCTCACACACGTCTCGGCCAAATGGGCTTGGGTCCGCGAAGGCCTTCCACCCGGCCAGCACGTCATCCGGCTTTCCTACCGCGCGGATGCCGCAACCGCAGCCAACGGGGTTATCGAACGCAACCCCAATATCGGGCCGACGCTCCGTGACGCAAGCCTGCTGCTTGGCGTGCAGCTCTCCCCCGCAACACTTATCGACAGCGACACCGTTACCTGGGTCCAGCGCCAGGCGACCCCAGCATCCGTTCACAACCTCCACACGGCCCTTGCCTCGTACCCAACACTCGGTGTTGCAGGCTCATGGGTCTCAGGAACCGGCCTCGCCTCGGCCATCCCAGGGGCAATTGACACCGCAGAGCGCCTCTGCAACTCCCTCCCACCGAAAGGAACAGTGCCATCATGACCGACCCTTCGATCTCCAACGTCCCAGCAGCTGAGGAAGGCCCATCCGGCTACACCCTCTTTGCCGTACTCCGCCGAAACCCCCACCGTCGTGGCGAGGATGACGGCGGCGATGTCCCCCGCATCATCAACCAGCTCGATGACCTTGTCACCGAGGTCGGCAAGCAGGGCGTTGTTGTTCGCGGCTTCTACGATGTGAGCGGCCTCCGCGCCGACGCCGACGTCATGATTTGGTTGCACGGCGACTCAGCCGAGAATCTCCAGTGGGCGCTCCGCGAACTTCGCCGCAGCGACATGTTCCGGTCAATGCTGCCCACCTGGAACGCGATGGGCGTTCATCGCGACGCCGAGTTCAACCGAGCGCATGTCCCTGGCTTCCTTCGCGGTGAAGAGCCCCGCCAGTGGCTCACGATCTATCCGTTTGTCCGCTCGTACGAGTGGTACCTCCTTCCGGAAGCAGAACGCCGAACAATGCTTGCCGACCACGGGCGCAAGGGTGCCGCGTTCACCGGCGTTGTGGCCAACACCGTTGCCTCGTTCGCCCTCGGTGACTATGAGTGGTTGCTCCCACTTGAGGCCGACGATCTTGTCGACCTTGTTGACCTTATGCGCGACCTGCGCGCAACCGAGGCACGTCGCCACGTGCGCGAAGAAGTTCCGTTTTTTACCGGCCGACGAATCGAAACGGCCGAGATTGTTGAGGTTGTCCAGTGAGCGTAAACAACTACGACGCAATCCTGCTCTCGAGTTTTGGCGGCCCGGAAGGCCAAGAAGACGTCATTCCGTTCCTCAAGAACGTCACGCGCGGCCGAGGCATCCCCGAGGAACGCCTCGAAGAAGTTGCACACCACTACCGGCACTACGGAGGGGTAAGCCCCATCAACGAGCAGAACCGCCAGCTCAAAGCCGCGCTCGAGGCTGAGCTTGAGCGCCGTGCGATCGATCTGCCCGTCTACTGGGGAAACCGCAACTGGGACCCCTACTTCAACGACGCCGTGCGTGAGGCGCACGCCAACGGCGATAACCGTCTCCTTGGGCTCGTCACAAGCGCCTACACCTCGTACTCAGGCGCGGACCAGTACCGCGAAGACTTCGAGCGCTGCCTCGCCGAAACCGACCTTGCCAACGTCGTCTCTATTGACCGCGTCCGAGAGTTCTTCGACCACCCAGGCTTTATCACGCCACTCGTTGAGGGCGTGCGCGACGGCGTTGCGGAGCTCACAGCGGCGGGCGCACAGAACATTCGCCTTGTGTTTGTTACACACTCAATCCCCAACACTGCAGCGGACGCCTCCGGACCCGCGTTTGGACCGGGCGGGGCATACGTTGCCCAGCACAACGCCGCAGCACAACTCATCACCGAGCAGGCCGCGCCTGACCTTCCGTGGGACCTCGTGTACCAGTCGCGCAGCGGTGACCCACGAACGCCCTGGCTTGAACCCGATATCAACGACGCCATCGATGAGCTTAACGCGGCCGATGCAAATGCACAGACCGACGCGATCGTCATCGTGCCGTTTGGATTTGTGAGCGATCACATGGAGGTTGTCTGGGACCTTGATAACGAGGCCCTCGAATCGGCCGAGCGTAACGGGCTGAAAGCCGTGCGCGTGCCAACGCCAGGTATCCACCCCGCCTTCGTCACGGGACTCATCGACCTCGTCATGGAGCGAGTCAACGAGACGCCTGATTCGGAGCGGCCAGCCCTGTCTCCGCTCGGACCGTGGCCAGATCACGCCCGCGTTGGTGCAGGCGCAATAGCCGACGCAACGCCTGTCAGCACCACCGCCTAGGTTTGGATACCGTGACCAAAACGACTCAGCCAGACCCTTCGCTTCCCACCCTCAGGCTTGGCACACGGGCGAGCGCGCTCGCAGTCGCCCAAAGCCAGCAGATTGCCGACCGCATCACAGCCCTGACCGGCCACGCGGTTGAGCTGGTACGCATCACCACACACGGCGATGTGACGAGGGCGTCGCTTTCGAGCCTCGGCGGCACAGGCGTATTTGCCATGGCACTGCGCGATGCCCTCCTCGCCGGCGAGTGCGACTTTGTGGTGCACTCACTCAAGGACTTGCCAACGGCCCCCTGCCCAGGGCTCACCATCGCGGCAATCCCCGAGCGTGCCGATGCGAGGGATACGCTGTGCGGTCGCGACGGCCACACGCTGCAATCGCTTCGAGAGGGCGCGCGCGTTGGCACGGGCTCACCTCGGCGGGTTGCACAGCTTCGCGCCCTTCGACCGGATCTTGTTATTGAGGACATCCGGGGCAATATCGACACCCGCCTCGGCCGTATCCGCCTCACGGACTCGGCGGCACTTGATGCCGTTGTGCTCGCCGCGGCCGGCCTCACCCGCCTCGGCCGCACCGAGGACATCAGCGAATACCTTGAGCTCACGTCATGGCCGAGCGCACCTGGGCAGGGTGCGCTCGCCATTGAGACGCGCGAGGACTCACCGGTTGTCAGCATCGTTTCGGTGCTTGACCATCCACTCACCCGGATGGGCGCAACGGCAGAGCGTGCGGTGCTGCGCGCCTTGGAGGCCGGCTGCGCGGCGCCCGTCGGCGTGAGCACAATTCCAGACCAGGAGAAACCGGCTGGAGCCTTTGACGTAGTTGCAACCGTCTACGCGCTCGACGGGAGCTCTGCGCTCTCGGTGAGTGGTCAGCTGCCATCCGCAGCGGATGCCGCACCCGGCGAAGGACTGGTTGAGGCGGTCAGCGCCGCGGAACGACTTGGCTCCGACCTCGCCGCGAAGCTGCTCGGGCTTGGCGCTGCCGAGCTTGCGCCGCTCGGACCAAACCGTGGCTGAGTATCAGCCAGAGGGACCGGTTGTGCTGGTCCCGCGAGGAGGCGAGTGGGGCGAAGCTGCTGCCACGCTCATCCGAGAGCACGGATTTACCCCACTGATCGCGCCCCTCATCGAGACCGTTCCCTCGCCTCGGAAAGACGAACTTGAACGGGCGGTCGGAGACCTCCGTGCTGGCCGCTTCGATTGGATTGTCTTTGCGAGTGCCAGTGCGGTGCCCGCCCTTGCTGGGCTCGCCGGAGCACTCCCATCGTGCGTCCGGGTTGCGGCGGTTGGCTCCGCAACCGAGGCGGAACTGCTGAAGGCAGGCTTTCGAGTTGATCTTGTGCCGCCCGCAACCAGTTCGGCGGCTGACCTCCTCTCTTCCTGGCCTGAGGAGCGAGGCAACACCGCCCTTGTGACCGGCTCTCAGCTATCCCCTCCAACGCTCGCGAACGGGCTCAAGGAGCTCGGGCTCGATGTGACACGGGTTGAGGCGTATCAGACGCTCCCCGTCGAAGCCGCTGCGGTGGTTCGAGAGGGGATGCGCGCCGGCGGCATCGCTGCCGTCTTCGTCACAAGTGCCAGCGTCGCAACTCAGGTGGCAAAGCAGTTCTTGGGCATCCCAACGCGCACCACGATCATCTGCATTGGTGAATCGTCAACCGTTGCCGCGACGAGGCTCGGCCTATCCGTCGCGGCAACGGCAACAGAACAATCCGTTCGCGGGATGCTCGACGCGCTAGTACATCTGAATGCACATGCTGCTGCGGCGACGGATTATCCACAACCTTCCGACCCAAGCACGCACACAACCCCAACGAATCTAGGCTAGAACCGTGAACAACTCAGCAACCAGCTCCCCCGTCGTCCGCCCGCGGCGCCTCCGCGAGACGGCCGCGCTCCGTCGGGCAACCGCAGAAACCAGACTCCATGCCGCAGACCTTGTGCTGCCAATGTTTGTTCGCGAGGGCCTCAGCGAGCCCGCGCCAATCCTCTCTATGCCGGGTGTTGTGCAGCACAGCACCGATAGCTTTCGTAGGGCTCTCGCCGAGGCAGCAGAGTCAAGCATCGGTGGCGTGATGCTCTTTGGCGTTCCCGAGCACCGAGACGCTCTCGGTTCTGGCGCCACCGATCCACAGGGCGTGCTCAACATGGCCACCGAGATCGCCGCCGCCGAGATCGGCGACAGCCTCGTTGTGCAGACCGACCTGTGCCTCGACGAGTTCACTGACCACGGGCACTGCGGCGTCCTGAACGACCGCGGACAGGTTGACAACGACGCCACCCTCGAACGCTACTGCGAGATGGCGCTCGCCCAGGCAGCTGCTGGGTCACGCATCCTTGGCCTCTCCGGCATGATGGATGGCCAGGTTGCCGCAACCCGCGCCGTTCTTGACGAGCACGGCTACCCAGACGTTGCCCTTCTCGCCTACTCCGCCAAATATGCTTCAGCGCTCTACGGTCCCTTCCGAGAGGCTGTCGACTCGCAGCTTGTTGGCAATCGCCGCAGCTATCAGCTCGACCCTGGCAACCGTCGCGAGGGCCTTCGCGAGGCACTCATCGATGTGAGCGAAGCTGCCGACATCGTCATGGTCAAACCAGCGCTGAGCTATCTCGACGTACTCTCAGACGTCGCGGCAGCAAGCCCGGTTCCCGTCTGGGCGTATCAGGTCTCCGGCGAATACGCGATGATCGAGGCGGCAGCCGCCAACGGCTGGATCGACCGAGACAGGGCAATTCTTGAGTCGATCACAAGCATCACTCGGGCAGGGGCCGACACCACACTCACCTACTGGGCGATCGAACTCGCCGCATGGATTCACGAAGGACGCACCGCATGATCACCAACGACCAGCTCTTCGAGGCAAGCAGCCTCAGCCTTCCCGGCGGCGTAAACTCCCCCGTGCGCGCCTTCGGTTCTGTTGGCGGCTCGCCCCGTTTTATCCGGTCAGCATCTGGCGCAACCGTCACCGATGTTGAAGGCACCACCTATGTTGACCTCGTGGCCTCATGGGGGCCAGCGCTGCTTGGGCACGCGCATCCGGTTGTTGTTGAGGCTGTGCAGCAGGCCGCGGCAAGAGGGCTTTCCTTCGGTGCCCCGACCGCAGGCGAGACAGAGCTCGCTCAGCTCGTGATTGATCGGGTCGAGAGCAACGGCATCCGCCCCCTCGAGCGCGTACGGCTCGTCTCAACAGGCACCGAAGCCACCATGACGGCTATCCGGCTTGCGCGTGGCTACACCGGTCGCGATCTCTTGGTGAAGTTCGCCGGCCACTACCACGGCCACTCAGATGGGTTGCTTGCCGCGGCAGGTTCCGGCCTGGCAACTCTGGCGCTTCCTGGTTCGGCCGGGGTTACCGAGGCAACTGCGTCACAGACAATTGTGCTTCCATACAATGACCGCGCCGCTATCACCGAGGTATTTGCCCAGTTTGGCGACCGCATCGCCGCCATCATTACCGAGGCAGCTGCGGCCAACATGGGCGTGCTCCCTCCCGAGCCTGGCTTCAACGCGTTTCTTGCCACAACCGCCCACTCGCACGGCGCGCTCCTCATCCTCGACGAGGTTCTGACCGGGTTCCGGGTTGGGCCGGCCGGATGGTGGGGGCTCGAAAACTCAACGTCCAGTGCCCAAGAACACCGCTACTTGCCAGACCTCATCACATTTGGAAAGGTCATTGGCGGGGGCATGCCTCTCGCTGCACTCGGCGGTCGCGCAGCAGTCATGAACTCGCTTGCCCCGCTCGGCCCCGTCTACCAAGCCGGCACCCTGTCCGGCAATCCGCTAGCCGTCGCTGCCGGGCTCGCAACTCTCCGACTCGCCGATGCCGAGGTGTACCGCCGTGTTGATGCGGCGGCAGCGGCCGTCTCCAACGCCACAAGCGCAGCCTTCGATGCGGCCGGCGTCGCCCACCGGGTGCAGCGCGCAGGCAGCCTGTTCAGTTTTGTCTTTGGTGAGCAGTTCGTGACGGCCGCGCCCAAGACCTACGATGACGTGCAAGGCCAAGAGACCTGGCGATATCCAGCGTTCTTCCATGCCATGCAAGATGGTGGTGTCGCACTTCCGCCGAGTGTCTTCGAGGCGTGGTTCCTCACGGCTGCCCACGACGAGGCAGCGCTGGGCACCATTTATGAAGCGCTTCCAGCGGCAGCACAGGCCGCCGCACTGGCAACTCCCTAACCTACGGCACGGGGAACTTGCTTCAGGCAGCAGCGGGCCCGCGTGTGGGCTGACTCCTCGTGAGCGGCCCACATCGTACTGTCTCGTATACGAGATCAACCGATTTGATCCCCCTGCGCGCATACCCCGTGCCGTAGGCTAAGAGGGTGACTGAATTCGCTCGATTGTCCCAGAAAATCGCCAATATCGCCGAGTCTGCCACCCTCAAGGTAGACGCAAAGGCAAAAGCCCTGAAGGCGCAGGGCCGTCCCATTATTAGCTACGCGGCAGGCGAACCAGATTTTGCGACGCCTGAGCACATCGTCGAGGCGGCATCCGCGGCCATCCTCGATCCAAAGAACTACCGCTACACGCCTGCTGCAGGGCTCCCCGAGCTCAAGGACGCGATTGCGGAGAAGACCGCACGAGACAGCGGACTCGTCGTTCCGTCCTCAAGCGTCATCGTCACCAACGGCGGCAAGCAGGCCGTCTACCAGGCGTTCCAGACGCTGCTCGATCCCGGAGACGAAGTCCTCGTTCCGACGCCATACTGGACCACCTACCCAGAGGTCATCAAGCTCGCCGGAGGCAAGCAGGTTGACGTCTTTGCCGGGGCAGACCAGGGCTATCTTGTCACCGTCGAACAGCTCGAGGCTGCCCGAACTGACCGCACCAAGGTGCTGCTCTTTGTATCGCCCTCTAACCCGACCGGCGCCGTCTACTCGCCTGAGCAGACGCGCGCGATTGGCGAATGGGCAGAGTCGCACGGCCTCTGGGTCATCAGCGACGAAATCTACCAAAACCTCGTGTACGGCGGCGTCAAAGCTACCTCAATTGTTGAGGCGGTCCCGGCCCTCGCCGACCGCACCATCCTTGTCAACGGCGTGGCCAAGACCTACGCCATGACCGGCTGGCGCCTCGGCTGGATGGTCGGCCCAGCCGACGTCATCAAAGGTGCCGCGAACCTGCAGTCGCACCTGTCGTCAAACGTCAACAACGTAGCCCAGCGTGCAGCCATCGCGGCGCTCACAGGCGACCAAGCCCCCGTCGAAGCAATGCGACAGGCATTTGATGTCCGCCGCAAAACCATCGTCGCCGAGCTGAACAAGATTCCAGGCATGGACACGCCAACGCCAGAGGGCGCCTTCTACGTGTACCCAGATGTGAGTGGACTGCTCGGCCGCGAATGGGGCGGGGTCACCCCAACCACCTCGCTCGAGCTTGCCGACCTCATCCTTGAGCAGGCAGACGTTGCTGCGGTTCCAGGCGAAGCATTCGGGCCAAGCGGCTACCTTCGGTTCAGCTACGCGCTTGGCGATGCACCGCTTCTCGAAGGCATTCAGCGCCTACAGAAATTGTTTGGCACGAAGTAACCAGCACTCTCAACACCGTCGCGCACGTCACCAGAAATTCTCGGTGGCGTGCGCGACGTCGTTCAGCCGTTGCTTGGCATTTGTCGCCGCCTTCGTCACACGCGAGTCACCAGTTTGTCTCATAACCCGATTCTTCGCCCCAACAACCGCATCATGAGGCAAGCGGGTGCGCAGTGAATTGTTGCAATCGAGGCCACAACGGCCAACTACGGCAACAGGCAGTGACCGCTTAGAACGGAGAAAAACCCCGGCTGCTGGCTACAGTTCAAGCCCGATGAGCACCGGTTCGGGCTGCAACGTCACACCGAACTCAGATTGGACCCGCTGCTGCACAAAGCGTGCGAGCTGCGCGACGTCGTTCGCCGTTGCCCGTCCGCGGTTGGTGATGGCGAGCGTGTGCTTTGACGAGATCGCCGCCTGCGACCCAGGCAGCTGATAGCCCCGTGTGATTCCTGACTGCTCGATGAGCCACGCGGCGCTCAGCTTTTCCATCCGCGGGCCAGCATGCGTGTCCGGCTGGCGGAGGGGCATCCCGCTCGCAAGTTCTTCAAGTGAGGTCACGGCCACAAATTGGTCCTCAGGCTGGACCGGCCAGCGAGGTGCACCGGGAGGGAGGGCACGAGCGAAGCTCTCGGTCACAATAGGGTTGGTAAAAAACGATCCGGCGCTCACGGAGTCTTGGTCAGCGGGGTCAAGAACCATGCCTTTTGAGGCGCGGAGTCGGATGACGGTGCGTCGCAGTTCCTTAATGGCTACCGTCGAACCGATGTCGATGGCAAGCGCGTCGGCAAGCTGGGCGTACCGTACCGGTGAGCTCAGGGGGTTTGCGGTGTCTTCGCCGGCAACGAGGTTGATATCGATCGAGAGCACAACGCCGAGACGCCCCTGTTTAATGACCGAGGTGCGGTAGCCGAGGCCAAGCTCACTCGCTGGGATGCGGCTGACTACCCCGGTTTCGTGATCGAGGAAGGTCACTGAATGCAGCACTTCTGCGACTTCTTGCCCGTAGGCTCCGATGTTCTGGATGGGCGCGGCGCCCGCAGATCCGGGGATACCGGAGAGGGCCTCAATACCGGCCCAGCCGTTGGCAACGGCGTGCTCAACAACGGCATCCCACGAGTGGCCAGCCTGGATGCGAAGCCGCACGGCGAGCGGGTCGGCGTCTGGTCCCAGTTCGAGTCGTTCGATGCCTTCGCTTCGCACGAGAATGACGGTTCCTTCAAACCCTTCTTCGGCGACCACGGTGTTTGAACCGCCGGCCAAGAGCATCCAGTCGTCGCCCTGCTGCCATGCATCTGTTGCGGCAGCGACGAGCTCGTCGCTTGTTGTCGCGACGACGGCACGCTCGACCTGGCCGCCGACCTTCATGGTGGTCAGGTCGCGAAAGAACAGCTCGTCTTCGACCGCGCGGGGGGTTGGATGGCTCATGCCAGTCTCACTCGGACCTGAGCTTTACCAAGCACGGTCGCGCCGTCAAACGTCACGGTGAGGTCAATGCGGGCCTCGCGCGCATCCTCGTCGAGGGCACCAACCTTGGCTGCAATCGAAACGTCGGCTCCGCTCACAGGATCAACAACAACGGGTCGGGTGAATTTGACCTGGTAGTCGCTGACCGCCGCCGGGTCACCGGCCCAGTCTGATACGGGCTGAACAGCAAGGCCCATTGTGAGCATGCCGTGCGCGATGACGCCTGGCAGGCCAACCTCGGCCGCAATGTCGTCGCGGTAGTGGATGGGGTTGAAGTCGCCTGATGCGCCGGCATAGCGCACGAGCGAGTCACGCGTCAGGGTCACCGCGCGCTCGGCGACGATATCGCCAACGGTCACGGAATCAAACGCTACCGAGGATCGGGTTTGGGCAGTCATACTTACTCGTCTCCTCGAACAACCAGGGTTGAAATTGCGGTCACCACGTGCAGATCGTCGGCGTCGACAATCTGGGTTTCGCTGGTCACCATCGAGTGGGCGCCGAGGGTCTTCACCGATGTGACGGTCAGCGTTGCACGCAGTTCGTCACCGGCAATAACCGAGCGGGTGTAGGTGAACTGCTGGTTGCCGTGCACCACGCGCGTAAAATCGATGCCTGCCGAAGGATCGGCGAGCAACTGCTGCAGCGTGAGCTCTTGGATGACAACGGGAAACGTTGGTGGGGCCACGAGGTCTGCATGCCCGGCCGCGCGCGCCGCCTCAACGTTGTCGCTCAGTGGATTGGTGGAGAAAACGGCACGGGCAAATTCCCGAACTTTCTCTCGACCAACCGCATAGGGCGCGGTCTGCGGATAACTCTTGCCTTGGATCTCGGTGTTAATCGACACGGGTCAACTCTACCGGCATCCGATGGAGCATTTGCCGAGGTTGGCCGCGTTGAGGACCTAACTCGGGCGGCACCACTTAAGATTCCGTCGGCTCTTTTGGTGCCCGCAGCTGCTGCACAATCATGCGGATCACGATCACAACGATGAAGGCAGCAAACAGCCAGTTGCTTGCGGCCGGGGTCAGGAGCTTGGCGACGATCGCCCCAACCCAGGTAACCGTGCAGGCGGCAATGCCAACAACGATCGCGGCACGGAGGTCAACGTTTCCGCGCTTGAGGTTACCAAGCGTCCCGGAGACGGCACCCGGGATCATCATGAGCAGCGAGGTGCCCTTTGCGACGAGGTCGCTCGAACCAAAGAAGACGATCAGCACGGGCACCACAACGATGCCGCCCCCGACTCCAAGTAGGCCCGACAGGATTCCGGTGAGGATGCCAACAAGGACAAGCCCGCCGATGCTCCACGCATTAATATCCATGACCCCGTCGCGTGACGGAACCGAGAGGAACAGCTGCACGATCACAACGACCATGAATGCGATAAACACCCACTGCAGCACGCTCTGCTTGATGATGGCGAGCAAGTGGCTGCCGATCTGCGCACCGACAACCATGCCAGCAGCCAGCAGGAGGGCCGCAACCCAGTTGACCGTTCCGTTGACCGCGTAACTGATAACGCCTACTGCCGCGGTTGGCACGATTGCGGCCAGCGAGGTACCAGCGGCCCTCCGCTGGTCAAAGCCCACCAACAACACGAGGGCCGGAACGATAACGATTCCCCCGCCAACACCAAACAGGCCGGACAGGAAGCCGCCAACAAGCCCAACGGCGATGAGTTTGAGGTACCAGGCGGATGAGCGGGTTTCTGCAGCGGCTGAGGTCACCGTTCGATCCTAGCCCGCCGCCTCAACCGCATACCGGACGAGCTTTGCGTCGGTTGCGTCGTGCCCGACGCCACCACCGCCAGGGCCGCTTGGGTCGGTCGCACCAACCGTATGCCTTGCTGAGAGGTGAACGGCATCCACTCCCGCGCTGAAGAGGGCAGGGATGGCTTCAACCGTCACGCCCCCGCCGGCCATGATCTGGATACGCCCCGCCGCACGGTGAACCATCTCTTGCAGGACGGGGATGCCGTCTCGACTCCTGGCGGCTTGCCCTGACGAGAGGATGCGAGTGACGCCGAGGTCCGCGAGCGTGTCGATCTCGTCGATAGGGTTTGCGCTTGCATCGATGGCCCGATGAAACGTGACCTCAAGGCCTTGGGCTGCCGCAACAAACTGTTCGGTCGCGACGCGGTCAACTTCACCGTTTGGACTCAGCGCGCCAACCACAACGCCGTTTGCACCTGCCATGATCGCAGCCCTGATATCGCGCACCTGGGTGCGGATCTCGTCGGCGTCGTACACAAAACCGCCAGGACGCGGGCGCACAAGGACATGAACAAAATTGCGGGCATCCGCTTCGCGAGCGGCCTCGACGATTGCCTCAATCGTTCCGATTGAGGGGGTGAGTCCGCCCGTGATGAGGGCGCTGCAGACTTCGACTCGCTGCGCCCCAGCCTCAAGCGTTGCGCGCGCACCCGCAACATCCTGGACCGCAATTTCAATCGTGTGACTCATCGTTGTGCCCCCGTTATCTGGCGTGTTCTGCCGTGTGTTGCTCAGTCTAGAACGGCAGAACGGATCATCACGGTTTGAGCCCCAGCATGTTCGCTCGAGGCCAAGCAGAAAGGCCATTCATCCGCAGAGAACACACGGCGCCGTGGTGTAATCTCAAACATATTGACACCTTGGATCCGATGTGTAGAGTGACCCCACCGCATACATCCCCCGCAACCTTGGGCGTCTCCGACAAGGAGCACTGTGATTCCCGCAGCACTTATTCCGTGGCTTGATCCGGCCACGTTTATTCCGAGCCTTGGGCCGTGGGCCCTCTTGGGTATTTGCATCATTATTTTTGCCGAGACCGGCCTCTTGGTCGGATTCTTGTTGCCCGGCGACACGCTGTTGTTTTTTGCCGGACTGCTGACCTTCACGCAGGTGATTGACCTCAATATTTGGGTCGTTGCTCTGGCTATTGGGCTCGCCGCGTTCTTGGGCGGCGAAGTTGGCTATCTCATCGGCCATAAGACGGGACCGCGCATTTTCGAGCGCAAGGACTCCGGCCTGTTCAGCACCAAAAATGTGGAGCGCACCAACGCCTTTTTTGAACGCTTTGGTGGCCTCGCGGTTATTATCGCCCGCTTTGTGCCCGTTGTTCGCACGTTTGCGCCGGTTGCGGCCGGTGCGGCGCACATGAACTACAAAAAATACTCGCTTTACAACTTCATCGGGGCTATCGTCTGGGGAGTTGGCGTGACGATGATCGGATACCTCCTCGGGCGCATCCCCTGGGTCGAAGAATTTGCCACGAAATACATCGATCTTGTCATCGTTGCCGCTGTGGCGCTCACCCTGATCCCCACCGTCATTCACTACCTGCGGACCTCTGCGGCCGCGAAGAAGACACGAAACCACTCAGAGAGCTAGCGTCCTGGCGGGCCGGTCAGTCGCTCGATCAGGGCGGCCGTGAGGCTCGCGTCGACAGGATGTTGCTGTCCGTCAATGGCCCTGATGGGTGCCACAAGACGGCCGCTCGACAACAACCACGCCGCGTCCGAGTTCCGCAGGTCGTCAACGGTCAACCGCGCATACGAGGTGTCAAGCCCGAGGCCGGCGGCGACGTCAAAGACGGCCCGCTGCGTGGTTCCGGGGAGTACGCCGAAATCCCACGCCGGAGTGAACAACGAATCGCCGGTGCGAAGCAGCACGGTCGAGGCTGGCCCCTCAAGGAGCACACCATCGGTGCTCACAAACACAACGTCGTCGGCATCCCTTCGAGCGGCCTCACGAAGGGCTGCCTTATTCACGGCGTAGGACAGCGTTTTTGCGCCCTGCAGGAGCCAGGGAGCGGTCTGGGCGACATCGCTG
Source organism: Lysinibacter cavernae (assembly GCF_011758565.1). Taxonomy (GTDB): domain Bacteria; phylum Actinomycetota; class Actinomycetes; order Actinomycetales; family Microbacteriaceae; genus Lysinibacter; species Lysinibacter cavernae. The sequence continues at coordinate 331,146 of NZ_JAAMOX010000002.1, forward strand.
CGGTAGCCCCGATCAAGCATGACCACCCGAACCCCCCGTGCTCTGGCCGTTGAATAGTCGATACCGGTCGTTGTCAGCACCCAACCGGTGAGGCCGTGTCCACCCTCAATGCCGCGGGTGATCACGATCTTGGAGAGGAGCTCTTTGGCAGGCTCGTGGGCGGCGATACTGGCAAGAACCGCCTGCTTCACAACGCTGAGATCAAGCGAAGGCAGGTCGAGCATACGAGCTGAACGCGCGAGTCGCTCAAGATGGGCATCAAGCTGCAGCGGGACGTTGCTGTACACCCCAACAGACTCAAAAATGCCGTCGCCACGGGTGACTCCGAGGTCAAGCACGCCGACCTTGGCTGTGGCAGGGTTCTCCCGCACAAATGTGGCGGCCGAATCGCCACGCTCGATTGCGTGCAGCATCATCAAAACGCTGTCGATCATTCGGTGTCTCTCCTAGCCGTTGTGCGCACACGGATTCCGTGTTAGACATAACTACTGTACTTCTCGGTGGTCAAGCAAGGTGCCATCTCACTCCGTTCACGGATGAGGCACCCTCATGCTCGCCCCACGTTCCGCCCGCTCTTCTCGCTTGGCGCCCGCTGTTGAGCAGCGACGTATCTCGCGCCTGGTCACTAGCCACCTCGGCTATGCCGCCGCCCTCGCCTCACGGTTTGCGAGCACGGCAAGCGCCGACGAATGCGAAGACCTTCGACAGGTTGCCTACCTTGGGCTCGTCAAGGCCGCAAGCAAATGCCCTCCGGAACGCGAGAGCACGTTTGCGGCCTATGCGGCGGCCACCATCACCGGCGAACTCAAACGACACCTCCGCGACCACGGCTGGCTCGTGCGTCCGCCGCGGTCGATGCAGGAGCTGAGCGCCGCGCTGCGCGAGTGCACCGGCAGGCTAGAACAGGCGCTCGGCCGGCCCCCGCTCGCCGCGGAGCTGGCGGACGACCTGGCTGTCTGCGTCACCACGATCATCGAAGCGCTTGCGTGCGAGAGCCTGTACAACGGGGTCCCGCTCGAGCCGCTCATCCCGCTGTACGAGTCAGGTGCGCGCTCCGAACTTGACGCGCTCCCCCTCGACCGCACCGATCATCCCGCCGACAACCGACTGTCGCTCATCCGCGCCCTCAACACGCTTCCCCTTTCCCAGCGAACAGCCCTGTTCTCTCGGTACGTACTCGACAAATCACAACCCGAGATAGCGGCCGAACTCGGCGTCTCACAAATGCAGGTCTCGCGCATCCTCAGGTCAGGGCTGCGTGCGGCCCGCGACCACTATGGCAGTTTGCGCTCGTCAACAACCGTCTGAGCCACCCAGTTCAGCTTCACGTTGCGAGTCTGCGAGTACCGGCGAAGCACGGCAAAGGCACGCTCTGCGGTCAGATCAAACCGTTCCATGAGGATGCCTTGCGCAAGCCCGATGAGGTGGCGGCTATCAACCGCGTTGCTCAGTCCCTCTTCCTCGACAGCATTCGCGAGGGCCACCGACGCGTGGCTCGCAAAGATAGTTGTCACGGCCTCGTCCGTCCGGTCGAAGCAGCCGGGCTCGTTCGAGAACAGGTTGAGCGATCCGATCGGCTTTTCACGCGTGTAGAGCTGAACGCTGAGCGCGCTCCTGATACCAAGCTCGAGAACGGCCTTCGCCCACAGGGGCCAGCGGTCCTCCGACTCGGTGTCGTCGATGACGTAGTTCAGCCCACTTTCAAGCGAACTCAGGCACGGCCCTTCGCCAAGCTCTTTTTGCAGATCGTGGGCGCGCGCAACCTTCGGGTGGGTTGCGGCCGACGTCACAATTTTGCCCCGCTCAACAATAAACAGGCCGGCATCGTCGCACACCGCCGAGGTACGCGCGTAGTCAACAATTGCTTGCAGCGTTTGCTCAGAGTCTGGCTCAGCCTGCAGATCGAGTGCGATCTCCGCAAAAAACTCTGCGTCTTTTGTACTCATGCGTTCCCCCAGCGTGTCTCTCGAATCATCGCAGGACTCCGCCCGGCGCGCAACGTTTTGAGCACGCGCTTCGCTTGGCGCTCGTCCACTCATGAGTCGCGTGTCAGCAGTCGGTGAACTTTCTCATCAAGTATCAACCCGTCCGGCGAGTGGCTCTGCCCAACCATGTAGTCGAGCAGGCGTCGATTCAGGCTGAACTTCTCGCTTTGCTCAACATGGAAATACAGCTGGATCCCGTCGGTTAGCCAGATGGCATGCCGACCGTCAAGGCAGGCTCCGCTGTCGTCGTGGTTGCTCCACGACAGCAGAAACGTCTCCTTGCGTCTCAGCTTCTGAATGACCACCACTTTGAGGTGAGCCAGCAGGCAATCGTCAAACTCAAACTCGTTCGTTCCGTACGTTAGGCGTCCCACGGGTGCCCCTCTCCTTCTGTGGCGCGCAAACGCCCTCAGAGAAGAAATACCCAGAACCCACCCGGTTCAAACATATTGGGGACAGACGATGACGGAAGATCGTCTTCCGCGCGAAAGGACTAGGCCCAACCGAGTTCGTGCAGCTTGGCATCATCCATGCCAAAGTAGTGGCCAATTTCGTGCACGAGCGTGACCCTGACCCTCGCCCGAAGTTCTTCGATCGTGGCACTGTGCTGCGCGATGTTGTTCTGAAAGATCGTGATTCGGTCGGGAAGCTCACCAAACCCATACACGCCACGCTTCGTGAGCGGGTGTCCGCAGTACAGCCCATACAGCCGAGGGAGTTCGCCAGGTGCCTGATCCTCAATAAAGATCACCACGTTGTCAAGATTGCCAAACATGTTGTCGGGAATCGCGTCGTACTCTTCGGTCACGATCCGCCGGAATTCGTCGTCGCTTATCTCAACCATGGCCACAGTCTGCCACTCCTCCCGTGAAAACAGGGCCCGAATTACGACTTCGCCAGGATCGCAAGCGCATCTTCGACGTTGCCAAAGAACGTCAGCGCATCGTTGAGTTCGTCCGGCGACGTGGACGACCCTTGGATACTTAGCACGTAGTGTTTGCCGTTCTCGCCCTCGACATACCAGCTTCCGGCGAGCACGCCCGGCGCGCTTCCACCCTTAAACCCGACGTACGTCCACTCCTCGCCTATGGTCATGCCGGTGCCGGGGTTCAGGCTCAGGATGTCGCGAATCGGCGCGCCCGCGTCGGTGTCAGCGAGGGCCTGTAGCGCGGTATGAGCGGCGACAAGGTCGCCGGAGGTTGCGAACCAGTCGAGACCGTACTGCCATACCGAGTCGGTTATCTCAGAGCCATCCATCCCAAGGTCGCCAGTGGGGAGGGCCGCAAGCATTGCCCGACGACCGGCCTCATCGGCGTCCCTCCACTGCGTGCGGACCGCGGGATCGCTGCCCCAGCCCAGCGTAAAGAGTTCCCGCGTATTCAGGAAGGGGAGATCCAGCGAGGCGTTCTTGTTCCCCATGCTCGTGAGCTGCTGCTCAACCGCATCCCGGCCAACGAGCGCGAAGAGTGCGTCGGTTGCGGTGTTGTCGCTGATCGAGATCATCTTCTCCGCGGCCTGCTGCACCGTCACCTGCGTACCGTTGGCCGCGTCCTGCAATACGCCAGACGGAAGGCTGCGAATGTCGTCCGTAATCGTGACAGGGGTCTCCCAGGTGAGCGTCCCGTTGGCAACCGCGGTCGCGACGGCCCCGAGCACGTAGAGCTTAAAAATGGAACCGAGCGGCATGACGTCGTCACCGTTGTGAGAGAAGACGTTGGTGTTGCCCCCACCGTCGACCTCGGTGACGGCCATGCTGATGTCGGCGGTGCTGTCCTGCAGCGCCGATTCAAGCTCGTCCCACGAGGTCGCGGCCTTGCGATCGGCCGCAACAGGCCCAAAGAAGAGGTACTGGATCTTGCCAACCGAATCAACTGCAATCGACATATCAACGGGTTCGCCCGACGTGCCGTGCAGCGTCACGATCATGCTGTCGTCAAACTCCTTGACCGCCGTTGGAACCCAGGTCCGCTGATCACGGAGGCCGTTAAAAAGCGCTGAAAGATCGGCGGCGGAGACCTCGTCAAGCATCAACTGCGCAAAGCGCTCTTCTGTCGCCTTCACCTCGGCCTCTGAGACCTCGGGTGCTGGCGCGGCGTTCATTGTGTCGATGACCCACTGGGCCTGATTTCCAACCATGGTGTCTGGCAGGCTCACCGGCGTTGGCGGCGCAGAGGTCGGCGGCGCCTCAGACTCGGGCGCCGAACATCCGGTCAGCACCATCGCGCACGCCACGAGGGCAGCAAGAACCGCCGCCCCTAGGCGTCGTCGCCGCGGTCGTTGGGGCGTGCGAACAGAAACCAAGAACGGGGAAGCCATGCTACTCAGTATGCCAGCCCGTTCTTGGAACGCTCAGGCCCTTATGCGTTGGTGAGCGCCTCAATGTCGAGCTTTTTCATGCCAAGCATTGCTTGCATGACGCGCCCGGCCCTCTCGGCATCCGGCCCGCTCATGAGCTCACCAAGAATTGGCGGAACGATCTGCCAAGACACACCGAACTTGTCTTTGAGCCAGCCGCACTGGCTCTCTTCGCCGCCATCGGCGGTCAACGCGTTCCAGTAGTAATCGATGTCTTCCTGCGTCGGGGCATCAACCACAAACGAGATGGCCTCGCTGATCGTAAAGTAGGGGCCGCCGTTCAGCGCTTGGAACCGCTTGCCGTCGAGCTCAAAGTCGGCGGTCAGGACCGTTCCCGCGGGGAATGGCGCGCCTTCGCCGTAGTGCGACAGCGCATTGATCTTGGAATTCGGAAACACCGAAACGTAAAAATTCGCGGCGTCTTCGGCCTGAGAATCAAACCACAGGCTGGGGGTGATGGATGGCATGAGCGATTTCCTCCTTGGTGCGATCACAGGTTCGACCGCGGTGGTGTGCCAATGGTAACCCCGCACGCGAGGCGGGTAAAGAGGTGCGGCCGGTTAGGGATTAGGGGTCACAACCGGCCGCACGGAGGGCTCTTTCAGATCAGAGACCCTCCAGATGATTGTGTGGCACTTAGGGGAAACCACACAACCAAGCTCGGCGAATCCTATTGGCCACTGCGCCATTGCACCGGCTCGTTCAGTCTGCCTGAAAAAGAACCTTCCGGCAACAACTTAGCGCACCAAATCATTCCTTCAAAACTCGGCGAAACAAACAAGCGGCCTCAGGAAAACCATCAGTTGCCGTGTGAGACACCATTTGAGGCGGCTTTGGATGCTGGGCCAAAACCGTCGGGCGCGCTCGGTGCTTCCGCCACTCGCCTCGCTGGAGGTACACGTTGTTCCAGTCAGTAGCCGGGCGCCGGAGCTCTGCTCTTTGCCGCCCAAATGCCGGAGACCGCAAGGATAACCGTGGTGACCAGCACGGCAAGCAGCGGGCCAGACCAGCCGTCGGAGATATCCCTGAGCCATCCCGTCACAACCGGCCCTGCGGCGGCCAGCGTATAGCCAACCGTTTGCACAAACGCCGTGAGCTTTCGATTTTGATCGATGCTTGCGGTGCGCTGGATAACGATTGAAAAGATGACGGTGAAGGTCGCGCCCTGCGCCATCCCACCGCAGATAACCCAGAGGTACCAGAACGACGGCGCAACAAGCATGCCGAGCGGCATCGCGATCCACAGCGAGCTGACCAAGACCATAAGCCGCGTTGCGTTCCAGCTGAATATGGCGCCGAGCGTCGGGATCAACAAAGGCCCAACGATGGCAAGGGCCTGGAAGCCACTCGCCGCAAAACCTGCCTGCGAGGGGGTCATCTCCTGCGACTGTGACAGAAGCGCCGGCAGCCATGAGGCCACCGCATAAAACGCAAGGTTGTGAGCCGCGAAGGCAATCGCTAACAGCCAGGCAACGCTCCAGGCGTACGGCCGGAAACCGCGAGAATCACCGGGCTTGACGATCGCGATGGGGATCGTCGCTGTCGAGAGTTCCTCAAATTGGGCTCGCTCCTTGGAGACGGGCTTTGCCGGTTCCGGGGCGACGGCGTCCATCCATCTGGGCCGGTCAAGGTGTGGCGGATACACGATGACCCACAGCACGAGGGCCAGTACTGCAAAAATGGCCCAGTTTGCGAGAGCGAGCTGCCAGCCAACAATCTCGGCAAAGGGGGCGGTTAGCGCCGCAGCCGCGGTCGTCCCCACGTTGACGGATGCCGTGTAGATGCCCGTCACGAGCACAGCGCGCGTCTTGAAATCGCGGCCAATGAGCATCGGTATCGCTATGTTTCCGATGGTCAGGGCAGCGCCAATAATGACCGTGCCGCCGATCGCAGCGGTCAGTGTCCCGCCAGACCGCACGATCGTTCCGATGATGAGACCGGTGAGGCAATACAGCACCGCGTGATTGACCCCAATTTTGCGAAGCAACAGTGAGGTGAACGGCGTGATGAGGCCAAAACAGAGCACAGGGATACTCGTCAGCAACCCGGCTGCGGCAGAGGTGAGCCCAAGATCGGCGCGCATGAGTTCGATCACCGGCGAGATCGCAATCGGAGGGATGCGGAGGTTGACCGACAACAGCGCCAGCGCAGCGAGCGACAGGAGTGCGTACCCGTGGCCTCTGCGCGACATCACAACTGGGCTCCTTCATCGGTCGGGTACCCAATAAACTTAGCGGCCAAGCCGATTAGGCGCGGAACATTACGCCCGGGATGACGCCACGACCGCGTTACTTCGCAGCAGGCCTTCGGTAGGTGTCAAAGCGGAACGGCATCCCCTTGGTCGAGATGTGCCAGCCGTCGGCAGGCTCGCTAGTGACCAACCAGTCGCCGTCGATGAGCGGTCCGCGGGTGTCTCCCTCAAGGGCTACATCAATGACCGTTACCTCAAGCCGATCGGCATGGGCCATGGCCTGTCGGTAGATTTCTCCGCCGCCGATGACCCAGATGTCTGCAGTGCTGTCGCCCCCTGTTGCCAGCTCGATGGCCTGCTCAAGGGAGTTTGCTACCTCTGCCCCGTCGGCTTGCCAATCGTCGCGGCGAGTAATCACGATGTTGCGGCGCCCGGCGAGGGGGCGAAACCGAGGCGGAAGGGAATCCCAGGTTTTGCGCCCCATAATCACCGGATGTCCGTGGGTGAGCTGCTTAAAGTGAGCGAGGTCTTCCGGCAGGTGCCATGGCATGACGCCGTCGCGGCCAATAATTCGGTCGCGGGCCTGCGCCCAGATCAGGGAGACGGTCATACCGCGACGCTGCCCTTGATCGCGGGGTGGTGCTGGTAGTCAATAACCTCGAAGTCTTCGTATTCGTACTCAAAAATGTTGTCCGGCGTGCGCAGCAGTTTGAGGGTTGGGTACGGGTAAGGGTCGCGGCTGAGCTGCTCGGCAACCTGTTCGCGGTGGTTGTCGTAGATGTGGCAGTCGCCGCCCGTCCAGATAAAGTCACCAACCTCAAGACCGGTCTGCGCCGCAACCATGTGCGTGAGCATGGCGTAGCTGGCAATGTTAAACGGAACCCCCAAGAACAGGTCTGCGCTGCGCTGGTACAGCTGGCAGGACAGTTTTCCGTCGGCAACATAAAACTGGAAAAATGCGTGGCAGGGGGCGAGGGCCATCTGCGGGATATCGGCAACGTTCCAGGCGGAAACGATAATTCGGCGGGAATCCGGATCGCTCGTAAGCTGCTCGATGACCTGCGAAATCTGGTCGATGTGCTCGCCGCTTGGCGTTGGCCATGAGCGCCACTGCACGCCGTAGACCGGGCCGAGGTCGCCGTTCTCATCGGCCCACTCGTCCCAGATGCGGACGCCATGTTCTTTCAGCCAGCCAACGTTGCTTTCGCCGCGCAAAAACCACAGCAGCTCGTAGGCCACCGATTTGAAGTGCACACGCTTGGTCGTCACAAGAGGAAAACCCTCCTGCAGGTTGAAGCGCATCTGAGCACCAAACACGCTGGTCGTGCCGGTTCCGGTGCGGTCGCCCTTGGCGGTTCCGGTCTCAAGCACGTGGCGGAGCAAGTCTTCGTACGGGGTGGCGATCGAGGTAGTCATCACCTTCGAGCGTAGGCGCTTTTTTGTCAAAATGCGATTGCGGCCTCTCCTGGGGCGCATTCTTGCTCGTGGGGCGCAATTAAGCGCACCCCACGAGCAAGAATGCGCCCCACGAGCGAGGGCAGCGCGAGGGCAGCGGCTAGGCCAGCGACTTGACCAGGGTTTCGAACTGGAGGGCCTGAGTGGGCGCGCCGAAGTCAGGATTATCGCTTGGAAACGGGGTCAGGATGCCAGTGCGCGCGTAGCCGCGCCGCTCATAGAAGGCGATGAGCTCGGCCCGAACATCAATGACCGTCATCTTCATCGAGGTTGCGCCCCACTCGCGCTTGACGAAGCTCTCGGCAACTTCCATGATCTGCTTTCCGGTTCCCCTGCCCTGCTCAGTTGGGCTCACGGCGAACATGCCGAGGTATCCAGTTCCTGGCTCGATCAGTTCAACGTGCACACAACCGATGAGCTTGGTGTCGCGTTCGGCGAGCAGGACGTTGCTGTGGTCTCGCTGCATATCGGCGAGCAGCACCTGCGGCGTGATTCGCTCGCCGTTGAGCAGGTCTGCTTCGGTTGTCCAGCCGGCGCGGCTTTCGTCTCCGCGATAGGCGGATGTGACAAGCCTCACAATGGCGGTGATGTCGTTGGTCGTTGCAACGCGGAACGTGGTCTGCTCGCGAGCCGACTTCTCGGGGGATTCAATCACAGGAATACGGTACCTCAGCAAACGGGTTCTTGCTCATCGGACCGCTGCCCCACCAACGTCTCGTTGGAGCCGCCGCGTCGAAGCGGCGTTGGTCAACACATCCACAACCAGATCCGCCTCGGCCGGTTCAAGGGGCCGCAACAGGCTCAACCGCACGGCCGACTGTGCGACCTCCCGGCTCAGCCCCATGGCAAGCAGAACGGGTGATGGCTCGTCGTGGCCAGCGGCACACGCAGAGCCGGAAGACGCCGCGATGCCGGCCGCGTCGAGGGCAACAACAATCGATTCGCCGCTCACCCCGGTAAAACACCACGAAGCGTGGCCAGGAAGCCTCGCGAAGGGGTCTCCGGTGAGCAGCGCATCCGGGACCGCCTTGCCAACCCGCTGCACGAGGGATGCTCGTGACTTGGCAAGTTCCTCACGATCCTGCTCGATGTCGGGGTTGCCAAGCAGCAGTTGCGCGGCTGCAGCAAATCCAACAATTCCTGCCACATGTTCGGTTCCTGACCGAGCCCCTCGCTCCTGCCCGCCGCCGTGAAGGACGGGCTCGATCGCGAGGCTTCTCCGACGGAAAAGCGCACCAACCCCCTTCGGCCCGCCGAGCTTATGCGCCGAGCAGCTGAGCGCGTCAACGCCGAGTTCCGCGGCGGAAACCGAGAGCGAGCCGACCGCTTGCACCGCATCGGTGTGCATAAGCGCGCCCCGCTCGTGAGCGACATCGGCGAGGGCGCGAATCGGCTGCACCGTTCCAACCTCGTTATTGGCGAGACCGATCGAAACAAGGCTGGTGTCGTCCCTCAGCGCCTCGGCGAGCGCATCCGGAGCCACCCTGCCAAAGTAATCGACCGGAACATACGACAGCTCAAAGCCGTGGAACCGTTCGAGATACCGGCACGATTCGATCACAGAGGGATGCTCGATAGCCGTCGTGACCAGGTGCCGGCCCCGTGGATTGGCAAGCGCGAGCCCCTTCACCGCGAGGTTATTGGCCTCCGTACCTCCTGAGGTAAAGACGATGTCGGATGGTCGTCCGCCGAGCAGCTGGGCGACGGTGGAACGCCCCCAGTCGACGGCATCCCTTGCCCGCTGGCCGGCCGCATGAACGCTCGACGCGTTGGCAAATTCCTCTGAGAGGTACGCCCACATGGCCCGAAGGACCTCGTCTGGCATCCGCGTTGTTGCCGCGTTATCGAGATACAGCACTAGGGCGCACCCGTAATCACGATGTCAAGCCCAAGGTCAAGTGCACGAGCGCTGTGTGTCAGAGCCCCGACCGAGATAACGTCGACGCCCGTTGCGGCAATCTCACCAACGGTCACAAGGTTCACGCCTCCGCTCGCCTCAACCAGCGCGCGCCCAGCGATCTGTGTCACCCCGGCGCGCAGATCCTCCAAGGAGAAATTGTCGAGCATGATCGTATCGATGCGAGCGGCGAGAACGGCCTCAACCTGGTCGAGCCGATCAACCTCGACCTCGATATGAGTGGTGTGACCAACGGATTGGCGGAGGCTGACCAGCGCCTCGGTGACGCCAAGCCCGCGTTGCTGCTGCAACACCGCGAGGTGATTATCTTTCACCATGACCGCATCGGAAAGCCCAAAACGGTGGTTCGATCCGCCGCCGCAGGCGACGGCGTATTTTTCGGCCGCCCGCAGACCTGGGGTGGTCTTTCGCGTGTCGGCGATGCGGGCCGCTGTGCCGGCGACCGCCGCAACGTAGGCGGATGTGAGCGTCGCCACTCCGCTCATCCGCTGCACAAAGTTCAGGCCAACGCGTTCTGCGGTGAGCAGCGGGCGGGCAGGGCCGCTGACCGTAGCCAGCACGTCCCCAGACGAGAAGGTGTCTCCATCCGCGACCAAACGTTCAACCAGGAGCGACTGATCGCAGAGCTCAAACGCCCGCGCAAAGACCGCGCCACCGCTCATGACTCCTGGCTCTCTCGCAACAAGCTGAGCTGAGGCCTGCGCCCCGACGGGGATCACGGCCTCAGCGGTGATGTCACCCCATGGTGCGTCTTCGCGCAGCGCCCGGTCGACGATCTCGGTAACGATGGTGGGGGTCAGCATTAGGCGCTCCTTGAGAGGTGGCGGTCGGCTCGGCTCAGCCGGTCGACACGATTGAGATCACACACGTTTCTGGTTGCCGGGTATGGTGCGGAGAATATGTAATTCCGGCTGAACGCCTTGGCCGGATCACTCTGCCGCGCGTCGGTGCGAAGGTGGGCACCTCGCGATTCATCCCGCTCGCTCGCCGCAACGGCAATAAGGTGGCCGAGGGTCGCGAGGTTCAGCAGTTCCATGGATGCCGTGGCTCCGGACACCCGGCCGGCCTGGTCCTGACCATGCTGGGACTCGATGCTCAGCGCGGCTGCCCATTCGCCGAGGCGCGTTGCCGCGCGGCCAAGGCCGTTGCCGTCCCGCGCCAGTCCGACCTCCGACCACATGAGCTCACGGACGTCACAGGCGGTTGGCTCCATGCCGAGGACTGCCGGCGGAAGCGCGCAGACCGATGCCGGTTCGCCACCGTCGAAATGATCGTCGCGATGGCCACCCGTTGCGGCGGCGACGCCAGCCCTCCTGCCGAAGACAACCGCTTCAAGGAGCGAATTAGACGCGAGCCGGTTGGCTCCGTGGACACCGGTATTTGCTGCCTCACCCGCCGCAAACAGGCCGGGAATGGAGGTGCGCCCGTCATGATCGGTGCGGATGCCTCCCATCCAATAGTGCGCGGCAGGGGTCACGGGAATAGGCTCACGCGCCCAGTCAAAACCGTTCTCCGCGCAGACACGGTTAATGGTGGGAAACCGAGTCGCCAGGTACGCAGCGGCCTTCGGCTCCCCGAGGCCAGGGGCACGAAGCATCACAGGGCGACCGCCCTGCTCTGCCATGACCGTCGCGATTGTGCGAGCCACAACATCCCGAGGCGCGAGTTCGGCGGCTGGGTGGGCATCAACCATAAAACGATGACCCCGCTCATCAACAAGGACTGCGCCTGCCCCGCGAACGGCTTCAGACACGAGAAAGTTTCCCTCCACGGCGAGGGCCGTCGGGTGAAACTGGTAAAACTCAAGATCGCAAAGGACGGCACCTGCCCTCGCCGCTGCCGCGACCCCGTCACCGGTTGCGATGGCTGGGTTGGTTGTGTGCGAGTAGAGCTGCCCTGCGCCGCCGGTTGCCAGCACAACGGCCGAGGCGTCGAGCACCTCGCGCGTTCCATCATCCGCAAGCAGCTCTACCCCAGCGGCACGGCCATCCTTCAGCCGAATATCAGCCACGTAGCGGTATTCGAGCACGCTCACCCTGCCCTCGCGGATGCGCTGCGCAAGAGCAGTCTCAATCACCGCCCCGGTTGCGTCGCCTCCGGCATGCACAATTCGATGCCGAGAGTGGGCCGCCTCAAGCCCGCGAGCGAGGTTTCCTGAGGCATCCCTGTCGAACGCAACACCGAGCCCGATGAGGTCGTGGATTCGCTGGGGCCCCTCGGCCGTGAGAACCCTTGCCGCTGATGCTCGCACCAGCCCGTTGCCCGCCGCGAGCGTGTCCATCAGGTGCCGTTCGGCCGAATCGTCGTCGCCGAGCGCAGCGGCAATACCGCCCTGTGCGGCGAACGTATTCGACATCTCAAGCGCGGCCTTCGTCACCATCGTGACGTCATCGAAGTCGGCAGCGGCAAGTGCTGCGGTGATTCCGGCAAGCCCGCTCCCAACGACGACAATCACGGCTTTGCCGCCAGCATCCGTTCGAGGGCAAGGAGCGAGCCCTCGCTCACGCTCTCGTCGACGCTGATACGGTTCACCACTTCGCCAGCGAGCAAACGCTCGAGCGTCCAAGCGAGGTATCCGGGGTGGATGCGGTACATCGTTGAGCACGGGCATACCACCGGGTCGAGGCAAAAGATGGTGTGCTGCGGATACTGCGTCGCGAGGCGCTGCACAAGGTTGATCTCGGTGCCAATCGCAAAGGTCGTGCCGTCGGGTGCCGCAGCGATTGCCTTCGTGATGTAGTCGGTCGAGCCGCTCTCGTCTGCGGCGTCAACAACATCCATAGGGCATTCTGGATGAACCACAACACGTACGCCCGGGTGCTCAGCCCTCGCTTGCTCAATCTGGGCCACGCTAAATCGCTTGTGGACCGAGCAGAACCCGTTCCAGAGAATAACCTTCGCCTCGTTGAGCTGTTGCTCGGTATTGCCTCCGAGTTCGCGGTTGGGGTTCCACATCGGCATCTGTTCGAGCGGAATTCCCATGGCCTTCGCCGTATTGCGGCCAAGATGCTGGTCGGGAAAAAACACCACCCGCTGACCGCGCTCGAATGCCCATTCCAGAACGGTATGCGCATTCGAGGAGGTGCAGACGATGCCCCCTCGCTTGCCGCAGAAATCTTTGATGGCGGCGGATGAGTTCATGTAGGTGACGGGGATAACTGGCACCCGACCCTGCTCGTCGGGCTCTGTCCCATAGAGAGCCTCGAGATCGGCCCAGCAGTCTTCGACCTGGTCAATGTTTGCCATATCGGCCATCGAGCAGCCTGCCGCGAGGTTTGGCAGGATAACTGCCTGCTGGGGCTTGGAGAGAATATCAGCGGTCTCCGCCATAAAGTGCACACCGCAGAAGATGATGGCTTCGGCCTGCGGTTGCGTGGTTGCTGCCCTGGCGAGCTGGAACGAGTCACCAACAAAGTCGGCAAATTTCACGACCTCGTCTCGCTGGTAAAAGTGCCCAAGAATCAGTACGCGGTCCCCGAGCGCCTGTTTGGCATCCCAAATGCGGCGTTCGAGTTCCGCCTCGGTCGCGACGGTGTATTCGTCTGGCAGTTTGCCCTGGCGCGGGGCACCAAGCGGGATGAGATCGGCGACGGATGCGCCAGGTCCGTATGTGGAGGCGGGGCGCTGGTCAATCGACCACGGGTCCCTCGCGAGATCGGTATCGCATGTGCTGACGCTCGGCGCGGCCCCCGCCGTCCGAAGATTGATCGGTCGGCCGCTGTGGCTGTCAGTGCGTGGTTCGTGAATGCTGCGAATCAGTTCGTCTACCGACGTCATGATGATCTCCTTGTATCGGATGCCGCGTGGTCGACATCACTGAAGCTGTACAGTTTTGCGGGGCGGTACCCGACGCCGGTCTCGACTCGACCGGTCTCGCGAAGATGCCCGCTCGCAAGCGCTTGGCGGCGGAAGTTGGCGGGATCTGATTGCTTGCCAAGGACCGCTTCGTAGACGACCCTGAGTTGCGCAAGGGTGAACGATTCGCCAAGAAACCGGTAGGCAACCGTTGAATACTCGGTCTTGTTGCGGAGCCTCCACAGCGCGTAGTTGACGATGTCAGCGTGATCAAACGCTAGGTCCGGCAGGCTGTCGGCGGAGAACCAAGCGACGTTACTGAGCTGTCCGTTCCCGAGCTGTCCGCTACTGCGCTGTGCCGCTGCTGGCTCCGAGACGGTTTGGACGCCGGTATCGCCGGCGATCTCGTCGTTTGTGAGCAGCGCCCAGTAGGCAATTGTGACAAGTCGTTGGTCGGAGGCCGACCGCTCCGGCTCGCCAAAGGCATACAGCTGTTCGAGGTAGCGCGGGCTGGCGCCTGTTGTGTCAGCAAGCGTGCGCCGCGAGGTATCCGAAAGTGATTCGTTCCAGGTGAGCGGCCCGCCGGGCAGGGCCCACTGCCCCCGAAACGGGTCTCTGGTTCGCCGGACGAGCGGCAGCCACAGGGTGATGTTGTGCGGCTCGCTTTCGGAGGGATGAGGATTGGCACCTTCAGCTGGCGGCCGCAGTGCAAACGCGACGGTTGATACGGCAACGCGCGGCGGAAGGAACCGACGCTCACTCACGTTTGCCGCTGCGTAATCCATGAAAACTCCCGCGTTTTGCGCGTCTTCAGCGAAAACGGCTACTTATAGTCAAGATGACTTTAAGTAGGGTACGCGCTTTTCTCCCCGCGCGCTACTCATCGTCGGTGTTGGCCACGAGTTGCCTGAGACCCACAAGGCCACGCGCCATGACACGGCGATGCGCCCACCGGAACAGCGGGTCAAGGAACCAGGCCGATACCACCATCCACCGCCGGGTTGCCACCACACACCAGGTGACTCGAACTCGCGTATGGTTCCCATCAACCGGCATGAGCTCAACACGCCCCTCGCCAACAAGATCGCCGGCGCTTGTCGCCACGAGCAGTTTCGGGGCCTCAACCACGGCAACCACCAACCGCTCTCGAAGCGTATAGCCAACGGGGCTTACGACCGAAAGCTGGGCCACAGCACCCTCGATCAACCCCGCCGGCCCGACCGAGAGCGTCACGCCCCGCCACCACGGCGTCAGATTCTCAGCTGGCCCCGTCGCAACCGCGCGCCAGACGCGATCTCGCGACGCATTCAACTCCCATTCGGTGACAAAACCATACTCGCGAGACATGCACAGAGCCTAACCCAAACCCTTTGGCAAAAAATACTCAACGTCACGTGTATTTCTACTGAAAAACCGGGAGTTTACGGGGTATGTTGTCTCATGTGAGTATCACGATCGACAGTAGGGGCGACTTCATCGTCACTCCGCCACCCCAGACTTCGCCACGGCTCAACACCTCCGCGCTCACCCACGAATGGGTTGCGGCTGAAATCACCGACGCGCAGGCGATGCTCGCACCTGACCACGGCATCCACCTCAGAACTCGACTCGCACCGCCACAGCTATGGGCGATCGGGCTTATCCTCTGCCCACTGACGGCACTCGCAGTCGCCGCGCTCGTGTGGGGCAAGACACCAATCGCCGTCGCTATCCCCGTGCTTGCCGCGTTCGCCGCCTACCTGTTTGCAGCCCTGACCGTCTGGCCCTATCGACCTCAGCGCAAGCGCTGGGTCATGCTCGCAACGTTTGCAGCTGAAAATGATGCAGCGATGACGCTCACGGCAGGCGGCAAACCATCCGCCGGCAGCCTATCCAACAGAACGTTTCACGGGCCCCTTCGGCTCGCAGGCTTCGAGAGCACGTTTGGGCGGCCGGTAGAAGCGTTCACCGCCAGTGGGTGGACGATAGTCACGATCCCCGTCACCTCGGCAATCCCCCACTTCGCGGTCAGCGCCAAATACAACGAGACAACCCTGCACCTTCGACGAGCACTCCCGCGATTTCAGGTCGCGGAGTCCGTCCCGTTTGATCGGTCGGCCGAAGCCGACGAAACGCGCTTCTCTCGCCTCGTTGAATTCGAACGCAGCCATACCCTCACCGTCGAGCGGGGCGGCGAGCCAACACCCGAACTGCCGATGTCGGCGGAAACCATCCTGTCGCCAACGGTCTCGACCAGCGCCACGCGGGCGCTCGACGTCGTCTCAGGCGGCCTTCTTGAGCTGTTGGCCGACCACGCCCCCGACTTTGATGTCGAATGTGTCGACGGAGTTGTCATATTTAACGCCCCGGTTCGCATCAACCTCGCCGAGGCCCCCTTCTGGAGGCTGGTCGGAAGGTTTGTGAGCGCGGTCGAGGCCATTGAACGACAGCCAATTCACCAGAATGACGATCATCAGCGCGGAATCGAACCCGACCACCGCTCGCCGCTCATGCGCGAACGATTCAGCGGCACGGTTACGGCCAGAGCGACAACCCCAGCGCTGCACGTGCGCGAACGCTGGTGGATCGTTCGGAGCGTTCCACTCCTCGGCTCCGCAGCGGTGCTCTCGCTCATCTACGCAAAAATAAGCACACTGCCATAAGAGAGAAATGCGTGCCGGAAGGACTACTTCGAGGGGGGATTGATGTAGCCCTCCCGGCACTGGCAGAACCGAATATCGTACGAACTCAACACGCTAGCTAGGGGCGCTAGCGTCCGGTATACCGCAGAGTCTTTCGGCCCAGCCGATGGCAATATTTCGGGTCTAGGGTCCCTCAATATGCCAAGTCTGATATCTAGTTATGAACGCTGAAGGGTCGTCGGCACATCAGCCTGAACACACAGGCTTCGCTAACAACGCCTTCAATAGATAAGACTCAAAGGCACCGAAAAACTTACGCGGTTTAGAAAAGAAATCTAAAAGTTTGCCACAATTCTTGAATTGAGGACGCAATTTGGCGTCCGCGCAGGCTCACCGCTGCCAACCGACGTCAGTGATGAGCGGCCAAACCTACGATTGCTACCGAGGGATCGGCGCAAAGGTGTAATCAACCACGAACTTTCCGTCAACCTGCTTCAGCACAACCGTCACTGCTGTTGTGCCATCGGTCAGAGAAAAGATGCGGGCCTTCGCGTCTGACTCGTTTGACCCCTGCTCGGTAAAGCCCTCGTCTTTCAGCTGCTGCAGGACGGCGTCCTGCGCGGCTGCATCGTCAACGAGCACAGAGGCCGACCATCCGGTGTCCCCCATCTTGTCAGCCGCAAACACGGTGCCGTCAGCGAGCGGGACCGTCGTTGGGAATGCCG
Organism: Lysinibacter cavernae; assembly: GCF_011758565.1. Lineage (GTDB taxonomy): Bacteria > Actinomycetota > Actinomycetes > Actinomycetales > Microbacteriaceae > Lysinibacter > Lysinibacter cavernae. The sequence goes on from NZ_JAAMOX010000002.1 coordinate 348,191, forward strand.
AAGGCAGGTCAACTGCCGTGTAATTTGGGTCGCTGTCTTGCGTGCAACCGGTGAGCGCAGGGGCGAGCAGGAGTCCGCCAAGAATTGCGATCGAAACGGTCAACTTACGATTCAGCATTGCTGTCCTTCGGGGGTAGATGCGGCCAGTTGGGTGGCTAGTTAATGACGACAAACCGGTCGATCGCGTCGATCAGGCGACCGGTCAAACCTGGGTTTGAGTCTATGTCATTTCGCGCAATAAGTGCCGTGTCGGGGTGGTCGGTAATCAGGCCATCCACCTCATCCCGCAGCATCTGTCGCTGCGCAGCGGGTGCGTTTACCGTCCAGACAAAAACTCCTTTTCCGTTGGCCCGTGCGTCGTCGCGCAGGCCGCTTGTATACGAGGCCTCCTCGATAACCACAAAGTCAGCAGTGGTCGGCGGCAGGTTCACCCCTGCAAGCGCAAAGATGTACCCGGCATAGACGTCAGGACGAAGCTGTTTCAGCCGCTCAATTGCAGGCTTATCGAGCGAATGGAACATGTTGTTGTCCATCGCTTGCAACTCCTCGAGTTCGCCAATCAGCAGCTCAACCATGTCGGGGCTCTCCCCGCCGTGGGTTTTGATCTCAATAAGGAGCGGCATGCCGAGTTCCTGCGCACGAACGACATAATCGCGAAGTGACGGAATGACCGCGGAATGGCCGGCAAGGTCTGTCACGGTCAGCGCGGTGAGCTCCTCAAGGGTGAGATCGGCAACCGCGAGGTCCTGCCCTGTGAGCCGTTGTAGGTTGACGTCGTGCATGACCACAAACTGGTTATCTTTGGTCTGCAACACGTCCATCTCGGTGAGATCGGCTCCAGCCTCGGCCGCAGCCTCCAACCCGGGAATCGTGTTTTCCACGCCACCGCCGCTAAACCCCCTGTGGCCAAGGATGAGCGTGTCTGGATGCGCTTCCAACGCTTCCATGACGGGATAGTTGACAATTGACAGGCCGGCAACGAGCGTCACAAGGGTTGCTCCAGCGAGCAGAGCCGGCCTGCGAAAGTCCTGGTTCGAGGCAACATTCGACTCAGGCTCGATTGGCGCAATGCCAGCGGGGCCCTTCCAATCTGTGCCAACGCGGTAGAGCTTGACCGTTGTTGAGACGAGTGCTGCGGTTGTCGCGCCAACCAAAAGAAACGTGAGGACCTGAGCGATTGCAAGACTGACAGAGGCGACCGCGGGGGCGGCAGCTGGCCACACCGCGTCGGCAAGCGCCGTCGGGAGCAGACTCAGCGCAAGCGTGGCTGAGATCAACACGGTACTCAGCAGGATAATCGCCGAAACAGTCACGATGATCGGGAGGGTAATCCCTTTTGTCATTCGCCAGCTTGTACGAAGAGGGCGAGCCTCTCCGGCAACAAAGGCGGGGATCGTCAGCACAAGTCGCGCGTTCACAAGCGCAAGTCCAAGTAGAAACAGGACGTACAGGATCGTTCCGGTTGTTGATTTAAGGAGCTCCCCCGAAACAAACGACGGCACCGCGATAGCCTGCGTGAGAACCGAGGCAAAGCCAAAGTTTCCGAGCGGGAGCACAACAAGCAAATAACCAACAAGCCAGGCAGAACGCGGCCTGAGCAGCAATCGTCCAAGGGCCTTCGCATCCGCCAGCAGCCCGGCAACCGTCACAGGGAGTCCAGACTGCAGCCGTGTGCTCATCAGCACAAGGGCCGCAAGCTGAAATGACAGGGCTATAAAGGCCACAACAACAACGGCGATGAGCAACACAACGGAGGTTGGCGTCGAGGCAAGGGTGATGACGCTCGACATTTCGAGGCCTCTCAGCCCAGCTGCGCCGACGGCAGACCGAAACAGCCAGCGGATGAGCGGAAGGGCAATCACGGCGACGGCCCCCTGCAGCACCGTGATAGCGGCGATGTAGACCAAACTGTTACTCACCAGTTGCTTCCAGGCGCTTGCGAGCAGAGCGGGCACGAGGGTCCAACGCGTGGCGAAACGTGTCACGGAGCGAACTACTTTCTGACCACAATCTCGGGTCGGCACTTCGGCGGGCTCGGAAGAAAGCGGGGGGCGAATTCAGCCGAGTAGGCCAAGTTCGATGGCGAGCGTCACCGCCCTGGTGCGATCGCCAACCCCTAGTTTCTCAAAGATCCGCACCAAGTGGGTTTTCACCGTCGCCTCAGAGATGAACAGCTCCGCGGCAATCTGACCGTTGGTGTATCCCCGAGACACGAGCGTGAGCACCTCCCGCTCCCTCGGACTGAGCGTTGGCGCATCCGCAGATGGCTGCGTTGCGGCGCGCATCCTTGTCACTAGCGCCTCGGCTATGGCTGGGGCAAGCACCGTGCCGCCAGTCGCGACCGAGCGCACGCCAGAGACGATCTCGTTCTCTGGCGAAGCCTTGAGCAAGTACCCGTTTGCTCCGGCCTCAATTGCGGCAAGAATGTTGTCGTCGCTTTCGTAGGTGGTGAGGATAAGCACCCTCGTTTGTGGATGCGCGGCACAAATTTGCGCCGTCGCTTGGACGCCGTCGCCGCCCGGCATCCTCAAATCCATGAGCACAACCTGAATGGGGTTGCCGTCGCGCTGCGCTTCAGCAACCCTGACAACGGCCTCAGGGCCGCTCCCTGCTTCGCCAACAACCGTAATGTCTGGCTGCCCAAGCAGCGTCGCCACAATGCCGGCGCGAACGATGGGGTGATCGTCAACAACCAAGACTCGGATGTTGCCACTCATTCGGGTGCTCCTTCTGTTTCGGCGGTGGGTTGTGACACATTCGGAAGGCTCACCGTCAATACCGCACCGTGGCCACGAAGGGTATCCGTTGCAGACTCTCCGTTCGCGAGGGTTAACGCGCCACCAACGAGCGCGAGCCGGTCGCGCATCCCGGCGAGGCCAAACTGGCCACCGTCGCCTTCCGGGTTAAACCCGCCGAGTGGCTGCTCGCCAAGCCCAATCCCGTTGTCGGTCAGGGTCAGTCGCACAAACGATTCGGTTGCACGTTCGGAATCCTTGCCCAACGTGAGACTCACCTTCACCGTCGTCGCCCTCGCATGTTTACGCACGTTTGCGAGGCCCTCCTGCACGCAGCGCAGCACCACGACCTCGTTGGCCCTGCTGAGCGCCGCCGACGCCTCCGCCTCGCATTCGACAGCAACCTGGATGCCGGTCTCTTTTGCGAAGCGGTCGGCAAGGCGTTGAACGGTTTCCGCAAACGAGCCGCCAGCGGAAGCAAGCGACGAGGTGGTGGCAACCATTGCCCGTGTCTCGGTCAGGGCCTCTGCAGAGCTCGACTCGACAAGCCGGATCAACTCGATGCTGCGATCTCTCACCGTGCTCGGTTCAAGCGTTTCAAGCTGTTTTTCGGTCTGCCTCGACAGCAGCACAACGCCTGTGAGGGTTTGCGCCACCGTATCGTGCAGGTCCCTCGACAGGTGGGCGCGCTCCGCATCGGCCCCAGCGGCCCGGTTCAGCGCCGCAATCTGGTCCTGCTGCTGCCTAAGCTCGTCAAGCAATCGGGCATTTTCAGCGCCCTGCGTTGCGATGGTGGTAATCCACAGGCCCATCGCAAGGCTGAACGCATACGATGCACCCACGATTGCCCAACCGACCCAAACCCAGTCGGGATCGTTATGTCCGAGGACGGCCGCGAGACCGATCACAAACGACCCGACCCCGGTCATCACGACCGCCTGACGCAGCGTGCGACTGGTTGACCACATCAGCGGGTAAAAGATTACTTGCACCGATAACAGATTTGGGTTGAGCGAGACGATGCCAGCGGAGAGCGCGATGAGGACAAGCTGCGACGTCCACGAGCCGCTCATCCCGTCAAGGTGTCGCCTGGCAATCAACGCGTAGTAGAGAATGATCCCGCAGAGCAGCAAAACGGTGGCTGCCACGTTCACCTCGGTGGTCAGCCAGCCGACTCCGTCCGACTCAACGGTCAAGAGGGCAAGCACTCCGAGCACGGCGCTCGCGCCAACCACCGCAATGGTCCAGCCGTTTTCCTGGGTGAGCTTGCCCAACCGGGCTGGGCCGAAAGCCTGTCGGAGAGGCCATCGCGCCCGCTTACCGGATGCTTCGGCCAATGCGCCACGCTCCGAGGCCAACGCAGACCACTCCGATGATTCCCATAACCGCGATCATAACGCCGTTGCTGAGGTCGACGTCCCCAACGGAGCCGTGGATGCCAAAGTAGGTTTGCAACTCGGTAATCGCCTCGGCATTGCCTGAAGTGACCTGATCGAGCGAGTCCTTGGTGAACGGCTGGCGCAGCAGCATCGCAGATTGCGCAAAGGGAAGTGCGTTGATCACGTTCGCGACACCGCTTGGAAGCGAGCCAACGGGGATGTAGGCACCCGCAAGGAAGCCGAGCGCCGTTCCTGTGATGGTCGCAACCGCGGTAAACGAACCGCTCGATTTGATAAAAGTAGCAACGAGCGCCGACATGGTCGAGAACACCGCGCAGGACAGCACGACGTATCCAAGAACGGAAAGCAGTTGTTCGCCGCCAAGGGCACCGCCGTTTGCCGCGAGTACGCCCTGACCAACCGCGGCAATAATAACGGTCATGATGACCGAAATCGTGAACGCCGAAATGAGGTAGCCAAACGTCAGCTGCAGGCGGCTAATAGGCGAGACCAGGAAGTCATTGAAGCGTTGGGTCGTTTTGTCTTCGATGAACACGTTCATGCCAGACAACCCCGTGGTGAGCGACGTGATCATGATGACCCCCGCGAACACCCACGTCGTCACAAACAGGCTCACCTGATCGTCGGTCGCGTGCGAGAACTGAGCGGTCAGGCTATCCGCGATCTGCGACCCCAAGAAGAAGGTGTATAGCAGCAGGAGAATGAGCGAGGACAGCAGGGACAGAAAGACGCCCATCCGGTCGCGGAAGAAGATGCTGAGGTTTCGTTTGGCGAGGATCAAGACCATGTTCATGCTGCGCTCTCTTCTGCGAGATTCTGGTTATGGGTGCCAGGAACGCTAGAGGCGTCCTCGCCGAGGGTCGAGGCATCCGCCCCGGTGACCGCAAGAAATACGTCATCCATCGTTCCGTGCCTGAACTCAAAGTCACGAACAGTGTCGCCAAGCTTGTTCAGAAGACCAAGGGCCGCTGCGCTCGATTCAACGGGGAGCTGTAGGGCGTCACCTGAC